>CAUAWV010000007.1 GCA_958433005.1 uncultured Collinsella sp. | reverse complement strand
TGGTTTGCGGCGGGGGTGGAGTTTGACCCACGACGGCGCGGCGCCGTGGTGGACCAGAGCCTCCAGACAGGCGTGCCGGGTATCTTTGCCTGTGGCAACGTGCTGCACGTGCACGACCTGGCCGACAACGTGACGACTGAGTCCGAGAGGGCTGGCGCAGCTGCAGCGGCGTACGCGCTGGAACCCGGCGCGGGCCTCGTTCCGGACTGCGAGCTCACCGTCTCCCCTGCCGGCATTGCGGGATACGCGCTGCCGGGACGCATTACGGCCGCGGCGCTCACCAAGCTCAACTTCCGCGTGCGCCGACCAGTCGACGCCGCCCGCGTGCGCATTCTGACAGGCGACGAAGAACTGTTCGCCGGCAAGGTCCGCCCGTTTAAACCGAGCGTTATGGAAAGCTTCCCGCTGCCGGCAAAGGCGATTCAGCGCGCACTCGACCTGGGTGCCAGCGGGATTGTCCTGTCCGTCGATCCCGTTGAGGAGGCATAGCTCATGAGCAAGAATGCGACCGAGACCTTGCAGTTCAACTGCACCACCTGCCCATCCGAGTGCCTCCTGACCGTAGAGGTGGAGCGCGACGCAAATGGCGCCGTGGTGGAAGTTCGCTCCGTGACCGGCAACAACTGCCCGCGCGGCGATAAGTTCGCACATCAGGAGCTCACCTGCCCCATGCGCGTGCTCACCACCACCGTTGCCGTATCCGGCGGCGATGAGGCTCTGCTGCCCGTGCGCACCGCCGATGCCATCCCGCTGGCACTCCACGCCCAAGCCATGAACCTCATCCGTGGCCTAGTCGTCAACGCCCCCATCCGCATGGGCGACGTCGTGCTGGAGAACCTCCTCAACACGGGCATCGACCTCATCGCCAGCATGGACATCGACCCCGCCTAAGCAGCTCATTTAGAACGGGGCTCTTTTAGCTACCCCGCCCACCGCAATTGCGGTGAAATAGTTCCTGATTCCCGCCAAAACCCCGGCATCCAGGAACTATTCCACCGCAACTTGCCTTGGGATCGGTATTTAGCTTGTGCCTACTATAGTGCCATTTCAAAACTATGCCGGATTACGGGGCTGATTCGGAGACCCCCATCCATACCGGCAATTTTCGATTTTTGATAAGCCGTCTACCTGCGGTTTTAATTTCGCGATTTTTCCCATGGTCAAGTAATACAGGTCCAGCCCCGTAATCCGCCATACTTTTGAAACCAGCCCATTTGGGACGGGCCTCTTATGACTCCTTTTGTCTGCATGCTTGCCGGGCCGACTATGCCAAGGAGTGTCCCGGAGTGCCGGAGGAAAAGGAACGTCCCTGTGTGCCGGGCTTGGGATACCATGGTGGCACTCTAGCGAAAGGATGTTTCATGGCACATGTCGATGACCAGCGCACGGCGCGCGTGCTCGATGCACTCGAGGCTCAGCACCCCGGCGCGCAGCTGCTCGTAAACGACCCGTGGTCGATCTATTACCTGACCGGCTTTTATGCCGATATGTTCGAACGTTTTTGTGGCGTGCTGCTCGCGCGCGGTGCCGAGCCGGTGATCCTAGTCAACGCCCTGCACCAGCTGCCAGAGTATGACAATGCCCGCGTTGCCTACCACATCGATACCGATGTCGTGGCCGACGCCATCGCGCGCGAGATCGATCCGACCAAACCGCTTGGCATCGATACCGTCATGCGCTCCGGCTTTTTGATGCCGCTCATGGAGCGCCATGCCGCCAGCGAGTTTTTCCTGGGAGATTTTGCCGTGACCGCCGCGCGAACCTACAAAGACGCCGCCGAGCAGGAGCTCATGCGCATGTCCTCCGCAGCCAACGACGCCGTGATGGCCGACGCGATCAAGCTCGCCCACGAAGGCGTGACGGAACGCGAGATTGCCGACCAGATGCTCGGCCTGTATCGCAAGCATGGCTGCGAGAGCTTTAGTTTTCCGCCGATCGTGAGCTTTGGCGCCAACGCCGGCGACCCGCACCACGAGCCCGACGACACCGTACTCAAGCGTGGCGACGTGGTGCTGTTCGACATCGGCGGGCGTCATCGCAACTATTGCTCGGACATGACGCGCACGTTCTTTTGGGGCGAGCCGGACGAGGAGACGGCGCGCATCTACGACATCGTGCGCCGTGCCAACGAGGCCGCCGAGGCGCTCATCGCACCGGGCGTGCGCATGTGTGACCTGGACCGCGCCGCGCGCGACGTGATTGAGGATGCGGGCTATGGGCAGTACTTTACGCATCGCCTGGGACACTCGATCGGCCTGCAGGACCACGAGCCAGGCGACGTCTCGCTCGTCAACGAGCAGGTCGTGGAGCCGGGCATGACGTTCTCCATCGAACCGGGCATCTACCTCCCCGGCCGCACCGGCGTCCGCATCGAGGACTTGGCCCTAGTTACCGAGTCCGGCGTCGAGATTCTCAACGCCTACCCCCACGATCCGGTCCGCCTAGACTAGCCAATGTGCCAAAGGGACAGTCCCTTTGGCACATCCCGTTAACGCAGTGCCACGAAAACGGGCCATCTACTACGTTTAACCCGCATGGGTCGACCATACCCGTGTTTTCGCAAAACTGGTAAGCCATCTACCTGCGGTTTTCATTTCGCAATTCTCGGTGTGGTCGGGGGTAGTCGGTAAAACGTAGTAGATAGGCCCATTTCGTGGCAAGCGAGTCAACTCGGGGCACAGGGCAGCCAAAAAGCCCCGTCCCAAATTGACTGCTTTTGAGTTGCGGTGATATACGGACTGTTTGAGGCTTCTGGCTTGTAAAACAGTCCGTATTTCACCGCAACTGATGAGGGGATGGGTTAACGGAGCAGCCCCGCTACTTCGCCGGCTAGGGTGATGGTGCCGGCGGCTACGAAGGGCTCGCCCGCGGCATCGAAGGCAGCGAGGGCCTCGGACACGCTCGGGTATACGCCCGCGAGCTTATCGGCACCCACCAGGGCAGCGAGCTCCTCTGCCGGCAGGGCGCGATCGGAATCGGTCTGGGTCACGACCGCGTGGGGGAACGCCGGAACCAGAACGTCAACGATACCCGCCACGTCTTTATCGGCCAGCGCTGCACACAGCAGCGTGGGGCGGTTCTCCACGCACGGATCGATCTCATCCAGCGCGCACACAACGTTCTCGCCGCTCGGAGGGTTTGGGCAGGCGTCGATCAGCTTGAGCGGATCGGTTCCCAGCACATCAAAGCGACCCGGCGTGGGGCAGCCCATAAGCGAAGCGTCGAGCGCATCGTGGTCGAGCTCGCGGCCAAGATAGCCCTCGCACAGCATAATCGCGCACGCAGCATTCTGCGGCTGATACGCCGGCTTGACCATGCTCGACGTATAGATGGCACGCGGCGTAGTACAGCTAAACTCCACGGTATCGCCTACATGCGCCGGTACCTTGGTCGTGGAATGGCTCACAACCAGCGGCACCACACCGCACTCGCGGCAGCGCGTATCCATTACGCGCTGAACGCTCGGCTCATGCGTGCCCTCGCCCAAAACAACCAATCGCCCAGGCTTAATAACCGCAGCCTTCTCCCCCGCAATGGCCTCGAGCGTATCGCCCAAAATACGTGTGTGATCGAGCCCAATACCCGTAATGGCGACGGCCACGGGATCAGTCGCACTCGTAGCATCCCAGCGTCCGCCCATGCCAACCTCAAGCACGGCAACATCCACGCGAGCCTCGGCAAACACCACAAGTGCAGCAGCCGTCAAAAGGTCAAACGGCGTGATGGTATAGGCGCACTCCCCCGCCGCCACACGACGGGCATTCACTCGATGCCCCGCCTCAACAGCGGCCGAAACGCCACGGGCGAATGCCTCATCGCTCACGACGCATCCATCGACTTCCATGCGCTCGGGATAGCGTACCAGCTGTGGCGACGTATACAGCGCGGTCTTGAGCCCCTCACCACGAAGAATGGCAGCCGAAAAACGCGTAGTCGAAGTCTTGCCATTGGTACCGGCGACCTGAATGCAATCAAAGTACTCGTCCGGACGCCCCAACTCATCGAGCATATCGACAACCGTCTCAAGCAGAGGCCCAGCATCCCCAGAAATCCGCCCCGTATCAGCAGCCAGCCCAACAGCCTCATCAAACGAAAGCAAATCAAACTCAAAAGGAACGGTATACAAGCCGGAACGCTTAGGCATTTTTAGAACCGCCATTCATAGAAAAATAAAACAGTATAGGTTGAGGATAGTCAGCGAAAACGCCTCTGATGAGCCAAGGTGCCGTGAAACAAGGGCGCATAGGGCTTATGCCCATGCGCCCGAAGTTGAACGGAAGATTGGCCATCAGAGGCGTTTGCAGCGTCGAGTCAGCCGCCGTTCGTTAGAACGGCGGAATAGGTGTCCGCAGTAGCGAGCAAAGCGTCGGGACGCGCCCCTCAGTAAGCCCTACGAGAAGTCAGCAACCTGAGCAGTCAGCGCCGCCAGGATCTCCTTGAGCTCAGCTGCACGGTCCCTCTTCTTCTGGACCACGGCAGGCGCGGCCTTGGCCACAAAGCCCTCGTTGGCCAGCGTCTTCTCGCAGCCGGCAAGCTCCTTCTGGGCCGCGGCAATCTCCTTCTCCAGGCGCGCCCTCTCGGCCGAAAGGTCAACCTTGCCCTCGAGCACCACAAAGACCTCGACGCCGCTGTCGACCACGGCAATGCTCGCAGCCGGCTTCTCGACGTCGGTACCCATAACCAGCGAGGCGGTGTTCGCCAGCGGCTCGATGGTCGAGCGCAGGCTCTCGAGCTTCTCAATGTCCTCGGAGCCGGCGCGCACGACCACGTCGAGCTCGGCCTTGGGGCTCAAGCGGTAACGCGAACGGGTAGCGCGGGCAGCAGACACGACGGTGCGGCACAGCTCAAACGCACGCTCGGCGTCCTCATCCACGTACTTAGCATAGTCGGCGGGCTCGGGCCACTTGGCAATCATGAGCGCCTCGGCGCGATTCACGTTACCCTCGGCATCCAGGTCGAGCACGCTCGCCGGCATGTTGTCCCAGATCTCCTCAGTGACAAACGGCATGAGCGGGTGCATCAGGCGAATGGAGGTGTCGAGCACAAAGATCAGGTTGCGCTGAGCCCGCAGACGGCCCTCGCCCTTCAGGCGGGCCTTGGTGACCTCGACGTACCAGTCGCAGACCTCGTTCCAGAAGAACTGCTGCACGCCGCGAGCCATGTCGCCAAAGGTGTAGTTCTCAATACCCTCGGTGACCATCTGGACGGCCTTGGCCAGGCGGCTGAACATCCAGGCGTCGGCCGGCGTCTCCACGACGGGTACGCCGGGCGTGTAGCCCTCCATGTTCATAAGCAGGAAGCGGCTGGCGTTCCAGATCTTGGTCACAAACGACTTGGCCTGGTCGGTACGCGGGCTGTCGATGAGCTTCTTGGTCTTCTTATCGATGTTCGCGTCGAACTTGACGTCCTGGTTGTTAGTGCACAGCGTGAGCAGGTTGTAACGCATGGCGTCAGCACCGTACATACCGATGAGGTCCATGGGGTCAACGCCGTTGCCCTTGGACTTGGACATGCGGCTGCCGTCCTTGGCAAGGATCGTCGGGTAGATGACGACGTCCTTAAACGGCACCTCGTCCAGGAAGTACAGCGAGCTCATGACCATGCGGGCGACCCACAGCGCGATGATGTCGCGCGCGGTGACCAGCGCCGTCGTGGGGTGATGCCCCTCGAGCAGCTCCGGCTTTTGCGGCCAGCCCTGCGTGGCGAAGGTCCACAGCTGCGAGCTGAACCAGGTGTCCAGCACGTTCTCGTCCTGATGCACGTGATGGCCGCCACACTTGGGGCACACGTCGGTGTCCTCGGTGAGGGCGTCCTCCCAGCCGCAGTCCTCGCAGTAGAACACGGGGATACGGTGGCCCCACCAAAGCTGGCGGCTGATGCACCAGTCCTTGAGGTTCTCCATCCAGGTGGTGTAGGTCTGCGTCCAGCGCGCGGGGTGGAAGGTGACCTTGCCGGAGTTGACGGCGTCGAGTGCCGGCCCCTTGAGCTTGTCGACGGCGACGAACCACTGCTCGGACAGCCACGGCTCCAGGGCGGAGTCGCAACGGTAGCAGTGCATGACGGAGTGATCATGCTCCTCGACGTGGTCGAGCAGGTCGTGCTCCTCGAACCACTTGATGACGGCCTCGCGGCACTCGTTGCGGTTCATGCCGGTGAACTCGCCGTAGCCCTCGACGACCACCGCGTGCTCGTCGAAGATGTTGATCTGCGGCAGGTCGTGGGCCTGACCCATGGCGTAGTCGTTGGGGTCGTGGGCCGGGGTGACCTTGACGAAGCCGGAGCCAAAGTTGGCGTCGACATGCCAATCCTCAAAGATGGGAATCTCGCGGTTGACGATCGGCAGCATGACGGTCTTGCCCACAAAGGCGGCCTTCTCGGGGTCCTTCGGGGAGACGGCAACGCCCGTGTCGCCGAGCATGGTCTCGGGGCGCGTGGTGGCGACGACGATGTAGTCCTGGCCATTGACCGGCTCGGTCAGCGGGTAGCGCAGGTGCCACAGGTGGCCCTTCTCGTCCTTATACTCGGCCTCGTCGTCCGAGATGGCGGTGGTGCAGTTGGGGCACCAGTTGACGATGCGCTTGCCACGGTAGATCAGGCCGTCATGGTACCAGTCGCAGAAGACCTTACGCACAGCCTGGGCGTAATCCTCGTCCATGGTGAAGCGCTCGTTGTCGAAGTCGACGGAGCAGCCCATGCGCTTGATCTGCTCGACGATGATGCCGCCGTACTCGTGGGTCCAGTCCCAGCAGGCGTCGACAAACTTGTCGCGACCGATCTCCAGGCGACTGATGCCCTCGCTCTTGAGCTTCTTGTCGACCTTGGTCTGCGTGGCGATACCGGCGTGGTCGGTGCCCAGCACCCAGCGCGTGGACTTGCCGCGCATGCGGGCCATACGGACGATGGCGTCCTGGATGGAGTCGTCGGTAGCGTGACCCATGTGGAGCTTGCCGGTCACGTTGGGAGGCGGAATGGTGACGGTGCAGTCGCCCACGCCCTCACGGCGCTTGTAGTAGCCGCCGTCAAGCCACTTCTGCAGGATCGCCGGCTCGTTGGTCGACGGATCGTAGTTCTTGGGCATTTCTTCCATATATCTCTCCCTGTCCCGCCGGGGAGGAATGTAGGCCCGCTAGGGTCTGCATTCCTCCCCTTAGGTATCGATTACTTCAGTCTGATATGACTTCGCTGAGGCTTAAACAAACACACAGAATAACACAGGTAGTTGGGGTTATTGCGTATATATAAAATAGCCTCCGACCGCGGATGGTCGGAGGCTATTTGCAAGCACGTTTTTGGCTGGTTTACCCGTAGATGCGTTGGGGCTGTTCTTCGCCCTTAACCGCCGCTTCGGTCACGATGACCTTGGCGACACCCTCCTCGCTGGGGAGGTCGAACATCGTCTGCTGAAGCACGTCCTCGCAGATGGAACGCAGGCCGCGGGCGCCGGTCTTGCGGGCGAGCGCCATACGGGCGATCTCGTGAAGGGCCGCGGCCTCAAACTCAAGCTCAACGTCCTCGAGCTGGAACATCTTACGGTACTGGCGCACCACGGCATTCTTTGGCTCGGTCAGGATCGACACCAGGTCGTCCTCGTCGAGCGCCTGCGTCTGGGTGACGACGGGCGTACGGCCCACGAACTCGGGGATCATGCCAAAGGCGTTGAGGTCCTGCGGGAGCACCTGACGCAGCAGGTCGTTCTCGTCGACCGAGGTGGGGCCGGCGATCTCGGAGTTAAAGCCCACGCCCTTGTTGCCCACGCGGTCGGCGATGATCTTGTCCAGACCCACAAAGGCACCGCCGCAGATAAACAGGATGTTAGTCGTGTCGATCTGCAGCAGCTCCTGCTGGGGATGCTTGCGGCCACCGGTAGGCGGAACGCTGGCCACCGTGCCCTCAAGAATCTTAAGCAGCGCCTGCTGCACACCCTCGCCCGAGACATCGCGGGTAATGGAGAGGTTCTCGGCCTTGCGGGCAATCTTGTCAATCTCGTCCACGTAGATAATGCCCACCTGAGCGCGCTCAATGTCGCCATCGGCAGCATTGATGAGCTTGAGCAGGATGTTCTCCACGTCCTCGCCAACGTAACCAGCCTCGGTGAGCGCGGTGGCATCGGCGATGGCAAACGGCACCTCGAGGATGCGCGCGAGCGTCTGGGCCAACAGGGTCTTGCCGGTACCGGTGGGACCGAGCAGCAGGATGTTGGACTTGGCGAGCTCCACCTCGTCCATGTCATCGTCAAGCTGCGAGTCCAAACCGTCGTCAAAGGCCGAAAGCGCAGCACCGCCCTCGATGACGCGGCGGTAATGGTTGTACACGGCAACCGACATGGCGCGCTTGGCGTCCTCTTGGCCCATGACATAAGCCGAAAGCTCGTCATAGATCTCGTGCGGCGTCGGCACGTGCGTGATGACCTGGCGGTCGTCCTCGAGCTCAAAGCCCTCGGCCTCGGGGTCCACGGCGGGCTGACCGGCAGCCTGGCCGTGATCGTTGAGGAAGCCCGGCAGCTTGCCGTTGCGGGCAGCGTCCATAAAGTCCGAAGCCAGCGACTCCTCCAAGATCTCAGAGCAAGCGGCGACGCACTCGTCACAGATAAAGATGTTGGTCGGACCCTTTACGAGGCGACGGACCTGGCCCTGCTCTTTTCCGCAGAAGGAGCAGCGGATGGGGTTGCCATTCTCGTCAAAGTTGTCCTGCATGTTTCCTGCCATCCTAGGCGTCCTTCGCGGCGAGATCGCGCGAGGTGACGATACGGTCGATCAGGCCGTAGTCGAGGGCCTCGGCAGCGGTCAGGTAGTTGTCGCGCTCGGTATCGGCCTGGACCTTCTCGATGGGCTGGCCCGAGGCATCGGACAGGATCTGATTGAGCTCGCGGCGGGTCTTCTTGATCTCCTCGGCAACGATCTCGATCTCGGTCTGCTGGCCCTGGGCACCGCCGCTGGGCTGGTGAATCATGACCTTGGAGTGCGGCAGGCAGAAGCGCTTGCCCTTGGCGCCAGCCGAAAGCAGCACGGCGGCCATGGACGCAGCCATACCGACGCAGATGGTGGAGACCTGCGGCTTGATAAAGTTCATGGTGTCAAGAATCGCCAGGCCGGAGTAAACCTCGCCGCCGGGCGAATTGATGTAGAGCGAGATATCCTTCTCGGCATCCTGGCTCTCAAGATGCAGCAGCTGGGCAACGACCAGGTTGGCGCTGACGGAGTTGATCTCCTCGCCCAAGAAGATGATGCGGTCGTTGAGCAGGCGCGAATAGATATCGTAGCTGCGCTCGCCGCGCGGCGTCTGCTCGATAACGTATGGCACGAGGGCGGAATCGAACTTAGCGATCATACGCATCTCCATTTCTCTCTTGCGGACCAAATTGGTTCTAGATAAACGTACGGTGCCCGCATGCTATGCATTGGCTGGCACCGTACGAAGCAACCGGATAACCGGTGTATAACTTTACCCCATCACAGGCGCACGCATGCGCTCGCGGGCAAGGTGGCGAGAATTACTCGGCGTCCTTGGCGGTCTCGTCGACCTCGGTCACCTTGGCGTTCTCGACCAGGTGGTCGACGGCCTTGGAGCGACGGATGGACTCACGGACGGCAGGCATGCGACCATCGGCGATGAACTCGGCCTTGGAAGCCTCGACGTCCTTGACGCCGGCCTTCTCGAACTCGGCGTTGATGTCGTCCTCGGTGACCTCAATCTTGAGCTCACGGGCGAGGGCGTCGAGCGCCAGGGACTCACGGGCAACGTCGTTGGCCTGCTTGTGCAGGTCGCCGATGAACTGCTCCATGGTCAGACCGGAAGCGGGCAGCCAGGTGTCCAGGGTCATGCCGCGGGCAGCGAGGTTGGACAGGAAGTTCTGGCCAAGCTCCTCAAAGACGGACTGCTCGTAGTCGGCGTCCATCTCGTCGAGCTGCAGGCGCTCGGCGAGAGCAGAGACGCAACGGTTCTCCTTCTCGGCCGGGAGGCGGGAAGCCTTGTCCTGCTCGATCTCGATCTTGATGGCGTCGCGCATGGCCTCGATGCTGTCGAAGCCAAAGTCGGACTTGACGAGCTCGTCGGTGAGCTCGGGGGTGTTGCGGACCTTGATTCCCTTGACGGTGACCTCGACGGTGTGGGTCTCGGCCTCCTCGCCCTCCTCGGCCTCGTCGGTCCAGGTGACGGTCTTGACGTCGTCAACGTTGGCGCCGATCAGAGCCTCGTTGAACTCCTTGGGGTTGCTGTCGCTACCGGCGATGAGCATGCGACCCTCGGCGGCGAAGTTGTCGGCGTTCTCGACGGCCTTGAGGTCGACGGTCACATAGTCGTCAGCCTCGACGGCGCGACCCTCGACGTCCTCGAAGGTGGCACGGTAGTTGAGGAGCATCTCGACCTGGTTGTTGATCTCGGACTCGGTGACCTCCGCGGGAGGCATCTCGATCTCGACGGCGTCGAAGGAGGAGAGCTCGGCAGCAGGACGCAGGGAGAACTCGACGGTGTAGGTGTAGTCCTCGTGATCCTTGGCGAGGTCGAGATCCTTGTAGTCACCGCTCTTGGTGGGGACGATGTCCAGCTCGTTGAGGACGGCGGGCTCGTTGGCGGCGATCAGGTCGTTGGTGGCCTGAGCGAGGGTAGCCTCGGCGCCAAGAGCGGAATCGATGACCGGACGGGGAGCCTTACCGGCACGGAAGCCCGGGAAGCGGTACTTCTTAGCGGTGTCCTTGTAGGCCTTCTTGATCGCGGCGTCGACGTCGGCGGCCGGGATGGTGACCGTAGCGGTGAGCTTGGCGTCCTTGACGTCAGAAGCGGTGATGTTCAACACGTTCCTCCTCATACTGCCCAGCTTATCTGAGGTGCTGGTACCTTTATGCAACAAAGAGTCGCGACGGCCGAAGCCGACGCAGGTGCGATGGTGCGGGCGAAAGGACTCGAACCTTCACGGGAATCCCACCAGAACCTAAATCTGGCGCGTCTACCAATTCCGCCACGCCCGCATGAGCGCACAGACTAGGAATGATAGCAGATACGAACGGCAAGCGCACGCACACCTTTTACAGGCTCACGACCTCACCACGAGTGCAAAAGGCGGGACGAGTTGCCCCGCCCCGCCCATTACGACTTGTTCGCTGACCCGCTACTCCCCCAGCAGGGCCTTCTCGGGTGTGATCGGCAGCGAGCGAACCTGGTGGCCGGTGGCGTGTGCCACGGCCGAGGCCACGGCGGCGAGCGGCGTGTTGATGACGACCTCGCCGATCGACTTGGCGCCAAACGGGCCCGTCGGCTCGTAGCTCGGCTCAAAGGCCACGCGAATGCTGCCGATATCCAAGCGCGTGGGCAGCTTATAGCTCATAAAGTTGCCGGTGCGCAGACGGCCGCGGTCGTCGTGCTCGACAATCTCGTAGAGCGCGTGGCCGATGCCCTGGGCAATGCCGCCCTCGGCCTGGACGCGCGCGAGCGCCTCGTTGATCACGGTGCCGCAGTCGACGGCCGCCGCGTAGTCCACCACAGTCACCTTGCCGGTGGCCTTGTCGACCTCGACCTCGGCAATGCCGGCCATAAACGGCGGGGGCGAAACGGGCAGGCAGGCAGAGGCGTGCGAGGTGAGCGCGTCGCCGCCCGCGATGTTCTTGACGCACAGGTTGGCAAAGTCACGCAGCGTGAGGTAGCGGTTCTGCTCGCGCGCGGCACGCTCGTCGGACAGGCGCACGTACTGGCCATCAAAGACCACGTCGGCGGCGTCCACGTCCCACATCTGGGCGGCCTTAGCGCAGATCTTCTCGCGCAGCTCGGTCGCGGCGTTCTTGGCTGCCAGGCCCGTCACGTAGGTACCGGAGCTCGCGTACGAGCCGGCATCGAACGGCGACACGTCGGTGTCCACGCCGCGCACCACAATGAGCGAGCTCTCCACGCCCAGCTCCTCGGCGGCAATCTGCGCCAGGATCGTGTCGACGCCCATGCCGTTATCGGTGGCGCCGGTGCCGATGGAAATGAAGCCGTCCTCTTCCAGGCGCATGTCGATGCCGGCGATATCCACGTTGGAAATGCCCGAGCCCTGCATGGTGAGCGCACAGCCCAGAGCACGCACGCGGTCGCCCAGGTCGACGGCCAGCGGCTTGTCACGCCAACCGATCATGTCCATCGCGCGCAGCAGGCAGCGGTCGAGTGCGCAGGCGTTGAGCTTTTCGTTGTAGTACTGCGGCATGATCTCGCCCTCGCGCACGATGTTCTTAAGGCGCAGGTCGGCGGGGTCCATGTGCAGCATGTCAGCGAGCTCGTTGACGGCACTCTCCACGGCAAACTGGCCCTGGGTGGCACCGTAGCCGCGATACGCGCCGCCGCGGTTGGTATTGGTGTAGACAGCGTCCCAGCTAAAGCGGCTCGCCTTTACATGGTTGTAAATCGGCAGGCTCTTGTGGCCCGAAAGGCCGATCGTCGTGGTGGCGTGCTCGCCGTACGCTCCGGCGTTGGACAGCGTGTGCAGGTCGATGGCCGTGATGGTGCCGTCGTTCATGGCGCCCAGCTTAACGGTCATCTGCATCTGGTGGCGCGAGTTGCCCGCAGTGATGGTCTCCTCGCGGGTGTAGCAGCAGTAGCTCGGACGGCCAGTCTGCTGGGTGACGAACGCCACGAAGATCTCGCAGCAGCCCGTCTGCTTGGAGCCAAAGCCGCCGCCGATGCGCGGCTTAATGACCTGCACCTGCGACTGCGGAATGTCGAGCGACTGCGCGACCATGCGGCGCACGTGGAAGGGCACCTGCGTAGAGGTGGTCACCGAGATGCGTCCGAATGCGTCAGTCGTCGCGAAGGCACGGAAGGTCTCCATGGGCGCGGTCTGCGTGGCCTGGCTGGTGTAAGTGCGCCCAAAGACGATGTCGCTCTGGGCGAAGGCCTCGTCAAGGTCGCCAAAGTCGCTCGTGCCGCTGCACACCAGGTTGCGCGGAACGTCGCCGCCCTGCGGGAACATAAAGGTCACGTCGCCCTCGGGGTGGACCACGATATCGTTATCGAGTGCCTGGGTAAAGTCGAGCAGGGGCTCGAGCACCTCATAGTCGACCTTGATGAGCTTGAGCGCCTTGTCGGCGGCCTCCTCGGTTTCGGCGGCAACGATCGCAACCTCCTCGTTTTGGTAGCGAACAAGGTTCTCGAGAATCAGGCGGTCGTAGGGACTCGGCTGCGGATAGCTCTGACCGGCGATAGTAAAGCGGCGCTTGGGCACGTCCTCGTAGGTGTAGACGCCCACGACGCCGGGCACCTTCAGGGCGCGCGACGTATCGATGGAGCGGATCTTGGCGCGGGCATAGGGGCTGCGCTTGAGTTTGACGATCAGGGCGCCGGCGGGCACCATATCGCCCGTGTAGACGGGACGGCCCTCGAGCAGCGCCTTCGAGTCCTTCTTGGGCTGCTTATGGGTGATCTGCTTGTACGAGACACCGTCGCAGCTGGTGTCGTTGACCGGCAGTTCGGGCATCTCAAAGCCCACCTGCACGCCGGACTCGTTGAGGAAGCGGACAATGGCGCGCAGCTGGCTCTCGTAGCCGCTGCAACGGCAGAGGTTGCCGGCGAGCTGGCGCGACAGCTCCTCGCGCGTGGCGACGAGGCTCGGGTCCTCCTTGGCGGCGCGGGCAAGCGCCAGCACGTTCATGATAAGGCCGGGGGCGCAAAAACCGCACTGCTCGGCGCCTTCGGCAGCCATCGCGCGGGCAAGCGCCTCGGACTCAGCCTTGAGACCCTCGAGCGTGGTGATGGTATGGCCCTCGACGCGCGCGGCGGGAACCGAGCAGCTCAGCACCGGGTCGCCGTCGAGCCACACCGTGCACAGGCCGCAGTTGGTGGTCTCGCAGGCGCAGCGCACCGACGCGCAACCCTGCTCACGCAAAAGCGAAAAGAGCATGGTATCGGGGGCAATCTGAACCTTGACCTTGCGGCCGTTGAGCGTAAAGGAAAGATCGATGAGTTTGGCAGCCATTAGCGCACCTCGCTAGAATCGACGCCGGGCACGCGGCGGCAGGAATACTCGTCCGTGGCATATTTGGGGACCTGAACGGTCTCGAGCTCGCGGGCAAGCGCGGCCGAAAGCTCGATGCCGGCGGCGCGGCGCACGGCCTGGACGGCGAGCGGGGCCGAGATGCGGCGGCGGTAGTCGGCCGAGCCCCACATGTTGGTGCCGTAGCTCAGGGCACGCACGGACGCGGCAAGGGCGCACAGCTCGTCCTCGGAAGGCTGCTCGTTCACCAGGCCGCATGCCTCGCCCCGCAGCAGGGTCGCGCGCAGCGGGCGGGCACCCACGGTGACATGCCAGCTGTTATCCCACCAGGCGGCGGTGACATTTAGGGATGGGAAGTCGGTCGCGGCCTTGCGTACGGCCTCGTAGCTTGCGCGGTAGTCATGCTTAACGACCACAACATGCTCGATCACGTCGCGCACGTAGCCCATGTTCACAAACTCGGCGAGCGGCACGCGGCCGGCACCCGTCAGCTCAACGTACGAGTCGAGCGCCAAAAAGGCCGAAAGCACGTCCGAGAAGCCAAAGCGGCCGTAGATGCTACCGCCCACCGTGGCGGTATTGCGCAGCTGCACGCCCACGATGTCGTGGACGGCGAACTCAAAAACATTGTTGACAAGCACGTTGAGCCCGGCATGACGCTCGAGCTGACGCAGGGTGCACATGGCACCGATGCGAAACTCGGTCTCGGTCTCCTCAATCTGATCGAGTCCGCAGGCCGAAAGGTCAATCGCCGTCGCCACGCGACGTGAACCAAGGCGCATCCAGATGCCGCCGCCCACAATCTTGTTGTTGCGGTTTTTCTGCAAGAGCTCATAGGCTTCGGCCGCGTTTCCAACACGGACGTAGGTGCCGAACTTGAGCACGTTCTCCCCCATCTCTTTACTTGTCCAGTACCTCTAAGTGTACCAAACGAGGGGGCATAGCTCGTGTCGGGACAAAATGAACCATTTTCCTCCGTCGCATGCGGATCAAAAAAGGCTCCCGGCGTTGAGCCGAGAGCCTCATTACATGCTATGTCAGGCAAGATTTAGCAGACACCCTGGGCGAGCATGGCATCGGCGACCTTCAGGAAGCCGGCGATGTTTGCGCCCATGACGAAGTTGCCCTCCTCGCCGTACTCCTTGGCGGTGTCGTCCACGTTGTGGAACATGCCGCGCATGAGCTGCTCGAGCTTGCCGTCGACCTCCTCGAAGGTCCAGGACAGGTGCTCGGCGTTCTGGCTCATCTCCAGGCCGGACACGAGCACGCCACCGGCGTTGGCAGCCTTGCCGGGCATAAAGGCGACGCCGTTCTCCTGGAAGTAGGTCGTGGCCTCGATGGTCGTAGGCATGTTCGCGCCCTCGCCGACCACCTTGCAGCCGTTGGCGACGAGCGCCTGGGCGTCCTCGAGCAGCAGCGTGTTCTCGCGAGCGCAGGGCAGCGCGATGTCGCAGGGCAGCTCCCACACGCCGCGGCCGTCGCCCTCGTGCCACACGGCGTTGGGCTTCTCGTCAACGTACATGGCGAGCGTGACGCCCTTGTCGTGGCCGGAGCGCTTCTGGTTGTAGACGTGCTCGAGCACGGAGTAGTCGATGCCGTCGGGATCCTCGACCCAGCCGTGGGTATCGGAGCAGGCAAGCACCTTGCCGCCGAGCTGGGCGACCTTCTGGACCGCGTAGATAGCGACGTTGCCGGAACCGTGAACGACGACGTTCTTGCCCTCGAAGGAGTCGCCGCGGCTCTTGAGGTACTCGTCCACAAAGTAGACCAGGCCGTAGCCGGTGGCCTCGGTACGGGCGAGCGAGCCGCCAAAGGAGAGGCCCTTGCCGGTGAGGACGCCGGTCCACTCGTTGGTCAGGCGCTTGTACTGACCGAACATGTAGGCAACCTCACGGCCGCCAACGCCCAGGTCGCCGGCGGGAACGTCGGTGTTGGGGCCGATGTGGCGATAGAGCTCGGTCATGAAGGACTGGCAGAAGTGCATGATCTCGTTGTTGGACTTGCCCTTGGGGTCAAAGTCGGAGCCGCCCTTGCCGCCGCCCATGGGAAGGGTGGTCAGGCTGTTCTTGAGGATCTGCTCCAGGCCCAGGAACTTGAGCATGCCCAGGGTGACCGTCGGGTTAAAGCGCAGGCCGCCCTTGTAGGGTCCAATGGCAGAGTTGAACTCGACACGATAGCCGCGGTTGACCTGAACCTTGCCCTGGTCATCGACCCAGGGGACACGGAACATAACGATGCGCTCGGGCTCGACGAGGCGCTCAAGCAGGGCGGCCTCCTCGTACTCGGGATGGGCGTCGAGCGCCGGCTGGATGGTGCCGAGGATCTCGGTCGCGGCCTGGATGAACTCAGGCTGCTCGGGATAGCGGGCCTTGAGCTCGTCGAGAACTTTCTGCGTGTAGCTCATGCTTCCTCCAATGATAGGAAACGAAAAGTGTCGGTCGCGGCACCCTGTGCGCCGCGAACTTTATCGTGTATGGATAATATCGCACTGTTGCGGGAAAGTTTCGCATAAGCAGACGAGCAGATGTTTCGTTTTGATTACGATGCAGGTAGAGGCGTTTTTGAGTGCCTGACGTGCAAAACCCGTGTTTCAAACCTGTTTCGTCCACGTGTTCCAAACCACCACATTGGGGACAGCACCTTTGTGGTGGTGTGGTAGTTAGAGGACGAGCTGATGGTAGTCGGCGGGGGTTATGCGGCCTTCGGTGGCAGCGCGAAAGGCGGCGAGCGCATCGCCCGAGAACGGCATGGCCCAGCACAGACCGCAGCCTGCGGTAATGGAGCCGGGCAAAGGCATAATGCGCCCGGGCACGCCGGCATCCAGGCACAGCTGCTCGCATTCCATCACATCGAAGGTGCTGTCGAACGATACGATGATCTTGCGTTCGTGGTCGAGGGCATCGCTTAGCGAAGTCGCCCGATGCGAATCGCGATACGCAGCTGCCGCGGCCTCTTCCTCGGCCGTATGCCCACAGCCACCACAGCCGCAGGTACAAGGCTCGGAACCATCGCAAGTGCAAGGCTCTCCCGTGTCAGGGCAAATATCGTGAGACATGGCAACTCCAATCGTCTAGGCGAGTAACTCGGCCGCCGCAAACTCCTCGGGCGTATTGACGTTCTCGAAGCAGAGCGTCGAGCCCGTGGCCTTAACGATCTGCGGCTCATCCATATAACCAGCCTGAACGCGATTGATCAGGCAGCGAATGCGCTGGCGGTCGCAGGCGAGCAGCTCTTGGGCAACCGGCGCACACGCGTCACGGCGCCAGACGGCGCAAAGCGGCTCAATCCCCCGCTCCTCGCGCGGCACGCACACGTCGAGTGTCTCGGCCTCAACACGATCGGCAAGCGTGCCGATGAGTTCCGGCGAGACAAACGGCATATCGCAGGCGACGATCGCCACGAGCGGCAATCGGGCGGCGGCCAATGAGCTCGCGATGCCGCGCATGGCACCCGCCGGCCCTTCAAGGTCCGCCACCACATGCGGCACCAAGCCGCCAAACGCGCGCTCCTCAAGATAGGCAAGCTCGCTGGGACGCGACGTCGTCACGACCAGCTCGCCGGCAACCTGAGCCAGGCGGCCCAGCACGCGCTCGATCAAAGGCTCGCCGCAAAACAACATCCGTGCCTTATCGCAGCCCATGCGCGAGGACAGCCCGCCCGCTTGAACGACGCAAGAAAGATCGGCCCGTCTTACGGTAGTCATACGGCAAACCACCCCCATCGGCATGCTCGAAACCCAGTGCACGAAGCTAAATACAGCCGTCGAAATAGCGGCGCTACGAAAAGCTCGTGCAAAAACAAAACAGCGCCTTTGCGGCACGCAGCAAGACCGCGAGCACAAAAGCGCTGGTAGCGTATGGCGGGAACGTATGTGAATCGAACACATCCAAGACGTTTTGCACGCCTCGTAACGGTTTTGAGGACCGCAGAGCCCACCGGAGCCCATCCGTTCCCAAGTGCGGCGGTATTTTACCAAACCGAGCAGTCAATCTAGCGCAGGGAGCGCAGGCCGCCGGCCTCCTTGTCGAGCACTGTAAAGCGCACGGCATCCAGGTGTTCCAAGATGCTGATGGCCCGTTTGCGCGACACGCCCAGGGCCTCGCGCAGCACGCTCGTGGTGGCAGCGCCGCCGGCTGCCTCAATGGCGGCGGCGACGAGCTCGCGCGCATGGGCCTCGGCGGCAGCGGACAGGGCAACGTCGCGCTCGACCTTAACGATCGAGCGGTTGAGCGAAAGCTCGCGCAGGGCACGCGTCATGGTGTCGCGATCGAGCTGCAACCGCTCGCCCATATCGGGCAACGTCGGTGCATCGAGGCCGGCTTCGTCCAGCAAGGCAACGATACGTTCGCAGGCCTCGCGTACCACACGCGCCGCAGCGGCAGCGGAGTGCGGGTCGAACACCTCGGCGCCCTCGGAGGCACACACGCCGCGCGAGCAGCCCTCGTAAATCAGGGCCGCGGCAACGCCTTCATCAGCGGCAGGCCACGCAGCATGGGCAACGGCGCCGGGCGTAAAGCCTGTCTCCTTGGGAGCCGCCGCGTGCATGGCTGACAGGGTCGCCGCCAGTGCATCCATCGCGGCGTCGAGCACCACGGCGTCCGCCAAGAGGCCCGCATCACCCACGGCAAGCTTGCGAACGGAGCCCTGCGCCACCAACCCGCGCAGTGCGGCATCGACCTCGCCGACACCAAGATCCAAAGCCTCGGCAACATCAATCGCCTTAACCGGCAGCGTCCGCAACGCCAGCCAAGCGCCCACACCGCCCGCGATATCGCCGGACTCGAGCGCCGCGTACAGCACGCGTTCCCCCTCAGTAAGTTCGCGCGAACGGCGGCATCGCGACAACAGCACGCGCCCTCCACCAATAAGCATGACCGGCGAATAGGACAGCACCACGGCATGGTCGCCGGCGCGCAGCGGAAGCGGTTCCTCCAAGCGTACCTGCACCACTCGCGTCTCTCCCACCGCCATGGGGGCCTCGCCCTCCAAAAGCATGATGCGGCCGACAACCTCGGCCGTACCCGCCATCACGTGCACACGCGCGCCCGACTCGAGCACGCGCGGCTTGGCGCCCTCGCGGCCCAAATACGTAAACGTCATCATAAAGCGCATCGACTGGCCAAAGCGGCCCGGCACGCCGAGCATCTCACCGCGATCGAGCGCGGCGACAGCATCGCCCACCAAGTTGAGCGCCACACGCTGGCCGGGCAACGCCCGCGGCGTATCGCCATGCACCTGAATCCCGCGTACACGACAGACCGTACGCGACGGTAACGCCATCAGCTCGTCGCCCACCGCAACCGGCGCATCGTGCAGCGTTCCCGTCACCACGGCACCGGCGCCCTTGATCGTAAAGCAGCGGTCGATGGGCAGCCGCGGCGCGGCATCGGTGGTCTCGGCACGGGCACGGCAGGCATCCCAGCAAGCGGCAACCTGCTCGTCGAGTGCAGCAAGCAGGTCATCGATCCCCGCGCCGGTCTTGGACGACACGGGCACGATCGACGCGTCGGCAAACACGGTATCCGAAAGAAAATCGTCCACGTCGAGCTCGGCCAGCTCAATCATTTCGTTATCGGCCAGGTCGCACATCGTCAGCGCGACCACCATATGCGTAACGCCCAGCAGCTCCAGCACACGCACGTGCTCGCGGGTCTGCGGCATCACGCCCTCGACGGCCGAAACCACCAGCACGGCCACGTCGATACCCGTGGCGCCCTGCACCATAGCGCGCAGGTAATGCGCGTGGCCCGGCACGTCGACCAGGCCGACGATCTTGCCACTCGGGAGCGCCAGCTCGCCAAAGCCAAGCTCCACGGTCATACCGCGACGGCGTTCAACCTCCAGACGGTCGGGATTCTTGCCGGTCAGCGCCTCGATCAGCGCCGACTTACCGTGGTCGACGTGGCCCGCCGTGCCAACGATAACGGGACACTCCACCAGCGCCTGAACCTCACTCATCGAACAATCGCCTTCTCAACGCACGCGACGAGCGTCGATGCCGCCGTCTCGATATCGCGATCGCCCACGAGCGTACGGACGTCAAACAAAATGCGATCGTGCGAGGTTCGCGTGACGACCGGCGTGTCGAAGTCCTGGACAAGAGAGCGCTTGAGCGCATCGACCGTCAGGCGCTCGTCAACAAGACGCACGGCAACGCACATCGTGGGCAGCTCCACGGTAGGCAGCGAGCCGCCACCGGGGGTCGACGATTCCTCGACAATCTCCAACTCAACGGCACACGGGCAACCAGCCTTATCGAGCCCGGCGACCATACGATCACGCAGCTTACGGGCACGTCGCTCCAAATGAGCCTGCGGCAGCGTAAGCATGCTGAGCACCGGAATATCGCGATGGGCAACATCGGCGCCGTCCATGTAGATGCGCAGCGTGGCCTCGAGCGCCGTGAGCGCCAACTTGCCCGGGCGCAGGGCGCGCATAAGCGGATGCGACCCACAGGCCTGGACCAGATCGCGACGGCCCATGATAATGCCCGCCTGTGCGGCTCCGAGCAGCTTATCGCCCGAGCAAGACACCAGATCGAGCCCCGCCGCGACCGAAACCGGTGTGGGCTCCTCGCCGCCGCGCACCAAGATGTCGTCGGGCAGCAGCGCGCCCGAACCCTGGTCCTCGTAGAACAGCAGGCCATGCTTGTGAGCAAGCGCCGCAAGCTCCCGAGAGCCCACCTCCTCGTGGAAACCCTCAATGCGATAGTTAGAAGGATGGACCTTGAGGATCATCGCCGTATCGGGCGTGATGGCGCGCTCGTAGTCCGACAGGTGCGTGCGGTTGGTGGCCCCGACCTCAACGAGCTTGGCACCCGAGGCCTCCATGACATCGGGGATGCGGAAGCTGCCGCCGATCTCGACAAGCTCGCCGCGGCTCACGATGACCTCTTTGCCCGCGGCATGGGTGGCAAGCACCAGCAGCACCGCGGCGGCATTGTTGTTGACGACCAGCGCGTCCTCGGCACCGGTGAGCGAGCGGATCAGTTGCGCGGCGTGCTCCTTGCGCGACCCGCGCGAACAGGTGTCGACGCTGTACTCGAGCGTGCTATACCCGCGCGCAACCTCGGCCACGGCCTTTGCCGCCGACTCCGCAAGCGGGGCACGGCCCAGATTGGTATGGATGACCACACCCGTGGCGTTGACGGCGGGGCGCAGGCTCGGCAGTGCGGAGCGATGCGCACGCCACTCGATGGCCGAGGCCAGGTCGCGCTTAGAGCGCGGGGCGGCACCGGCGCGAATGGCGGCGCGCTCCTCGTCGAGTTCGGCCGTGACGGCGGCGTGCACCACCGCGTCGCAGGTCTCCCCCGCCGCCTTCACCACCGGCCACTCGGCAAGCAGCTCGTTGACGGAAGGAATGGCGCGCAGGCGGGCGCGCACCTCATCGGACATGTTCTGGCTATCGCTCATGTGCGGCCTTTCAAAAGAAACGTGGATCAGTCGAATACATCAGCTGAGTCAATTACTCGTCATTATCCCCGCGCGCGACGATCTTTTCCACGCGAACGGCGTTTTCCTGAGTGAGCGCGGCACCCGTCAACGGGTCCCAACGCAACGGCGTATGGTCGAGCGGGCCCACGCCCAAGGCTTGAGCGCCACCGGCATCGGCGCAAAGCGAACGCCCGCCGGGGGCGGCCGACGTAAAGATGCACGCCGGATGCAGATAAGGCGTCGTCTCCACGCGCACGCGGTCGCGGCCCATATCACTCACGAGTTCGACGATCTCGCCGTCGGCGATGCCCATGTGCGCGGCAGCATCGACATTCATCTGCACGGCATCCAGGTCCGACCCAGCCTCGGCGGCACCTTGGGCCGCGAGCCTTCGCGAGGTATGCGACTCAAAGGGACGGTTGCCGCTAATGAGGCGAAACATCCCCAGGCCCGGCTCCACCATGGGGGCGATCCAGTTGGGTACACGACCCAGGCCGGCTCGTTCCCATACGTCGCTTGCCAGCGCAATTTTGCCGCCATCCAAGGGAATCGCCGGCTCGCCCGTACGCGACGGCAACGCAACACCCGTGTCGGCCCAGCCGCGCTCCTTGAGCTCGTCCAGATCGATCCCAAAAGGCGCCACCTGGGCAGCCGCCAGGTCGTCAGACGTAAACCGGAAGTACTCGCCAGCCCCACACGCCTGCGCCAGACCGGCAAAAATCTCCCGACCGGGACGTGTGTCGTCATGCTGCACAGGCAGCACGGCGTTGCGGTAGAACACCCGCGAATCGTTGGCACACACGACTGTGCCCACACCGCGGTCGGCCTCCAGATACGTCACATCGGGCAGCACGAAGTCAGAAGCGCGCGCTGTCTCGGACCAGCGGATATCAATCGTCACGAGCAAGTCGAGCTGCTGCAAAATACCCAACCAAGCCTGTGCATTGCCATAGCCCGCACCGGGGTTACTGGCATAGACGATGAGCCCACGCAAATCGCCGGTCAGAATCGACTGGCCGATGGTCGTGCACAGGCCGCGCACCGGATCGACCAGTGGATAGCGCTCGGACCCCAGCTTGGGCCCGCGCGGTACCGGCGGCGTCGCAAAGCGCGCGGAATCGAGGTCGCCCAACACAAGCGGCGTGGGCGGATTGAGCGCGCCACCCGCATGCCCGATGCAGCCCAGCAGCACATCGACCAAGCAGATAGCGCGCGCGGTCTGGGTGCTATTGGCATACGCGATACCGATGCCACCATGAAAGCCCGCATCCACCACAGCGGCAGGCGCGGCGGCAGCGAGATCGCGCGCCGTGGCGACAATCTCTGCGGCCGGCACGTCGCACATCGACTCGGCCCACTCGGGCGTCCAAGCACGGGCCGCCTGCGCCAGCTCGTCAAAGCCTGTGGTATAGCGGTCAACGAACTCGTGATCGTACAGGTCCTCGGCAATCAACACATGTGCGATACCCAGCAGCAACGCCAAATCGCAGCCCGGGCGCACGCGCAGCCAGCGGTCGGCAAGCGCAGCCGAGCCGCTGCGCCGGGGGTCGACAACGATGATCTTCGCCCCGCGCCGGCGTGCATCGTTGAGCGCATCAACGGACCCCATCGTCGACGAATCGACAATGGAACGCCCCAGGTACATGATGCAATCGGTATGTGCCAGGTCGGAGGCGGGGCTGTAGCCTAGGCTGTGCTCCCAACCGGTAAGTCGGCTTACCTCGCAGGCTCCGTCGGCACCATACACGTTGGGCGAGCCCAGCGCATGCATAAAGCGATATGCCCAGTAGCGGTCGAACGAGGGCACGCCGAGCGTCATGCCCAGCGCACGGGGGCCACGTTCGTCAACAATCCCCAAAAGACGCTCGGCAATCTGGGCAAACGCCTCGTCCCACGAAATCGCATCGAACCCCGAGCCATCAGCTCGTCGGCGCATGGGGTGCACGATGCGGTCGCGCTCGTCAAACGGCATTGCCAGGCGATGCCGTCCGCGGGCGCACAGGGCACGCGCAGCGCACGGGTGCCCCGGCACCGGCAACTCGGCCACCACGCAGCCGTCCTCAACGCGTGCCGCAAAGGCGCAATCGGCATAGCATCCCCCGCATGTGGTCACCACGGCGCGACCGTCACGCTCCACAGCAGATGCCATCTCGATTACCCCTTTCACCAGCCAAACACAACAGGTCAACAGCCCGGCACCGGGCCCCAGGCCAAAAAAGCCTCCCGCACGGCAACGCCCCGCGGGAGGCCCAACGTCAAACAGACGGTACCTTACGCCTCGGACTTCTTGGCGTAGATAAACCAGTAGCCGAGCGCCACCAGAACCGCGCCGCCCACAATGTTACCCAGCGTGGCGGCGGATAGGTTAAACGCAATGCCCGCGACGTTAAGCGCATCGGCACCAGCGACCTTGGCACCATAGCCGCATGCATGCATTACGGCACCCATGGGCAAAAAGTACATGTTGGCAACGCAGTGCTCAAAACCGCAGGCCACAAAGGCAGCGATGGGCAGCAGAATGCCCACAACCTTATCGACCACGGTCTTGCCGGCGGTACCAATCCACACGGCCAGGCACACAAAGATGTTGCACAGGATGCCGCGGAAGAAGATCGTCACCCAGTCGATCGTCACCTTGCCGGCGGCGACGCTCACCATGGAATTGGCAACCGCCTCGCCGTTGAGCTTGTAAATGCCGGCCATGTACACCAAAAAGACAATGAACAGAGCACCGACAAAATTGCCGACCCACACGACGACCCAGGCCTTGAGCATCTGAGCCAGGGTGATCTTTTTGCTCTTGAGCGCACAGACCATAAGCGAATTGCCAGTAAACAGCTCGGCGCCGCACACCAGTACCAGCACCAGGCCCAGGCAAAAGCACAGGCCGCCCACGACGCGCTGGGCACCCCAGCCCAGCGTGTTGTCGCTCAAAAACACCGTAAAGAACAGACCGCCGAAGGCAATGAACGCACCGGCGAACATTGCCAACAGAAAGGCCTTAGCGACCGGCAGGTTGGCCTTGGTCACGCCGGCGGCCTCGGTCTTGGCCTCGATCGCGGCGGGCGCCAGGCAATCGGGAGCGGGATACTCCACCTTGGAATCTGCCATGTCAATCACTTCTTTCCTAATCAGCAGGGACAAGCGCTCCTATTGCTCTTGCCCCAAGCGAACAAAGTGGGAAAAGTCGTTGGCGGCCACGGCGTGGTACACGGCGTCGACGGCGTCAAAGACTTCCGAGGACATGGGGTTGTAGAACTCCGTGTCGCCCGGCTGAATCCCGACGAAGACGATATCATCGCACGATTGCTCAATCTCTTCGATCAGAATCGACAAGGGAAGCGAATGCGTGGTGAACATCGACTTGCGGGCCACATCGCGCTTGTCGAGCAAACGGATGGACCCGACGGGCAGCGCCATGTCGGCGGCATCGACCAAGACCAGGCGAGGCGGACGCTCGCGCTTGACCTCGATGATGTCATCCTCGGGCGTTTGGCCACCGTCGATGGTGTACCAACCGGCAATGGGCGCGTCCTCCATCTTTTTGGAGAGCACGGGGCCGGCGGCATCGTCGGCACGCAACACGCTTCCCGCCGTGAGCACGATACCCGCAAACGGGGCGCCGTTCACACGTCCGTCCACAACGCAACCCATTACTGCAACCTCCCCGTCAGATACACGCCCGACACATCGCGCACGCGCTCCACCAGATCGCGAAACTTCATCAGAAACGCGACCTGCTGGGCATGAAGACCAAAGTCGTCGTCGAACACCGAGATGCCGGCCTTGGCCGACCCGCGAAAACCGCGCTCGTCGAGCAGCGCATCGCAGACCTCGAGCAGCGACGGCACCGCCGCCTTGTCGAGCTGGCACTCACCAAAGGAGCGGATGGCCTCAAACTTGGTCTTGGCCTCCCCCTCCGGCAGCGCGTCGACGAGCGAATAGAACACATCCACCGGCACCGACAGACGCGGCTCAAAGCAGTCGAGCACGCCGGTGTGGTGGCCCACGGCGAGCGTGTAGTACAGCACGTCGCAGGCCTCCTGGGGAACGTCTTCCTCGGTCTCCACAAACTTACGCGTGAGCTCGTAAAAGACCACCTGGTCGGGCGCATGGCCCAGGCAGGGGTCGGCGACGCCCTCGGCGGCCTCGTCGCTTGCGCGCGAGGCATCGCCAAAGGAGCCGCCGAGCATACCGGGGCCCGCAAAGTAACCAGAGCGGTCCGTGAGCTCCATCTAGCGACCTCCGGCCAGCACCAGATCCTGCAGCGCCGAGTACACCTCGACGCGGCGCGGATCGTCCTGCTTGTCGATGAGCAGCGCCATGGCACCGCGGATATCGCCCTTGGGCGCGCCCTCGAGCGTATCCATGAACTCATTGGCCAGGTCGCGGCCGTAACGGTAGCCGCTCATGGCGCGAGCCTCGCGCTCGATGGCAACGCGCAGCTTGTACGGCACGCCGAGGTGCAGGATATCGGCCTGCTCGCCGGCGGCCTCCACCGTGGTCTCGGCATGGAGCTTTTGGTCCAGCAGGCCAAGTGCCATGGCAAAGCCGTAGATGGTCTGCGCGGGACTGGGCGGGCAGCCGGGGATGTAGACATCGACCGGCAGAATCTTGTCCGTGCCGCCCCAGACGCAATAGTTGTCGTAGAAGATGCCACCGGTGCAGCCGCACGCGCCATAGGACACCACGATCTTGGGATCGGGTGCGGCCTCAAAGGCGCGCAGGGCCGGCATGCGCATGGCACGCGTCACGGCGCCGGTGTACAGCAGCACATCGGCGTGGCGGGGCGACGGGACGACCTTAATACCAAAACGCTCGACGTCAAAGACGGGCGTGATGGAACCGAAGATCTCGATCTCGCAGCCGTTGCAGCCGCCGCAGTCGACACGGTAGACGTACACCGAGCGCTTGATCTTCTTAAGAAGGGTCGCCTTGGCCTTCTCGATGCTCTCGTCGAGCTCGATCTTGGTCGGGCGGTACTGAAGCCGCTCGGGCAAAAGCGTGGGTTCGGCCATGGTTACTCCTCCTTCGTATCAAAATCCATGATGATGCCCTCGACCGGCGCAGGACCGGCGGGAATCTCGGGCGCATCGGGGTTGAGCTCGCGGTCGATATACTCCGGGTTCACGCCGTGGCCGCCCAGATACTCCATGCCGGGGCCCTGGGGCTCACCGGACGCAAGCGTCTCGTTGGCAGCCATGCCGTGCGCGTTGCCGGTCTTTACGGCCGAGGCGGCGCGCAGGGCGTCAAGCTCGCGCTTGCACTCCTGGCACATACCGACGGTACGGGCGGCCTGCTCGGCCTCCATGCCGCCGGCCTTTTGCAGCAGGCGCTTGGCGTAGTCGATCTCCTTGTGCGGGGCAAACGGCTTGCCGCAGCGCGAGCAGTGCTCGAGCGTATAGACGCTCTTGCTGGTGAGGTCGTCCTTGCTCATGACGGCCAGCTCAAACACCTCGGTAAGCTTGATGGCCTCCATGGGGCAGGCTTCCTCACAGCGGCCGCAAAAGATGCAGCGACCGTAGTCGATCGACCAGGTGATGGTATCGGCCGCAAGGTCGGTGTCCATGCGAATGGCATCGGCCGGGCACGCCACGCCGCAGGCACCGCAGGCGATGCAGAGCTCGGCATTGTGCTCGGGCTTGCCGCGCATGTCCTTATTGGTGGGGAACGGCGCAAACGGGTACTTGACCGTCGCGTCGCCGGCCTTGGCGTTAACCTTCCAAAGCTTCAGCATATTAGAGCGCCTCCTCATCGAGCGGAGCGGCCATGGTGCCCTCGCCCGCAAGCGGCGACTTGTCGCGCCAGACGTTCTCGAACTGCTCCTTGTCGAGCACGTGGTCGCGCTTGGCGGCAACATCGGTCACCGTCACGCGGTCGGTGCAGGAGTAGCACGGGTCGAGCGAGCCGACGATCAGCGCCGCGTCGCCCACGGTGTTGCCGCGGAACATGTAGCGCAGGACCGGCCAGTTGCTGTACGTGGCCGCCTTGGCGCGCCAGCGGTAGCACTTCTGGTTGTTGCCGAGCATGGCCCAGTGCACGTCCTCGCCGCGCGGAGCCTCGGTGGCGCCGATGGCGTACTTGTGCGGGGTGTACTCCCAATCTGTGGTGAGGATGGGGCCCGACGGGCAGTTCTCGAGCATGGTCTCGATCATGTCGATCGAATCGTAGACCTCCTGGATACGCACGGCGGTACGGCCGAAGGCGTCGCAGGTGTCGGCCGTGGCGGCATGCATCTTCATGACGTCCGGATCGGCGTAGCCGTCGAAGGGATGGTCGAAGCGCACGTCGCGGGCATAGCCCGAACCACGCATGAGCGGGCCGACCGGCGAAAAGTCGCGGGCGATCTTACGGTCGAGAATGCCGATGCCGCTCGTGCGCTCAATAAAGTTGGGCGTGGAGAGCAAAACGTCGACGAGCTCCTGGACCTCGGAGCGCAGCTGGTGGATGGTCGTGAGCGTGGAGAGTTTCTGCTCGGCCAAAATGTCGCGACGCACGCCACCGATCACATTGAGGCCGTAGGTCTTGCGGTGGCCGGAGAGTTTCTCGGCCAGGTCCATGGACTTCTCGCGAACGCGGAAGAACTGCTGGAAGCCGGAATCGAAGCCGGTGTAGTGCGATGCGAGGCCAATGTTGAGCAGGTGCGAGTGCAGGCGCTCGACCTCGAGCATGATGGCGCGGATGTACTGCGCGCGCGGCGGGACGTGAATGCCCTGGGCGCGCTCGACAGCCTCGGCGTAGGCCACCGAGTGGGCGCAGCCGCAGATACCGCAGATACGGTCGGCAAGGAACGTCACGGCATCATAGTTCAGGCGCGTCTCGGCGACCTTCTCCATACCGCGATGCACGTAGAACAGGCGGTAGTCGGCATCGACGATCGTCTCGCCCTCCACGAACAGGCGGAAGTGGCCGGGCTCGTCGGAGGTGATGTGCAGCGGTCCCATGGGGACGAGCGTAGTCTCCTTGCCCTTGGTGTCGGCCAGGAATTCGTAGTTTTCCATGTCGCTCGCGGGAGCGGGGCGGAAACGGTAATCCATCGAATCCTTGCGCAACGGGTACAGCCCGCTGGGCCAATCGTCGGGAAGCACCAGGCGACGGCGGTCGGGCAGACCCTCGGGAATCAGGCCAAACATATCGCGCAGCTCGCGCTCGCCCCACACGCAGGCGGGGACGAACGGCGTCACGGACGGGAACGTCATCTTGGCGGGGTCGACCTCGGCACGCACGGTAACCCAGCCGGGGTCCTCCCCCTCCATGGAGATGACGTAGTACACGGCGTAACGGCCGCACAGGCTGCGCTCGTCGTTGCCGACAATCACAGGAATCCAGCCGTAGCGCTCGTAATACAGGTAGTGGACGGCCTCGGGCAGACGGTCCAGCTTGACGGTGATCGTCAGCTGGTCCTCGCACTGCCATTCGACCTTCTCGATAGCGCCCGGCACTGCAGCACGCAGGGCCTCGACGTGGCTTTCGCAGCGACGAGCGTAGTCCTTCTTTTCAGGTTCTGCCATGGTGCTAATTCACCTCACTTGTCTTGGTCTGGGAACTGAACACCATGCGGTAGAGAGGGGCCTCGTGGAGCTCTTCGACGCTCTGGTTCAAAACGACGGACGTTGCATCCTCGACGCCGCTCGTGATGGCGACCGGGGTGGCGATACCGAACCACATGACCACGATCGCGAGGGCGATCTCGGGGATGATCATGAGGGCGGGCACCTCGTGGCGCTTCATGCCCTCGGGCGCCTTGCCGAAGATGGACTTGAGCGCGATGCCGGTAAGGGCGAAGTACACGCCGGTGAGGCCGATGGCCACGAGCACGACCACCCAGATGGGACCGGACTGAACGCCGGCCACGAAGGTGAGGAACTCGGAGATGAACAGGGCGAACGGCGGGAAGGCGGCGAGCGCGAGCAGGGCGATGATGGTGAGCGCTGCCGTGACGGGAGCGATCTCGACGACGCCCTTGATCTTGTTCAGGTCGCGGGTGTGGTAGATGTGCTGGATGTTACCGGCCATGCAGAAGGCGAGCGCCTTCGTGAAGCCGTGGAAGATGCAGTGCAGCAGGCAGGCGGCGATACCGAGCGGGCCACCGATACCCAGGCACAGCGCGACCACGCCGACGTTGTCGACGGAGGAGTACGCGAAGCGGCGCTTGATATCGTCCTGCTTGAAGATGCACAGGGCAGCCACCAGGATGGACAGCGTGCCCAGGATGAGCAGGAGCGTTCGCGGATAGGTGTCGCCCACCGTGATGATGGACAGGGAGTAGAAGCGGATGATCACCAGCATGGCGCACTTGAGCAGCACGCCCGAGAGCAGCGCGGAGACCGGGCTCGGAGCCTGGGAGTGCGCGTCGGGCAGCCAGGTGTGCATGGGGAACAGGCCCGCCTTGGTGCCGAAGCCGATGACGATGAACGCGAACGCGAGGCGCACGAGCATCGGGTCGAACTGGTCGGCGTAGGGCATGATGGAGGTGAGGAAGGCGGCCTCATGCGCGTTGGGCATGATATCGGCGGCGTTCGCGTAGATGAGCAGCGTGCCGAACAGGCCGAAGGCCACACCGGCGGTGCAGACCATCGCGTACTTCCAAGACGCCTCGAGCGCCTGCTTGTTCTTGTAGATGCCCACGAGGAACACGGTCGACAGCGTAGTGGCCTCGACCGCCGCCCAGGTGAGGATGATGTTGTTGGACAGGCAGGCGAGCAGCATCGTGAAGACGAACAGGCTGAACAGCGCGTAGTACTGCTTGGTGCGCTCGGCCGGCATGGTCTTCTCCTCGATATCGATCTTGATATAGGAGATTGAGTACACGCCGGTGATGAACCCGATGATGCCTACCAGAAGGACGAAGATCGACGAGAGCGAATCGAGATGGAGCCACAGGCCCAAAGCGTCGATATTCTGCCCGCTCGAGAGCATGGTTCCCGCGGTGACGACCGAAAGGACAAGGGTCGCCGCGACGGAGATGGTGTTGAGCCCTGCGAAGACGTTGTAGGACGTCGTCTTGGGGAGCGCAGCCATAATCAGGGAGAACACGAGAGGACAAGCGAGCAGGGCGACCGTCAGCATTGAAACATCCATGGCCTACCCCTTCAATTCGGTCAGGTCGTGGGAGTCGAGCGACTTGGTGTCGTTCCAAATCCTCACGACGACGGCGGACATGATGATGACGGCGAAGATGGCGTCGGTGGCGATGCCGATCTCGATGATCTCGGGGGCCGTGGGCGCGAGCAGAGCGAGCGTCACGTGGCTACCGTTCTCCATAAGGCAGTACCCGAAGATCTGCTTGAGGATGTTGCGCTGGGAGATGATGCACGTGAGGCCGACGAAGAAGTGCGCGAAGCTGATGGCGAGGGCCGGAGTGGCCACCTCGGCGGTGGGCAGGCTCAGGCGCGTGACCACCGCGAAGCAGACGGCCACCTCCAGACCGGTGAGGATGATGGTCCAGGCCGGCTTGATGGAGGAGGTCAGCGTGCTATCGGCAGGCGAACCCATCTTCTTGTAGGCACGGTTGAGAATGAACGGAACGAGGATCACCTTGGTGACGAAGGCCGACGCGGCCCACATGAGAAGCTCGGTGGCACCGGTGGTGAGGCCCAGGGTGAGCAGCACGCCCACCAGGACAACCGACTGGATCGCGTACCACTTGATGGCGGACGGGATGGTCTTCGAGACGACCACCATGGTGGAGGTCACGATCAGAAGACCGCCCAGGATATTGACTAACGAATAACCCATGTCCTACCTCCTAACCCATCCAACTAGAGGACAGAGGACCGGCGACGACGACCATGATCATGAGGACGACGAACACGAACGCCATGGCGCGCGGAAGGGGCTGGCCGGCGGCCACGGTCTCGCTCGGCTCACCGGGCAGGACCTTACCCATCCAACGCAGGAACCATGCGAAGGTAGCGACGGTCTCGACGACCATGACGCACACGAGGACAAAGATGACCGTGTTGGTAGCACCAACCGCGAAGCCACCGGAAATGATCTGGAACTTGGAAAAGAACGTGCTCATGGGGGGCACGCCGGCGATAGCGGTCGCGGCGACCGCAAAGCCCACGCCCGTGACCGGGTACTTCTTCATGAGGCCCTGGATCTTGGGCAGCATACGGGTTCCCAGCGTGAAGCTGAGAGAGCCAGCGATGAGGAAGAACAGGGTCTTGGTGAACGCGTGGTTGAAGATGTGCTCGACGGCGCCGTTAAACGCCATCTGGCTTCCGAACACGGAGAGGCCCAGGCCAAAGAACACGTAGGCGAGCTGCGCGATCGTCGAGAAGGCGAGCAGGCGCTTCATATCCTTCTGGGGCAGGTACATGAGGAAGCCGAAGAGCATGGTCACGACGGCGTCGATGATGGCGACCCAACCGACGATCTCGGGGATATCGCCGGCGCTCGCAAGAGCGCGGGCGAACACGCACACGCCGACCTTAACCATGGACGCGCCATGAAGGTAGGCGGAAACGGGCGTGGGGGCCTCCATTGCGGAGGGCAGCCACATGTAGAGCGGGAACTGGGCGGACTTGGCCCAAGCAGCGAACAGGATGAGCAGCAGCACGACGGTCTTCATACCGGAATCGAGCTGGGAGATCGCGCTCAGCGCGAACGTGCCGGTTCCGGCGAACAGGAAGGCCGCGCCGATGTAGAGTCCCAGAGCGCCGATATGGGTGATGATGAGCGCCTTCATACCGGCCTTCTTGGCCGTGGGCGTCATGTAGTAGCTGATGAGGCCCCAGGAGCACACACCGGTGATCTCGAAGAAAACGAGCTGGCCGACGATGGTGGAGCTGTAGGCGAGACCGGCCATGGCGCCGATGAACGTGGAGAAGTACACGTAGAAGCGACGACGGGGCGCGTCGGGATGCTCCTTATTCTTATCGCTCATGTACGGGAACGAATAGATGACGACGAGCAGGCCGATAGCGACGAACGCGGGTGCGAGCAGCGTGCTCATCCGGTCGAATATGAAGCCCATGACCAAGGTCTGGCCCATACTCGCCCAGGTTACATCGACCGCGTTCATGCCGTTTCCGGCAAACGTCGCGGCCAAGCCAACGGAAGCGACCGTGGCGATGCCGCCGGCAAAGGCGCAGATCCATTTAGCGTAGGGACGCGGCAGCATGACGATGAGCAGGGAGCCCAGCATGGGGACGGCGATCGCCACCATGGCAAAGAGGGACAAGCTCGATTCGATTGACATAGTTTCTCCCTTCTCCCTACACGCCTACGACGACGAAGACGAACGCGAGGACCGCGATGCCGACGACGGCCCAGGTCTGGTTACCGAGCACCTTGAAGCGCGAACGGGAAACGGAGTTCTCGAGCACGCCGCAGACGACGAAATCGACCAGGCACTTGACGAGGAAGACGACGGCGCCCACGAGAGCGGTGACGCCGATGGTCGCGGGCTCTCCCCAGGGGATGAAGATGGAGGTGAACCAAGCGACGACCACGACCTGCTTCATGCCCATGGCGAGCTTCATCATGGCCAGGGACGGGCCGGAGAGCTCGGCGAGCGGGCCCTCCTGGAGCTCCTGCTCGGCTTCGGCCTGATCGAACGGAAGCTTGCCGAGCTCCATGTAACAGGCGGCCGCGAAGGCGACGCCGGCGAGGATAACGGCGACGACGCTCGAGACGTTGCCCGTAACGATGTGCTGACCCATGGTCGCAATGTCCGTGGAGCCGCACACGATGGCGACGGTGAACAGCGCGATGAGCATGGACGGCTCGATGAGCACGCTCATGAGGAGCTCGCGGATACCGCCGAAGCCCGCGTAGGCGTTGGAGGAATCCACGCCGGACAGCGCGAAGAAGAAGCGGGACAGCGCGAGCGCGTACATGATGGTGATGGCGTCACCAAAGACGGGCATGGGGCTCTGGAGCGTGAACATGGGCAGGCCCATGGCGAGCATAAACGACACCGCGAGGAACAGCGGCGGCATGATGCGCAGCACGAAGCTCGAGTCGGAACTCACGGACTCGGGACGCGCCATGAGCTTCGCGAGGTCCCGGTAATCCTGAAGGATGGACGGACCGCGGCGATTGTGCATCTTCGCGCGAATCACACGGGCGAGGCCGGAGAAGAAGGGCGCGACCAGCATGACCACGAGGCCCTGCGCCATCGCAAGAACGATGTTCATAATATCCTCTCCCCTCTCTAGACCATGACCACGGCGAGCACGAGGAAGACCACGAGCGCCGCGACGATGTAGCAGATGTATACGGAGTAGTTGCCGCCCTCGATCTTGGAGGCGAGGCCGGCCAGCTTGTCGGCACCCTCGCTCGGTGCATCGACCAGGAAACGGTCGGGCAGGGGCTCGACGCCCTGGGCGACACCGGTGAGCTTCTGGAACACGTGCGCGATGGACCAGCAGATCTTGGTGCATACCTCGCGCAGGGTGTAGAGCGGGCCCATGAAGAGTTCGACGTCGGACGCGAAGCTCGTGGCGACGACGGGCATGTGCTCGTTGGGCTCGTAGCCGCACGCCCAAGGGTCGGTCTTCTTAGCGGGGGCCTTGGCGCCGAGGCAGGACCTCAACGCGAACGCGAGGCCGGTGAGGACCACGAGCGCGATGGCGATCGCGGGGGTGGAGGTGGCGGCACCGGAAATCTCGTTCACGAGAGACACGCCCGAGGTGGCTGTGACGGCGGAGCCGGCAAGCACGCTCTGGGCGACGTCGCCCAGAACCGGGGCGATGACCGGGGAGCCGATTCCCAGTACCACGCAGATGGCCGCGAGGAGCATCTGCGAGAACAACATCGGAGCCGGGGACTCCTTGGCGTTCGCGGCCTCCTGGGAACGAGGGCTGCTCGCGAACGAGACGCCGTAGGCCTTCACGAAGCACGTGACGGCCAGGGCACCGGTGATGGCGAGGGCGGCCGCGGAGGCGACGGCGAACACCATGACGACCGGGTCGGAGAGCGTCGAGATGTTGAACAGGGACTGGTAGGTGAACCACTCGGAAACGAAGCCGTTGAGCGGCAGGATGGCCGAGATGGCAAGGGCACCGATGAGGAAGCAGACGGCCGTGACCGGCATGCGGCGGAACAGACCGCCCATCTTCTCCATGTTGCGCGTACCCGTGGCATAGAGCAGGGAGCCCGCGCCGAGGAACAGCTCGCCCTTGAACATGGCGTGGTTGAGCGTGTGGTAGAGGGCGGCCATGAGCGCGATCGTCGCGATGACGTCGTTGCCCAGGGCGTGCGCCGTCATGGACGCGCCGACACCGAGCAAGATGATGCCGATGTTCTCGACGGAGTGATAGGCAAGCAGGCGCTTGATGTCGTGCTCGTGGAGGGCATAGACGACACCCAGGACCGACGAGATGGATCCGAAGACCAGGACCATGAGGCCCCACCAGAGCTGGATGCCCGAACCCGCGAGCAGGTCGAGACCGACCTTGAGGATTCCCAGGATGCCGATCTTGATCATGCCGCCGGACATGAGGGCGGACACGTTGGACGGCGCCTCGGGGTGCGCCTGGGGCAGCCAGGAGTGCAGCGGAATGATACCGGCCTTCGCGCCAAATCCGAAGAACGCGAGGACGAAGCACGCGGAGGAGACGGCGGGTCCAAAGTCATACGTACGGAAATCACTGAAGCTGAAGGAACCGCCCACGCCGTTGGTCATGAGCAGGAAGCTCGCCATGATGAGAACGAAGCCGACGTGCGCGATGACGAAGTAGAGCCAACCGCCCCTAATGGAGTTCTTGTTCTCCTCGATAACGACAAGGAAGTAGCTCGTAAGGGACATGAGCTCAAAGGCGACCAGGAACCAGAACACGTTATCGGCGGTGATGACGAGCATCATCGAGGCGACGAAGGTGTTCATAAAGAAGCCGGCGCGCCCGACCTTGCCCGGGTACTCGTCGAAGTAGGACAGACCGTAGATGAAGCCCGCAAAGGCGAGAATCGAGATGAGGACCACGATCAGGCCCGCAAGGCCGTTGAGCAAGAGCTCGAGACGGGCGAACGGGAAGAAGAAGACCGTGTTGAGGGACGAAACGTCGCCAAGCACGGCCTCGAGGCCCGCGATGAACGACAGCACGGCCGCGACGGCGCCGATCAGGCAGCCGGCGGTCTTGGCGGCGTTGTCGGCCTTAATCAGCAGAACCGAGGCGAGCGCACCGATGCACGAGACGGCAAGCGATGCGATAAACAGCGTCATGCTATCCATTGTTTACGCTCCCTTCTGCTTTCTCGGACAGACCCTGGGCCACAGCGGTAACGTCGACAGCCGGACCGTTTTCGATCGAGCGCAGGCGCTTGGCCTCGTCGAGCTCGCGATCGGCCGCGCCGCCCATGACGGTCAGCGCCTTGGTGGGGCACGCCGCCACACAATGCGGGCCGTCCGGATCGAAGGCGCACAGGTCGCACTTGACAGCGCAGGTGTACTGGCCAGGAGCCCACGTAAGCAGGCTGCTCAGGGACTTAGGATACGAAGGCGTCGGATCGCACATGCCTGCGACACCGGCGATAGACGTGCCATCGGGATGGATGGCTCCGAAGGGGCACGCAATGGCGCACAGCCTGCACCCGATGCACTCCTGCTCCTTGACGTGGATGCGATCGCCATCGTGCTCGATGGCATTCACCGGGCAGACCTCGGCGCAGGGGGCACCCTCGCAATGGTGGCAGGCAAGGGCGGCCGAAATACCGCCGGTCTTCACGAGCGCCAGACGCGGCGTATCCTGAAGACCCTGCATCCGGTGGGCGTCGGCACAGGCAGACTGGCATGTTCCGCAGCCGATGCACCTCTCCGGGTTGATGTCGATGAAGCGGTTCATCCCCACTTCCTTTCAAAATAACGGGCCGGGCTCCCGAACGTACGGGACGCCCGGCCCAAAAAGCCAACGAGAACGGGACTACACGATTTGGTTCACGTGCGTCTCATCGTCGAACTTGGCGGCGCCGGGCTCAACGTCCTGGGGAGCGGCGGCGTCCACCAGAGCCTGCTTGAGCTCGGTGTACTGACGCTCGACCTCGCCCTCGGCCCAGACCTGGTCGGCGATAGCGTCGACCTGGCAGGCGGAGAACTTGTCCTCGGGCGTATGCGAGACCGGGTCGACCTTGTGAATGGTCAGCTCGTTGCACTTGCCGATCCACCACTGGTAGGTCATATAGACCGTGCCCTTGTTGATGCGATCGCTCACGTCGGCGCGGCTGTATACCTGGCCGCGGCGGCTGTGAATCGAGACGATGTCGCCGTTCTTGATGCCGCGCGCCTGGGCGTCCGCGGGATTCATGCGGACAAAGCCGGGCTCGTCGGCAAGCAGCGCCAGCGTCTTGCAGTTGCCGGTCATCGAGCGGCAGCTGTAGTGGCCGACCTCGCGGACGGTGCACAGGATGAGCGGGTACTCATCGTCGGGAAGCTCGGAGGGCGCCTCCCAGTCGTGCGCCATCAGGTTGGCGCGGCCGTCCTTGGTGGTGAACTTGCCACCAGCGAACATGTCGGCCGTGCCGTGGTCGTTCACATCGGTGCTCTTGACGGGCCACTGGGCGTAGCCGCCCTCGGGAGCCATCTTCTCGTAGGTCGCGCCCACAAAGTTGGGGCACAGGCTAATGCACTCGTTCCAGATCTGCTCGGTGTTGTCGTAGTGCATGGGATAGCCCATGCGCGTGGACAGGTCCGCGAAGATCTCCCAGTCGTGGCGGCACTCGCCCTTGGGCGGAACGGCCGCGTCAAAGTGCTGGAAGCTACGGTCGGATGCGGTAAAGACACCCTCGTGCTCGCCCCAAGAGGTGGCGGGCAGGATGACGTCGGCGAGCATGGTCGTCTGCGTCATAAAGATGTCCTGGCAAATGAACAGGTCCAGCTCGGAGAGCGTCTTGCGCATACCGGCCGAATCGGGCTCGGTCTGCACCGGGTCCTCGCCGTAGTTGTAGAAGCAGTGCACCTTGCCCTCGTCGACCAGGTGGCCCAGGTCGGTGAGCTTGTAGCCCTCCTCGAGCGGGAGCTTTTCCTCGGGCACGCCCCAAGCCTTGGCAAACTTGGCACGCACAGCCGGGTCGGTGACTTTCTGGTAGCCAGGATACAGGTTGGGCAGCATGCCCATATCGCAGGAGCCCTGGACGTTGTTCTGACCGCGCACGGGCGCGAGGCCGGAATTGGGTTTGCCGATCTGGCCGGCAACGCAGGCGATGGAGGCGATGGTGTGCACCGTCTTCAGGTTCTGCTTCTGCTGGCATACGCCCATGCCCCAGCCAATGATGGCAGAGGGCTTCGCCGTGGCGTACATCTCGGCAGCTTGGTGGATCAGCGCGGGCTCGACACCCGTGATGTCCTGTACGGATTCGGGAGTGTAGTTCTTGATGGTCTCCCACCACTCGTCAAAGCCGTTCGTGTGCTCGGCGACGAATTCCTTGTCGTAGAGGCCATCGTTGACCAAGCAGTTGGCAAAGGCGTTGAGGAACGCAACGTTGCAACCGTTCTTGATCGGAAGGTAGATATCGGCGATACGCGCGGTTTCGATATGGCGCGGGTCGGCGACGATGATCTTGCAACCCTTTTCTTTGGCTCGCACGATACGCCTTGCGACGATGGGGTGCGAATCGGCAGGGTTATAGCCGAAGAGGAAAATGCAGCCCGCATCCTCCATACCGGGGATGGAGCATGACATGCAACCTGAACCAACCGTGTCCATCAGACCGAGGACAGTAGGGCCGTGTCAAGTACGGGCGCAGTTGTCCACGCTGTGGGTGCCGATGCACGCGCGCGTAAACTTCTGCATGACGTAGTTCGCCTCATTGCCGCCGCCTCGCGAAGAGCCGGTGGTCATGACAGCGTTAGGACCATATTCGTCAATTATGGCCTGCATCTTAGATGCGGTGAAATCCAGTGCCTCGTCCCAGCTTACGCGCTCAAGATCCGCGCCCTTAGTGCGGCGGATCATCGGGTGCAGTACGCGAGGAGTCAAGATCTTGGTGTCGTTGATGAAGTCGTAGCCGCTCATGCCCTTAAGGCACAGCTCGCTCTGGTTGGTGATGCCGTTGAGCGGTTCGGTACCCACGACCTGGCCGTTTTGGACCAAGAGGTTAAACTGGCAACCGGCGCCGCAATACGGGCAGATCACTTTATGCTTCTCCATGACACCCTCCTTCCTTTCTCTGCTACCGATTAATCGGTACGTATTTGACAATCATTGGGCCTGTCGCCCCAACACTTACGCCTCGTTTTCGATGGTGGCGCGGGCACGCTCGGCAGTCAGTTCTGCCAGACGCTCCTCGTCTACCAGGGTGAGGCCCTTGGTCGGGCACGCCTCGGCACACGCCGGACCGCCGGGACGGTCCACGCACAGGTCGCACTTGAGCACGAAGCTCTTAGTCTGCGAACCCACGCGAACGTCACCCATCAAGACGGGGACCTGCGTGGTCGCCACGCTCACGGCGCCAAAGGGGCATGCCATAACGCAGCTCTTGCAGCCGATGCAGTTGTCCTCGTTGACGCCGATACGATGGTTCTTTGGATCAAAGAACAAGGCGCCCGTAGGACAGGCCTTCGCGCACGGAGCGTCCTCGCAGTGGTGACATGCCACCGGCGCGGAGATCTCGTAGGTGCGCGTTACGCGCAAGCGAGGTGCGGCGATGTTGCCGGGAATATCGTGTGCCTCGATGCACGCCGCCATACAGGTTTGGCACCCAATGCAGCGTGAAGAATCAGCCACGACTCGTTTATTGCCCATGTTGTTCACTCCCTCCTGAATCCCATGCCGGAGAGACCCTGCCGACGTTGCCCCGGACCGCCCGTGGTCCGGCGTCGGCGTATCGAGTGCATGCGGCGAAACAGGCACTTCGATAGAATTCCTCCAACGATATACAGGTTAAATATACGCAGTTGCAGGGGGCAAACTTGAGCATAGGCCCTGCAATACGGGTGTATTGCAGGGGTTTTGGCAGGTTGGAATTATTCTCTAGAAGCTATAAAGGTGAGTGTATTACATGCGTACATCCAGGGGAGATTTCACGCTCGTTTATAAAGGATGTAGTACGTTTGTAATATCGTTTACACTCAATTACTCTAGTGCAATAAAGTAGTGGTTGTAAGATTGGCTATTATTAGCCGATGCTGTATTTGACTATTCAAATTGCACGCTCATTAAGGGAGGCCAGTGATGTCATCGACTCAAAAACGAGCCATCCTGCAGGTGCGCATTCGCGAGGAAGATAAGCAGCATGCCGAGCGTCTCTACGACGCCATGGGCACATCGCTCGCCGAGGCCGTGCGCCTTTTTGTCGCGCAGAGCATTTTGATGCGCAAGCTTCCCTTTCAGCCGGTCGCCGTGCGCTCAAAGGACGGCACCGCCGCCTATGGATCGCTCAAAGCATATGGGGACTCCAATCGCCGCTCCGAGGAGCGCAATGCCTGGATTGAGTACCTTGCTGCAGAAAGCGACGATTCGATTTTGGGCCCCGAGGAAGTAGATATCCATGAGTAGCACCATCATCGACGAGACCGTCATCCTACGCTACCTGCTTGACGACGACGAAGTTCTGTCACCGCGCGCCGCCAAGGTCATCGCCACGCGCACTGCTCGTGTCTACCCCGAAATCATCACGCGCGTCGTGGTCACACTGCGCGACGTCTATAAGGTTCCCCGCGTTGAGATTGCTGCGGCCATGAAAAGGCTGCTCGATGACGTCATGGTCGACGAGCCCACCGTTGTCGCCCTTGCCGTCAAACTCTTTGGCAAGACCCATATGGACTTTTCCGACTGCCTCCTCGCAGCCCGAACCGCCATCTACAACGATGATGTCGTGAGCTTTGGCAAGCCCATCATCCAAGGCATGATCGATTACCGCCGCAAGCGCCAAACCGCTGCCGACGCCCGCGGCCACAGCACCGACGCCACTATCGACAAGCTCCGCCACCACCCCCGCAGCTAACCCCATCCCCTCCTAAGTTGCGGTGCGGGATCGATTTCCGTCACCCGGCACACTTATGAAAATGGCTCTGTTCCCAAAAGGAAGCAGAGCCATTCATCTATCTTGTGGAGCGGGCGACGGGAATCGAACCCGCGTCATCAGCTTGGAAGGCTGGGGTTCTACCATTGAACGCCGCCCGCAAGATATGGTCGGGACGACAGGATTTGAACCTGCGTCATCCTGCTCCCAAAGCAGGCGCGCTACCAAACTGCGCCACGTCCCGAAGGTGTTGAGCAGCTAAGGTCTAAACCTTGCGTGTCCCAAAGCGAAGGAAATTATAGGGGAGACTCCCCGCCTGTGCAAGCGACGATACCCTAGCTCCTCGAATGTGCGACAAACCGGCTGTGGAGCAGGCCGATCGCAAACGCCACCATGGCAACCGGCGCCCACGCGGCTCCAATGTCTGCCAGCGGCAGCGCATCAAACGGCAGCCACGCGCCAGCAAAGAACGCATCACGAACCGAGGTGATCACGCTCTGGACAGCGACAACGCCGCCGACCCAGACCCACACCTGCGGATGCGCGTCGCAAAAACCGTGTACCAGACCCATAAGCACCAGCACGATGGCGACGGGGTACAGGGCGTTGAGCATGGGCACCGAGAACATGAGGATCACGTCGAGACCCACGTTGGAGAGCACGCACGAAAACGTCGCGAACACAAAGGCGAGAACCGCAAAGGGACGGCGCATGGCCTCCTCGGAAGCCTCCGCTCCCCCTTTAACCACATACGTCTCGCAGAAGTAACGCGAGCAGCAGCTGATAAGGCCGATGCACACGTTCATGCAGGCGAGGAAAAAGATCGCAAAGACCACGACCGTGCCGGCAAGACCAAAGTGCATGGAGGCGGAACGGGCGAGGATGGCGGCACCGTTGGTGGCATCGGGCATCACGGTGCTGAGCTGCGCGCCGGCAAGTGCTAGGCCGCAGTAGATGATGGCCATGAGCACACCGGCGATCACGCCGGAGCGCGAAATCTCGAAGGCAACGCGCTTGTCATCGGTAACCCCCAGCTCGTGGATAGTCTCGGCGATGATGATGCCAAAGGCGAGCGAGGCGAGCAGGTCCATGGTCTGGTAGCCGGTCAAAAAGCCCTGCACGGCAGCACCGGCATTATAGGGAGCCTGCGGCGCGGCAGCGGGACCCAGCGGCGAAACCACGGCTGCGCACACGACCAACACGATAAGGGCGATGAGCGCGGGGCCCGTAATGCGGCCGAGCACGCGCGTGATGACGCCGGGACGCAGCGTGAGCGCAAATGCGACCACGAAGAAGGCGACGGCGAAGACCAAGCGCGCGGTGCCATGCGAGACGCCCTCGGGCAGCAGCGGCACCAGCATCTCGAAGGCTGTGGAGCTCGTACGCGGAATGGCCAGACACGGGCCGATAGCCAGATACACCGCCGCGACAAAGAACTCGCCAAACTTGGGGTGCACGCGGCCGGCAAGCTCGCGCGCCGTTCCGGCAAGCGCCACGGCGATAAAGCCCATGACGGGCAGGCCAATGGCGGCAATGAGAAATCCAAGCATGGCGACCGGCGTGGCAGAACCTGCCTGCAGCGCCAGCAGCGGCGGAATAATGAGGTTGCCGGCGCCAAAGAGCATCGAGAACAGGGCGATGCCGACAGTGAGGACATGGTCGGAGCGCAGGCCGCGAGGGGCGGATGAGGCCATGGGACCACCTTTCGAGTCGAGACAAAAACGGGACGGGCAAAAGACCCGTCCCGCAAGTATATACGCTTTAGCAGACTAAATCGCGCAAAGCTTCAATCTAGCCACCCCTTCTGAGCCGTTACGCGTCCGATCGACGACGACGCAGCAGCTCGAACGCTATTGCGATAAGCGCAACGGCGCCCGCAGCCACGGCGACGGCCAATGGCGCGTGATCGCCCGTATCGGCGAGCTGCTGAGCGCTCGTCTTGGACGAAGCCTTCTGTCCGGGGTTTTCCGCACCATCGCCCCTTGCCTTATCGGCTGCGAAGTCAGCCGAACTACCTGGTTTTGCCGGATCCCCAGAATCCGACTGGTCGGAATCGGGCGTCCCGGGCTTATCCGGGTCCGGCTTGCCGGGCTCCGGCTTATCCGGCTTGTCCGGATCGGGTCCATCGGGCTTGTCCGGATCGGGAACCACCGGGTCCGGGTCGACAGGCTCCTGCTTCTTCTTCACCGTCAGCGTACCGGGCTCAACCGTGACATCAAAGTTCGGGTCGGTGACCGTCGCCTCGATCTGGTACTCGCCCGCCGGGGAACTCTCATCGGCGACGCAGGAGTACTCGACCTTCACGCCCGAGGTATCGGCCGAGCTCTTTAGGCTCGAGGTAAAGGCGGGATTCATCTCTCCCTCGAAGCGTTCAACATCGTCGACTTTTACCTTAAGCTTCGCCGGCGCAATCCTGAACTTGCGCGAGGCGGCGCCGATATACCCGTTGCTTCGCAGCGTGACAACGGCGCGATACGTGCCAGCATCGGTCGGGGCCTCACTCGACGAATAGTGCGTGCCGCCCGTCCCGTAATACCTAACCCTCAGGTCGCCTTCGCAGGCCTTGGGAACCCCCGTGACCTCGGGCGCCTGGGCGTCACCGCTATAGACGAAGTTGCCGCCCTCAAACGCGAGCTCAACCTGTTTCGCCCGAACAACCAGCACGAAGTGCGCGGTCACGGTCTCGCCCTGAGCGTCCTTGCACGTGATGTCAAAGGTAGACACTCCGGCCTTGGACGGGACGCCCGAGAGCGTCAGACCGCCCGCCGTGCGGGTGAGCTTAAACCCGTCGGGGAGCTTAGCTTCGTCCCACGTGTACTCATACGGAGCTTCGCCACCCGCGGCACCCAAAATCGTCGCGCGATACGTGCTATGCGCACGTGCAACCGGCAGCAGACCGCCGTTGAACACGAGGGCATCCCGGGGCACAACGGAAACGACAGCGCGATCGCTGTCCGCTTGCATCTCGGTACCAAGGTAGCGCTGAGTGACACGGCAGAAATACTCGCCGGCGCAATCGCCATCAAGGCCCTCGATGAGGAGCGTCTCCCCCGTCTCGCCCTCAAGCGCCACGGCTTTGCCGTCGACCATATGGAACCACTGGTAGGAGAGCTCGACATCGCCGGCAGGACCCGTGGACGAGCCCGCATGGTCGGCCACGCTCTCCCCCGCTTCGGCCGCGACCGAGAGTACGACAGCATCGCCCTCGTAGGCACTCGCGTCCTGTGGCTGCGCAATCACCTTCGGAGCGTCCGCTTTCGCGAACTCGAACGTAATCTCGTGCGACGCGGTGACGCCGCTCAGCGTGACCTTGTACGCTCCGCCCTCATAGCCGGAAATATCGAGATCGATGGCCTTGTCCGAGCCGGCTTCCGTGACCGTCACCCGCTCGAGGTAGCAGCCCTCGTCGGGCGTCGCCGAGAGCGTCACGTCGCCGCCCGCATCAACGGTGACGGAAGCGTTGTCGACCGAACCGTTGACCGCCTTTGCCGTCACCTCAAAGCGCTCGGGCTTGTCCGGGTTATCGGGCTCGGGGTTATCAGGGTCGGGGTTATCGGGATCAGGCTTGGGGTCCGGATCAGGATTATCGGGTTCCGGATTATCCGGGTCGGGGTTGGGATCAGGCTGATCGGGATCCGGGTTGTCCGGGTCAGGGTTATCTGGATTGTCCGGCTCCGGATTATCCGGGTCGGGGTTGGGATCAGGCTGACCGGGATCCGGGTTGTCCGGGTCGGGATCGACGGGCTCCTGCTTCTTTTTCACCGTCAGCGTTCCGGGCACGACCTCGACATCGAAATTCGGATCGGTGACCGTCGCGCCGATCTGGTACACGCCAGCAGGAGAGCTCTCATCGGCATCGCAGGAGTACTCGACCTTCACACCCGAAGTGTCAACCGCACTCTCCAGGCTCGAGGTAAACGCTGGGTTCGCCTCTCCCTCGAAGCGCTCGGCGTCGTCAACCTTCACCTTGAGCTTTGCCGGAGCGATCTCGAACTCGCAGGCAGCGGCACCGATGTAGCCGTGGCTGCGCAGCGTGACGACAGCGCGGTATGCGCCGGCATCGGTCGGGGCATCCGTCGAGGAATATTGCGTACTTCCGCATCCGTAGTACCAGACCTTAAGGTCACCCTTGCAGACCTTGGGAGCACCGGAAACTTCGGGCGCCTGCGACGCGCCATTAAACGTAAAGTCGCTATCCGCAAACGTTAGCTTTACGCGCTTTGCCTGGACAACGAACGCAAAGCGGGCGGTCATGGCCTCGCCACGGACATCCGTGCACGTGATTTCGAAGGCGGAAACGCCCGTCTTGGACGGAACACCAGAGAGCGTCAGGCCGCCCGAAGTACGGGAGAGCTTGAGCCCGTCGGGGAGCTTCGTCTCATCCCATGCGTACTCGTACGGAGCCTTGCCGCCCGCGGCCCCGGCAATCGTAGCGATGTACGTACTGTGGGCGCTCGCTGCCGGCAGCAGGTCGCCGTTAAACACAAGGGTGTCCCAGGCAACGACGGAGACGGAGGCGCAATCACTGTCCGTCTGCTTCTCAGTATCAAGGTAGCGTTGAGTGATGCGACAGAAGTACTCGCCGGCCTGCTCGTCATCGAGGTCCGCGAGCGAGAGCGTCTCCCCCGTCTCGCCATCGAGCGCCACGGCCTTGCCATTCACCATGCGGAACCACTGGTAGGAAAGCTCAACCTCGGCAGCGCACCCCGTGGACGAGGTCGCGTGGTCGGCGACGTTCTTGCCTGCGTCGGCCACAACCGAGAGCACAGCCGAATCGCCCTCATGGACGCTCACGTCCTGCGGCTGCGCGACCACACGCGGAGCGTCCGCCTTCGCAAACTCGAACGTGACCTCCTGCGATGCGGTGACATCGCTCAGCGAGACCTTGTACGCCCCGCCCTTGTAATCAGAAATGTCGAGGTCAACGGTCGCATCTGAGCCGGCCTGCGCGACCGTCACGCGCTCGAGGTAGCAGCCCTCGTCGGGCGTCGCCGAGAGGGTCGCATCCCCGCCCTCAACGACCGAAACCAAGTCGTTGTCGACCGAACCGTTGACTGCCTTCGCCGTCACTTTGTAGTGTTCGGGCTTCTTCTTGACCGTCAGTGTACCGGGGTCGACCGCGACATCAAAGTTCGGATCGGCAACCGCCGCGTCGATCTGGTACTCACCCGCCGGCGATTTCTTATTCGCCGAGCAGAAGTACGTAACCTTTACGTCCGAGGTGTCGCAACGGCTCACCAAGCTGGAGGTAAACTCGGGATTTTCCTGGCCCTCAAAGCGCTCGGCATCGTCGACCTTCACCAGCAACTGGGCAGGTGCAACGGAAACCGACAACTCGACGTCCTCGGCGGCAAGATAGTTACGCGAGGCAGCGGCATGGGCGACAACACGCGCCGTACCGGCGGCCTTCACCGTCGCGCAGCGTCCCTTAATCGAAACCGGGCTCGCATCGTCATCGGAATCGACCAGCTCAAAGCTCACGGGAGTCTGGGCAACGTTGTTAAACACGATGGGGTCTCCACCGTATACACCCGAATAGCTCGTCGTTCCCGTAATAACCTGGCTTGCCTTTGTAATCGAGAACTCGGCGGACTTTTTACCCTGATAATTGGGGTCAGTCACCTTAACCGTGACGCGGTAGTTGCCACTGTCGCACGGCTCCAGCGCCGTCGGACCATAGGACGTTCCATCTATACCTCGATAGACAACGGAATAGGCGGACGCATCAAGGCCGGCAACCGCAACCGCCGCACTGTGTCGTGCGCCATCGTATGTCACATCGGACGTCTCGATCGAAATATCGACCGGGGCCTTCTCGATCGTGAAGTCACAGGAGGCATTACCGACATATCCCTTGGCGTCGAGCGTCACCACCGCACGATACGTGCCGGCATCCACCGGCGCCTTATCAGACGAGTAATGTGTGTCGCCCGTGCCAACATAGGTCAGTTTGACATCGTCCTCGCAACCCTCGGGCACGCCCGAAAGCTCCGGGGCCTGCGCCGTCGCGTTGTAGGTAAAGGTCTGGCCCTCAAATGTAAGCGGGGCTTCCTTCGCCTTCACGAGCAGCGCGAAGTGCGCATCGCACTTGTTGCCCAGGTCATCAGTGCACCTAATCTTGAAGCTATGCACACCCGTAGCCGCAGGCACGCCCGAGAGCACCAAGGCGCCCGATCCGTCATCTGCCAGCGTCAGCTGCATGCCCTCAGGAACCTCAACATCATCCAAGTTGTACGCATACGGTGCCTTGCCGCCCGTAGCGCCGGCAATCTCTGCACGGTACTCATCGTGAGCGGTCGCCACCGGCAGCACACGCCCGTTAAACACAAGTGCTTCTCGCGGCACGATGGATACCTTTGCATGTTCGGTATCCGTCTTTGTCACCGTGCCCAGGTAGTTCTGCGTAATGCGACAGAAGTACTCGCCTTCGCCGTCGCTGTCGAGCTGGGCGATCGAAAGAGTCTCCCCCGCCTCGCCCTTCAGCGCCACCGCCTTGCCGCTATCGTCAGACACGCGATACCACTGGTAGCTCAGCTTGACGTCTGCAGCGGATCCAGAAGACACGGCCGCATGGACGCGAACGTTGCGCCCCGCCTCGGCGGCGACCGAAAGATCAACCGGATCGCCCTCGTAAGCGCTTGCATCCTGCGGCTGAGCGAGCACCTCCGGAGCCGCAGCCTTCGCGAATTCGAATGTAACCTGCTGCGGAGCACTCACGCCACTCAGTGTGACCTCGTACGCCCCACCCTTATAGTCGGAAATATCAAGGTCATAGGCATTGCCGGCCGAACCGTCATCGCCTGCCTCTTCGGCAACGGTCACGCGCGTCAGGTAGCAGCCCTCATCGGGCGTCGCCGAAAGCGTCACCTTGCCATCCGTAGCGACCAAAGCAGACTCCGAATCAACCGATCCGTTGACCGCTCGGGCCGTCACCTTGTACTTAGGCGCCTCCGCAAAGCGCGCCTCGACAGTCATGTTATCCTCGGGGACAAACGTCCAGGTAGCATCCGTGCTCAGTGGCTCATCGCCCAACGACCCGTCGTCATTGCGCGCATACCACCCATCGAACACATACCCCGCATCGGGAACGGCAGTCAGGGTCGTGGACTCACCGTTCTCGACTTCGTTGGTCACGGCATAGCCCAGAGATTCGTCCTCGGAGGAGCCCTCGACGTGTCCGCCCTGACGCGGATCAACCGCCGTCACCGACATCGTCGCCCGTTCATAAACGGCCGTAAAGGTTCGGTTGCCAAACACCACGCGGTTAATGACCGGCGTAAAGCCAACGGGCATGCCGTTCTCATCGACCCAGTATTTAAACTTCCAACCCTTATGCGGCACGGTAAACATAATCGCCGCGGAGTGGTAGGAGCCACCCGTACCGAGCGCTACCATCGAAAAGCCAGCATCCTTAGGATACGTAGCGACCTGAACATCGCAGCCCGTCTCATAGAACACGGCCGTAAGCTGCCTATTCTCCTTTGCGGTACCGATATAGAACGCGCTATAGCTCACCGTGACACCCGCATCGTCGACCCAATGCGAGAAGTGGTGCTTCTTCCACGGAATCGCGATCGCCATAAACATGTCGCCCCTGTCGTAGGACCTGCTGCCGGCAGGAATGCCGTCGACCAGAAGGGCCGTACCGCGGAAGATGGACGAGCCAGTGACGGTAATGGTCACCTGTCCATCGGATTCGAACTGCGCGTAGTACGTTATGTCCTGCGTGGCAGTCACATCGAGGGTCGTCGCAGTCTCGACAATCGAGGTGCCCTCCTTATCGGTGCTCCAGCCCACAAAGCGATAGCCCATGCCGGCAACAGCGGTCAGTTCCACCTGATCGCCCACGGCAAAGCTACCGCTGCCCGTAACACGGCAGCCCCTGTTCGAAGTCTTGTCCTTCACCACGACCTCGCCCGTAACGGTCACCTCGTACGGATCGGCAAACACGGCCTGGAGCTCCAACGTATCGTCCTCGAGCCCCTCGACCATATCCTCGTCGAGCTTAACCCAACAATGAGCGTCGCAGCTCAGCAGCGACTTGTTGCCCTCGGCATCCAGGACATACCAGCCGACAAAACGTTTGGTTCCCATAGGCGTAGCGTTGAGTTCGACCGTATCACCGAATTGATAGGAGCCCTCGCCGCTCAGGGTGCCAACGTTATCGTCGCTCGCACTCAAAACGACCTGATAGGACTTAGGCGTAAAGGTCGCCGTATAGGTGGCGTTGCCCGTGACCTTAACGGTATAGTCGGCGTTCTCGCTGACTGAGTCGCCCTTGTCGTCCGTCCAACCCGCAAACGAATACCCGGTGTTTGCAGTCGCACAAAGCGTTGCGCGGTCGCCGGACTCATAGCCACCAAAGCCGCTCACGGCTCCGCCCTCGGCAGGCGAAGCAACGGTATGCACGACATACGAACCCGACGCAAAGAGGGCATAGAGCGACGTATCCTCACGCACGGTAAATCGATAGGTTTTCTTGGAGCTCACGCATGTGCCGTTACGGAACCAGCCCACAAAAGCCGTATCCTCGGCGGCGACCGCACGCACGGTTGCGACCTGTCCAGCGGCATACGCCCCCGCGCCCTCGACCGTGCCCATGCTCTCTTCGCACGAGACGTCCACCGTATATTGCTTTGCCGAGAACACGGCCTGGAGCGCCGTGTCAGACGTCGGCACCACGTGATAGGTGGTGTCGCGGCTTACCACGGCGCCCGAGGCATCGGCCCAATACTCAAACGCATAGCCCGAAAGCGCATGCGCAGTCAGCGTGGCGGCATGCCCCGCCTCGACGGTACCCGTGCCCTCGACCCAGCCGGCGACACTCGATTCGATCAGCGAACCGGTGCCGGAATCGACTACCGTCGTGGCGTCGACTTCATAGCTTTTTGCCATAAAGCGAGCGATGTGCACATGGCTGCGCTCCTGGTGGCAGGTGAACTCCGCATCGGCAGACTCAAACGTGCCGTCTGCCGTATACCAACCAGTAAAGACATAACCGGGATTGGGTGTTGCCTTAAGGGCAACCTCCGCGCCGCGGTCCGCAAGAACGCGGCTCGCCTTGACGGTGCCACCCTCCGCAGGATCGGCGAGGGGCACGCAGACGGTATCGATAGGCACAAAGCCCGCGGTAATAACGCAGTGCCCGGTTTTACCGCGAGCCTTCGCAACCAACGAGGTCTCGTGCTTAAGGCTCTTCAGGCGGCCATTGACGCACCAACCCCGGAACAAAAAGCCAGGATGGGCCTTGGCCGTCAAATGAAGGGTTTCCCCTAATTTGAACGTATCGGTCGTAGGCTTCACCACGGTCCCATTGCACGTCACGGTACCGCCGAGCCATGAATCGGCGGTGACCATGACCTCGGGTTTTGAGTCGGTAAAGATCGCGGTATAGGTATCGCTCTTGGTAACCTTGACGACCAGCTCGGCGGTGTCGTACTCCTTACCGGAGTCATCCTTCCAATGGTCAAAACGATAGCCGTCGTTGGCCTTTGCCTTGAGCATCACCGTATCGCCGTAGCCACAAGTAACAGAAGATGCGCCCGGATGCCCCTCGATCTCAACGGTACCCCGCTCCACAAAGGTCTTTTTTGCCTTCGCCGTCACGGTATACGTGTTTTCCTCAAACACCGCACGCACCGTGCATTCCACGTCCTCGGGATAGAACTCAAGGTAGCTGGGGTCGGTGCCCAAAAGCAGGTCCGTCTTGGCGTCGTACCAGCCCTTAAAGGTAAATTGTTTGCTCGCCTCGGCCGTAAGCTCAATGCTCAGCGTGGCAGGCTCGCCCTTCATGCAGTAGCCCTCGCCGTGCACCAAATATTTGCCCGCCATGGCCGCGGCCGGCTCAACGACCACGTCTACCTTGCAGGCGCGCGTAAACTTCGCTTGGATCACGCAGTCGGTAATGGGCTCAAAGGTATAAGAGCGCTCGCTCGAAACCAGCGTCGAGGTGACATCCGAGCCGCCGTTGCTCAAATACCAGCCGTCAAAGATATAGCCCTCGGATGGGGTGGCCTCCGCGGTCACACGCTCGCCTTCGGGAACCTCGAGTACCATGCCAGCAGTCTCGCCACGCTTCAGCGTAACGGTACCGCCCTCGAGCGGGTCGGCCTCGGCACGCACGGTATGCGCATCCCTGCCGTCCATCACGGCCTCGATCCGGGCATTCCCGTTAACGCGGTATTCGCAAACTTCCTGCTTGTTGGCAATCGTGATGCCCTGCGCATCGGTTTCGCGCCATTCCACAAACCGGTACGTTTTCTCCGGATTGTCGGGGCGTACCTTGGGCCGCATCGTAAACGTGAGAATGTCCCCATCCTTCGCGCGAACCTTACCGTCCACGACCGGCACGCCATCGCACAGCACCTCGGCGCTATCGAAGGGATCGGTATTCACCAGGATGGTCTTATCCGCCTTGCGGAAGCGTGCAACCAGATGGCGGTCGACCTCGGCCTTAAAGATATACGTACGCTCGGGCGAAACCTCGACGCCGTCCTCAAACCATCCCACAAAGGCATAGTCGGGACCCTCGCTCGCGGTGACCATAGCCTGATCGCCACGTGTAATGCTCTGCTTTACGGGGCTTGCGGTGCAGCCTGTCGAAAAATCGGCCTGAATGCCATCGGCTTCGGCAACGGCCGTAATCTCGACTTTTTTCTCGAAAACGGCCGTCATCTTTACAACCTCGGGCGTCAGGTCCGTGATCGTCATCGTCTTGAGAGGAGATGTCGAGACCTCGACGCCGTTCTCTTTCCAACATACGAAGCGATAGCCGGGATTTGCGACAGCCTCGAGCGTGGCGACCGTCCCCTCATAGTGGATACCGCCTCCGGTAACGACGCCGCCCACCTCGGGCTGCGCGGTGGTAATTATTTCGATCTTATGGTCGCCATGAGGCTTGGGCTTCTTGTGGTCATCGATGATGTCCTTAATCTCCTTGAGCACCTTGGTGCCCACAGCGGCAACATCCTCAATATTGTCGGCCATACCGATCTCGATCACTGCGTCGGCCGCGATGGGGTCGACGATCTCGCCCAAGCCATACATGGTAGCGAGAACGGCCGCAGCCGTAATTGCGGCGATGAGCGCGGCCTTCAGCGCCGCGAGTGACTCGTCGGGGTCAGTCTCCTCGCGGAAATGCGCGGTGTACTGCACATCCCCCTCGAGCACAAACGTGTAGGACGGACCATCGTCCCCGGTAAAGACAACGTTGCCGAGGGCATCGGTCGCGTAGTCAAACACATAGCCAGGCATTGGCACCGCCACGACCGTCACGCGCGACCCGATGCCGTACAGACCGGTGGAAAGGAACTGCCCGAGCGGCTGCCCGTTCTCATCGACCCCGTCCACACTCAGCACAACGCTTGCCTGGGGAGCGCAGTAGCGCGGCGTGATCTCGATCCTAGCGTCAGTCTTGTCCTCGGACACAATCGCGTCCGCCTTGTCCACCGTATAGGTAAAGTCGAGCTGATCGCTCGCGGCGTACGCATCATCGCCCTCGCCCAGATACCAGCCCAGGAACAGGGCGTTATCCGTGACGGCGGAAACCTCAACCGTCTCGCCGGCATTGCGATAGCAGTTTTGGGCGGTAACACTCAGGTGCGCAAAGTCCTGTGACGAATCGGTCGCCTGCGCATCGTTGACATGCACCGCATAGTCCTTGAGCTTAAAGCGAGCCTCCAGGGACAGGTCCTTATCTGGCGTAAACGTGCAAGCCGCTTCCTTGGAGATGTACTTGCCGGACTCGGTATCATACCAGCCCTTAAACGTGATGTTGTCGTTGAGCATTCCTAGAGCACCGGCATCGAGCGTGACCTCGTCGCCCGCATCAATCGTCGTCGCGCCGGAAACATCGGACAGTTCAACGCCGTCCATCAGCTTGCGTTCGCCTTTATCGATCGTTTGGGCATAGGAGATCTGGAACGACGTCGGCTCAGGCTTCTTGAGCTGTAGCGTGCCCTTGGTCTGGGATTCAAAATGCGAATAGCCGTCGTCATACACGAGCTTTACGGGCTGTCCGTCCATCGACTCATCGAAGACGTCGCCGTCGCAGGGGGTGGCCGTAAGGTACTCGCCGAGCTCTTCCTGTATGAGGGCCTCGTAGTCCCAAATCGATACCGTATGCGGGTAATGGAGCTCAACGCTCATGCCCTCGAGCGAAATGGTCTCCCCCGTCTCATAGGTCATGTTGTTGGGGTCGCATGAGATCTCAACGTCCTCGAGCACCTTGCCCACGGGGACGGGCAGGCAGCCGTTGCACCTCTCCCAAACAGCTTTGGGATGCCCGTTAGCATACTTCGGAATCATCTTGGCGGGAACCATGACGGTCATGTTGTATTTGGGGAACGTGTCGGTGTTAATGAGCACCGCATGGTTGCACCCAAAGAACACGGTCTCGAGATTGGTGCTGCCAAACGCCTTTTCCGGCAACTCCTCGATCTTGGAGTTATATGGCAGCGTCAGCCCGCCGCTCAAGTCGGTGCCGTAGAAGCAGGTGTGGCCAAGCGTTTGGACCGTTGTGTTGCTCTCGAGCCCTGTGGTAGCAAGGTTCGAGCAGAACCTGAACGCGCAAACGCCAATCGATGTAATGGAGGTATTCTTGTCCAGGCCGGTATCGGTCAGAGCCTTGCAGCCTTCGTAGGCTCTGTCGGGAATCGATGTGAGGCCGACAACCTTGTCGAGCCCCGTGGACACCAGCCCACTGTCGGCAAACGCGGCATAGCCCATCGAGACAATGGTAGTAGTCTCGCTGATGTTCAGGCTCGTAAGCGACTTGCAGCCATAGAACGCCTCTTTTCCGATGGTGCCGATGGTCATACCGGAAAGGCTGATATCGGTGAGATTCGGGCAGTTATAGAAGGCGTGCAATCCGATTTTGGAAATGGAACTGTTCTCGAAGCGCACTGAGCGCAGATTGGTAGAGTCGGCGCAGAGCTGTGCGTCGACTTCATCAACCCCGTAATCGACAATCAAATTCGTTACCATTCGACCATCGACAGAGTTCTCGCGCGGGTTGTTTTCATCGATTTCTACCGTAAGATTTCCGTTTGCGTCGCACGGATACAGATAGTAGTTGGGCATGAGCTTGGCATACTCGTAGGCTGCCTGCTGCAGGTTGCCCTTGCTGTACGCGACAAGGCGCGTGTAGCCATCGTCGTACACGAGCTGTATAGGTTCTCCGTCCATCGACTCGTCGAAGACATCACCATCGCAGGGGGTCGCCGTAAGGTATTCGCCGAGTTCTTCCTTTATGAGCGCTTCGTAGTCGCTATCCATCGTCGAATGAGGATATTGAAATGTGACACTCATGCCCTCGAGCGAGATCTTTTCCCCCGGCTGATAGGCCATCTTGTCGGGATCACGCGAGATCTCAATCTTTTGGAGCATCTTGCCTACGGGGACGGGCAGGCTACCATTACAGCTCTCCCAAACCTCTTTAGGGTGGCCGCTTTCGTATTGCGAAACCATCTTGGCAGGGACCATGACAGTCATGTATTGCTTGGGAAACGTGGTGGAATTAATGAGCACCACATGGTCGCACCCAAGGTACACGGTTTCGAGCTTAGAGCCATAGAACGCACGGCTCGGCAGTTCCTCGATTTTGGAATAAAGGGGCAGCGTCAGCCCGCCGCTCATATTGGTCCCGGAGAAGCAACCTTCGCGGAGCGTCTTGATCGTCGTATTGCTCTCAAGTCCGGTCGTCGCAAGGCGGGAGCAGTTTTTGAACGCATTAACGCCGATTGACGTGATGGATGTGTTCCCGCCCAGACCGGTATCGGTCAGAGCGCTGCAGGCATTATAAGCGTTCTCAGGAATCGAACTGAGACCAACGACCTTGTCGAGACCCGTAGACCGCAGCCCGCTCCAGGCAAACGCGGCATCGCCCATAGAGCCGATGGTAGCAACGTCATTAATGTTCAGGCTCGTAAGCGATCCGCACCCAGAAAACGCCTCTGTTCCGATGCCCCCAATGGTCATACCGGAAAAGCTGATATCGGCGAGATTGGAGCACCCAGAAAAGGCGTGTAGTCCAATTGAAGAAATAGAGCTGTTCTCAAAACGCACCGAACGCAAATTGGAGGAATACTCACAAATATATCCGGGGACCCCATCCACTCCGTAATCAACGATCAGATTGGTTACCAATTTACCGTCGACAGAGCTCCCGTACGGGTCGTTTCCATCGATCTCTACCGTAACGCTTCCGCTTGCATCGCACGGATACACATAGCCGTTCGGCATAAGCTTGGCATACTCGTAGACCGTTGGGTCCTCATACAGGAGGGGATCGACTTCGCTGTCATCGGACGAGGGTTCCGCCGTGGCAACCAAGCTCTTTGCTGCATCAGAATCGGTCGCGGAGATCGAAAGGTCTTGGGCCAAGCTCGACGTGGAAGTGCTGGTATCCGAGCTGGACGATTCGTCCTGAGCGTTATTCGTTTGGTCGGAAGCTGTGGATGAGCTGCCCTCGCCCGAAGATGACGCGTTATCGACCGCATGGACATCAGCGTCAGAACTCGAGTCGGTCTCTTGGGCCTCGCTCTCGACGGCGACCGCCCCGGCGTCATCGGCATAAGCCGCGCGGGGCGCAAGCGGTATCGAGGTCACGACCATCGCGACCGAAAGATAGACAACCAAAAACCTATAGAGGGCAGCAGTGATCCTGTTCATAGGAACCTTCCCGCAATTCGCAAAGATACAGAGTCCCAGAGTGGGCCATCATTTCACATTACCCTGTATAAGCGACAATGCGGGAAGGTAGCGCAAACGGTTTATCTAAGGGCGCAAAAGGTTGGTCTAATCGCAGCTCAAATCGCGCAGAGCCTCAATCGCCATGTCGACTTCCTCGGCCGTATTGAAGTAACCAAACGAGAACCGAATCACGCCCTGGCGCTCGGTTCCCAGCGCGCGGTGCATGAGCGGAGCGCAATGGGCGCCGGAGCGCGTCGCAATCCCCCACCCCTGCATGAGCGCGTCCGAGATCTCGGCAGAGTCGATATCACCCACGTTGAGCGAGACGATCGCCGAGCGCGACGGCTGGTCAAAAGCGCCGTAGAGCTTGATCTCCGGGATTTCGCGCACGCCAGCGAGAAAGCGATCCGCCAGTGCTCGCTCATGCGCCGCAATCGCCTCGACCCCGCCTTGCGCCTCGATAAAGTCGAGACCTGCGGAAAGGCCCGCTATGCCGTGACCGTTGAGCGTGCCCGCCTCGAGCCGCGTGGGCCACTCCATGGGCTGCAACGCATCGAAGCTGTGCACGCCCGTGCCGCCCATGGCCCAGGGCGCCACGTCGACGCCCTCCGCCACGGCCAGGCCGCCGGTGCCCTGCGGGCCCATGAGCCCCTTGTGGCCGGTAAAGCACACCACGTCGAGCCCCATGGCCTGCATATCGATATGCGCCGTACCGGCAGACTGCGAGGCATCGACGATCACCAGCGCACCGGCCGCATGGGCCATGGCCGCCACGCGCGCAATGTCGACCGCGTTGCCGGTCACATTAGAGGCATGCGTCACCACCACGGCACGCGTACCGGGCGTGACCAGCCGCTCGAGCTCGTCGTAGTCGAGCGCGCCGTTCGCGTCGCAGCCCGCATGCTCAACCGTCACACCCTGCTCCGTCGCCAAGCGATTGAGCGGACGCAGCACCGAGTTGTGCTCAAGCACCGTCGTGACCACGCGGTCACCGGGACGCACCACGCCACAGATGGCGGTGTTGAGCGCCGCCGTGGAGTTGGGCGTAAAGCACACATGGTCCGCCCTCGGGCAGCCCAAAAGGCGCGCGAGCTTGGTACGGCAAGCGTGAATCGTACGAGCGGCATCGAGGGCACCCGACGTGGCACCGCGCCCGGCATTGCCGAGCGAGCACATCGCCTGCGTCACGGCATCGATGACCGTCTGAGGCTTGTGCATGGTCGTCGCCGCGTTATCCAGGTAGATCATCGCACGACCTCCCACATATCAATCACGGTATAGCCCTCGGTAGGAACGCCTGCCGCGGTAAGCTCGCTGCGCAGCAGCTCCTCATCGGCAGGCAACGCCTTCCACGCCAGGCCGCAGCCGGCAGCGACCTCCCCGGGCACGGGAATCGTTCGCCCGGGAAGGCCACGCTCAACGCACAGGGACTCGCAACCCATGGCGGCCGCCGTGGTGGGAAACGTGATGACAAGCGCCGGGCGCTTCTCCCTCATGGCAACTCCAACCAATACGCTACGGACGCACGACGCGCACGGCCTGTTCCATCTTCTCCACGATCACGTACATGTTCGTGACCTCACCCACCGCGAGCTGATCCTTAATGCCAAAGTGATCGAGGCAGGTGCCGCAGGTGAGAATCTCGACACCCTGCTCCGCCAGGCCCTTCAGGTCATCGAGCACTGGCGAGCCCTCGACGGTGAGCTTGGCGCCGCCGTTGTAGAACAGCATGGTCGCGGGCAGCTCCTCCTGCTGCGTCACGGCAAAGATAAACGCCTTCATGAGCTTGTGGCCCAGCTCGTCGTCGCCACGGCCCATGCAGTCGGTGTAGACGGAAATGACGAGCCTACCCTTGCCGGCGCTGGCATCACAGAAGGCAGCGCCATCCTGTTCGGGATCGGCCATGGCAACGGCGCCAGAGGTCGCCACGGTCACGTGCCACTCGGCGTCAGAAACCTTCTCGACCGAGGCCGTGCAGCCCTTCTCCTGCGCCATCTTGGAGATGTTCTTGACGGCGGTCTCGTTGTCGACCGAGGTCACGACGGCGCCCTCGCCATCGAGCTGCTTCAGAGCTTTGAGCGTCTTGACGACGGGCAGCGGGCAGGCATCGCCCATGGCATTGACTTCAATCTTGGTAGACATAGCAAATTCCTTTCGAAAGAGCCGTTCTAGAGAACGGTAAACAGTTACATAAACGTGCGGGCTAGCGGACAACGTGGACGGCAGGACCGCCTGGCACCGGCTCGCACACGCGACCGACGGCGGCGGCAACGCGCCCCTCGGCATGCAGACGGCGCGCAAGCTCATCCACATCCCACGCGGGCGCCGCGATGAGCAAACCACCCGAGGTCTGCGGATCGTACAGCGCGTCAAGCATGCCCGGCTCCAGGTCCTCGTCGGCAGCCACGCGCGGGCCAAAGAAGTCCTGGTTGCGGTAGGAGCCCGCGGGGATAATGCCCAGACGCGCCATGTCGAGCACCTGGTCAAAGAGCGGCACCGCCCCCGACGCAAGCTCAACCTGCACACCCGAGCCCTCAGCCATCTCGCACGCATGCCCGATCAGGCCAAAGCCCGTGATGTCGGTGCAGCCGTGAAGCTCAAGTCCCTCTGCCAGACGAATCGGCGCCTCGTTGAGGGTGCGCATCGAGTCAAACATGGCTGTGGCCTCGTCCTGCCCGATGAGCTCACCCTTAATGGCCGTGGTGATGATGCCAGAGCCGATCGCCTTGGTCAGCAACAGGACATCGCCCGCGTGCGCACCGCTGTTGGCGAGCATGCGGTCGAGCGCGACAAAGCCGCTCACAGACAGGCCGTACTTGGGCTCGTCGTCGTTGATGGTGTGGCCGCCCGCGATGGCGCAGCCGGCCTCGACGCACTTGTCGGCGCCGCCCGCCAAAATCTGCCCCGCAACCTCAACGCCCAGGCAGCTGGGTATGCACAGCAGGTTCATGGCATGGCTCGGCCGCCCACCCATGGCGTAGATGTCCGAAAGCGAGTTGGCCGCGGCGATCTGGCCAAACAGAAACGGGTCGTCGACCATCGGCGGGAAGAAGTCGATGGACTGCACGAGGCCAAGGTTCTCCCCTACGCGAAAGACGCTCGCATCGTCGGAGGTATCGAACCCCACGAGCAGGTTGTCGTTATGCACATTGGGTAAGTCGCCCAGGACCTGGGCGAGGGCTCCGGGAGCCAACTTAGCGGCTCAACCGCTCGCGGCCGTCATGGACGTGAGCCTCATGGTGTCCTTAGCCATACGAACCCCCTTCCAACAAATCAACGACTTTAAGTATACGCCCCAGGCACGCTTCCCAAGAGACCGCCGACGGCTCGAACGTCGAAGGCGGAGCCGCAAGCGCCTGCGCGATAGCATCTGCCAGTGCGCGCTCAAACAACGGAAGGTCGGCCGCCACGGGCGTGTCGACATCCGTCATACGCGGCGACGCCACCCACGTCACGGGAGCACCGGGAAGCATCGCCTCCATCCAGGGACGAACGCCGGGCAAATCGGTCGCCACAACTTTGCAGCCGCACGCGAGGGCCTCGATCGTCACGAGCGGCAAACCTTCGTAAAACGAAGGCAGCACAAAGACGTCGGAACTGCGGTAGGCACGCACGAGTTCATCGCTATCCAGGCGCCCCGCAAGCGACACCGGCACATCCGAGGCCGCGGTCAAGCGCTCGATACGCGCGTACTCGGCATCGTCCCCGCGGCCGCCCACAAGTACCAAGTCAGATGGGCGGACGTCATCGTCAATCGGCAATGACACGGCTCGAACCAGCGACTCGACGCCCTTTTTAAAGCAAATCTTGCCCACGTACACAAGCGATCCCGGCCGCCTCGCCGCGCTTGCGTCGCGGCAGAAGACGCGATGGTCGTAGCCCGTCCCAATCACGTGGATGCGATCGGCATCGACGCCGCACACCAGGCCAATCTGCTCAGCCTGCTCAGCATGGAGCGCAAAGACAGCATCGAGCCGACGAACCGCACTTACGATGCGATCGCGCTCGAGCGCATGCGAACGCAGCTGGCGCAGATCGGTCGAATGGCACACGGCGACAACCGGCACGCCCCGGACGCACTCGCGCGCCAATGCGGTCACCAGATACAGGTGATGGCAGAGCACCAGATCGGGCCGAAACTCAGCCACCGCCCGATCGATTGCAGCGGCAAATGCCCGCTCAAACGCCTTGAGCATCGAGGGCGTCAGGTCACGATAGCGTGTAGAGGGATAGGGCATGACATCGGACATACCGCAGATCGGAAACGGCAGCTCGGGCGACTCGAACGGTACGGCAAACACGGCAGCACGCCGGTCCAGCTCGCCTTGGGTATCACCCGGCGCCGCACCGCAAAGCACGGCGGCGCGATGCCCCGTCTCGATCTGCTCGCGCACAAGCGCGGCAAGGTAGGTGCCGCTGCCGGTGCTATCTGGTTTTTGTGCCGTGATAATGAGGATGCGCATGTCGCGGTACACCCCTAGGCCAAGGCGGCGGCGCGGACAGCCGCGCCGATCGCTCCGGCAAAGCGAGCCTGGGGCGAGGTGGTCACCGGCGACCCCAGTAGCTCGCCCAACCGCTCCACAACGTAAGCGTTCTCGCACAGACCACCGGTCAGATAGTACGGGGCGCCCGCCGCCTGCCCGGCCATGGTCGCCACGCGCGACACGACGCTGTCGATCACGCCACGGGCGATGTTCTCGCGCGGCTCACCGCGACCGATCAGGCTGATGACCTCGCTTTCGGCAAAGACCGTGCACATGCTGCTGATCTTGGTAGGCTCGCCGGAACGCGCCAGGTCGGCCATCTGCTGCTGGGAAATGCCCAGGCGGTCGGCCATGATCTCCAAAAAGCGCCCCGTGCCGGCGGCGCACTTGTCGTTCATGGCAAACTTGGCCACGCGGCCGCCTTTAAGCTGGATGACCTTGGTGTCCTGACCACCCACATCGATCACGGTGCCATGGTCGCCAAACAGACGCACGGCACCGGTACCGTGGCAGGTGATCTCGGTCACGACCTTATGCGCATAGGGCACGGCAACACGACCGTAGCCGGTCGCGATCACGCGCACGTCGTCGCCTGTCACGTCATAGCCGGCCGCTGCCAGTGCCTCGCGCAGCCGCTCGGAAGCATCGACCGAGGAGAACCCGGTTGGCTGCACGCACGTCCACGCCACCGAACCCTCCCCGTCGACCACAGCAGCCTTAGCCGCCGTAGACCCGATATCGATCCCGATCCCTATCATGGCTCTCTCCCAATCTAAACATCAAAGGTAGCGGCGCGTTCAGGCGCCTTGGCATCCTCCCTCACATGTGACAAAGGGACAGTCCCTTTGTCACATACCGTCACCTACAGGGTCTCGATAAAGGCAGCAATGCGCGTCTCGATCTGGCCCATGTCACCGTTGCTGTAGTCGGTCTCAATCTTCATATACGGAATACCCGCGCCCTCGACAGCCTCCTGCATGCGCGCACTCTCCACGTTAAAGGTGTGGCAGGCCTGTAGCACGCTCTCTACCACGCCATCGACATGATACTTCTCGCACATGGCCAGCGTGTTTTCCATACGACCATCGTTGGGCGTCATGACCGAGCAGTTGATGTCCAGGTAGCGGTCGGCGATGGCACGCAGGATATCGGGAGCCTCCGGGTCGATCATCATGGCCGCCGTGCGCTCGCCCGAGCAGTCGTCCATGCACACGACCACACCGCCGTTGGACTCGATGGTGCGACCGATCTTGTTGATCACGCCGCCCACCGGGCAGCCGGTGATCAGAATGCGCTTGGCATCCACCGCGACCGGGCGCTCGCCCGCGTCGTAGGCCTCGCGCAGCTTGGCGACCTTTTGCTCCAGCTGCTGCGTATAGGCCTCGATGTCGAAGCTGAACGTACCGGCAAACATGGTGCTCATCAGGTCGACGCCGCTCATGGCCGCCGGCTGGTTAGCCTGCAGTGCAAACATCTCGAGCTGGGCCGCACGCAAGCGGTTGCGACGACGGACGGCAGCGCGCAGGTCATCGTCGGTAATCGTGATGCCGTAGAAGCCCTCGAGCTCCTCCTTGAGCAGGCGGCACTCCTCGTACCAGCCTTCACGCTCGTAGGCACGATCGCGACCCTGCGGAAGATGCAGAATGTGCGTGCGCTTGAGCTCGTTGAGTAGCTCGTACATCTTCTTCTTGCCGTCGCAGGTGGTCTCGCCGATGATCATGTCGCTAAAGTACGTAAACGGGCACTTTTGCGAGTAGGCAAAACCGTAGGTCGACTTGATGAGCGGGCACAGGTTTGCCGGCAGCACCTTCTCGGCCTCGGGAATCACCTCATCGGACGTACCGCACAGAGCCACGCTCGCAGCCCCCGCGGCATCGATAATCTCGAGCGGCGTATAGCTGCACAAAAAGCCGACCAGGCGATTACCCGCCTGCTTATAATCCTTGACGCGAATAAACGCCGCCTTGCGTTGTTCGTTAAACTCCTCAAACGTGCTGGGCAACGGCTGCTCAATATTTTCCGACATATAACTCCTAAACCTTTTAACCAACCAAGGAAGCGGCTTTCCCAGGTGCCCGAGGTTGCCGTGAAAGAGGAGCGTCGCGTACTTTGGTACGCAAGCGACGGTTTGAACAGCAAGATCGAGTGCCTGGGGAAGCCGCCGGGACGAATAGTCCTAAATGGTTTCCAAGAAAGCCTCAATCCTGGTTTGCAGTTGGCCTGCATCCTCGCCGGCGTAGTCGGTCGTGATGTGCATATATGGAATGCCTGCCTCCTCGGCGGCCTTCTCCACGGCAAACGACTCCATCTCGTAGAGCGTGCAGAACTGCAGGGCCACGTCGACGATGCCGTCGGCGTGCAGGTCCTTGGCCATCTGGACAATGTCCTTCATACGCTGGTCGTTGGGCGTAAAGACGGCGCAGTTGATCTTAAAGTAGCGCTCGGCGATGGCATCGAGCATCTTGTCAACCGTCTCACCGGACTCGTCGACCAGGTCCTTGTAATAGCGCGAACCCGTGCAGGACTCCTCGCCTACCACAACGCCGCCGGCCTTCTCGATGAGGTTGAACAGCTTCCAGTTGGGCACGGCCATGGGCGTGCCGGTGTACAGGATGCGCTTGGTCCCCTTGGGCGCCACGCCCTCGCCGGCCTCGACACGCTGCTCGCACTCAGCCGCCATATCGTTGATGGCCCCGGTCAGACGCGGCGTGTCGTCCATAAAGGCGGCCTGAACGGTCAGCAGACTGTCGAGACCGCTGATGGGCGCTGGGTCGGCAGCGCGCGTGGCAGCGAGGCGCTGCAGGGCGCGACGCTTCTCATTGACGGCGCGGATGGCGGCCTTCAGACGCTCAGGCGTAATCTTGACGCCACACTCTTCCTCGATCTTGGCTGCGAGCTTCTTGACCTCGGCCTTCCAGGTCACGAGCGTCGACTCGTCGTGTACGTTGGGAATATCCATGACGTACATGTTCTTTTGCGTGGCAAAGAACTCGTAGGCTTTCTTCTTGCCGTCGCAGGTGTTCTCGCCTACCACCAAGTCACTCGACTCAATGTAGGGGCAGACCTCGCCCAGCTTAAAGCCGGCAAAGCTCTTGATGAGCGGACAAGTGTTGCGCGGCAAGTGCTCCTCGACCTTGTCGGTCGCCCAATCGGCACCCGAGCACAGACCCACGGGGATGCCGTCGCAGGCGAGCACAATCTCCTCGGGCACGTAGACGCAGAAGCTGCCCACGATCTTGGTGGCCTCGCCGGCCTCCTTCTTGTCGAGCATCTCCTTAATACGGCCGCTGTGGATGTTGGTGGCGACAAAATCCAGGTAGGACGTGGACTTGGGGCGATTGTTCTGCGTCAGGAACATATCGCCGTACATCTGGCCCACGGCGCCCAGCAGCATGTCGTGGTCGGCAAGATTCATGCCGAGGCTCTCCCACATCGGATGGAAATCAATTTCTTCAGCCATAACGGTTCCCCTCTCGAACCAAAAACGGATAACAGCGGTATCGATGCACGACGGACGGCGATTGCCCGACCGTGCTCAAACCCGGAATTTTAGGGAACCTGCTTTGCGGTCGATTATTTAGTTGTGCGTCGTCTCTCCCGGAGCCGTGAACATACCTGCTCATATGCGGCTCCGAGCCATATATAGGGCACGCGCGGCAACGCGGCGAATGTATGTCGTCTGCGGCATGTGCGCACCTTCCTTTACAAGTTGAGGTCAACTATACCAACGGTCATCGACCATGCGAACACCGTTGACATTCGTACGACAGCGTCGTGTGCCTTCGTTTAATAAATAATTATCTTGATTGATAAGAGTTTGTCATTCCTCATTCGGCGAACGGCAAAAACAAAGCCGCCGAGGCTTATATTCCCCGACGGCATTACCCGGCGCTATCGACAAACCAAATGGATCCTGCTGGCATCAAAATGCATGCGCAGCGTCTCGCCTGCTTGCGGCAGCTCGTCGACAGGCATGCGCACTTTGTTGACCTTCCACTGCAGGCGCGTCGGCGCGTCGGCGCGCGGCACGTCCAGCAGCACCAGGCGCTCAAAACGTGAATCGCTCACGCGGGCCACATGCAGGTCGTAGCTGTTGCGACCCCGCTCAGCACGGTTGTCCACATGGAAGTAGCTCGCACGAATACCCAGGTACGCCACGTTATCGGGAACCTCACGGCCCACGTTGAAGGTCATGCCCCAGTCGAGGGCCTCAACTTCTTCGTCGCCGATCTTGCGCGCGCGGCTCGTATTCTTGCAGCCCGTCAGGCGCAGCGCAGCCAAGGTTTGCGGCCGGCGGACCACGTCCTCGACGGAGCCGATCTCCTCCATATGCCCGTCGTGCATCACACAAATGCGCCGGCACAGGCGGCACGCTTCGTCGATGTCGTGGCTCACGTAGAGCACGGTACGGTTGCACACATCGAACAGGTCGAGCATGTTCTGTTCGAGCGCGCTCTTGAGATACGCGTCGAGCGCGCTCATGGGCTCATCGAACATAAAAATGCCCGGGTGTGCCGCCACCATGCGAGCAAGCGCCACACGCTGCTGCTGGCCGCCCGAGAGGCGCGCGGGATAACGGTCGGCAAAGTCGGCCAGTCCAAAGATGCCCAGGTAGCGCTCGGCAAGTTGTCTGCGCGCTGCGGCGTCACCTGCACCCTCAACGCCGGCGCACACGTTATCGGCCACCGTCATATTAGGGAACAGCTGATAGTTTTGGAACAGCAGGGCACACTTGCGCTCCTGGGGCGACAGGTTGATACCCGCCGCCGAGTCAAAGAAGGTCACGCCGTTGACGACGATCTCGCCCTCGTCGGGCGTCTCCACGCCGGCAATGCAACGCAAGGTGCAGCTCTTGCCACAACCCGAGGCGCCCAGCAGCGCCACGCGCTCCTCGCCGGCCTCAAGCTGCATATCGAGCATAAACCCGGGGTAGCGTTTTTTGATATCCAGAACGAGCGACATAGCTTATCGACCTCCCTGCGGCACCGCGTCATCGCGCATAAGCTCGGCCAGCGCCTCGCGATCGATACGCAGTGCATCGCCGCCGACTGGGTCGAGCGAATCGGTCTGGCCGCCCAGCTGCTTGGCCTGCTTGCGCTCCGCGCGGGACAGGCCGCGCTCACGGTACTTTTGCGAATGCGCCGTGTACATATTGATGAACAGAATGACCAGGAAGCTGAACACGATTACGACGATGACCCAAAAGAGCGCCACCGACGTGTTGCCGCCCATCCACTCAAAGTAGATGGCGATGGGGATGGTCTGGGTAATGCCAGCGTAGTTGCCCGCAAAGAACAGGGTGCAACCGAACTCGCCCATCGCGCGGGCAAAGGCGAGCACCGTGCCGGCGGCAATCGAGGGCCAGCCAAGCGGCATCATAAGCTTGGTAAAGATGCGACGCTCGGACCATCCCAGGGTTCGCGCGGCGTCGAGCATCTGCGTGTCGAGGCTCTCGAAGGCTCCGAGCGCCGTGCGGTAGACCAGCGGAAACGACACAACGACGGCCGAAATGACCGCCGCAGGCCACGTAAAGACGATCGAGATGCCGTGTGCGATGAGCCACTGGCCCACCCCGGTCGAGCGGCCAAACAGCATGAGAAGCAGAAAGCCGCAGACCGTGGGCGGCAGCACCATAGGAATCGTAAAGACCGAATCGAGCAGGCCCTTGATGCGGCTCGAGGTACCCATAGTCTTCCACGCGGCGAACAGGCCCAGCGCAAAGGAGATCAGCAGGGCAAGGCCGCTCGTTTTAACGGACACCCAAAACGGGCGATAGTCGATGTCGCCCAAAAAGGAAGCCAGAGAGGTCAAGGGCCCCTGCTCATCCCGCAACGCGACAGACGACGCCTCTACCATTTGAGCGCTATCAAGCCAACGCGCGCCGCCCTTGGCATCACCCGAGGCTGATGCAATCACCACATAGCGGTCCCCATCCGTACCGCGCTCGTCAAAGCCATAGGTATACCCGCCGGTATCAAACGTTGTTTCCGCCGTGACATACCAAGGAAGATCCACGTCCCCTAGCTGCGCACCTCCCATGCAGTTTGAGCTGTCGAGCTCACAGACGAGGGCTTTGAGACCCGATACGCACTCGTTGTCCTGCGGATCCAATCCAAACTTCTCGACCGCCTTGGGCGATATCCACACCACAACGCGATCGGCAGCAGGCGCCACTACAAGGTCCACGTCCTCGTCAACGGGAAACCGGTAGCCCTCAGGCTGGCCCTCCATGGCACGAGCGGTCCCCTTGGCCAACCGCTCAAAACCCTCGATCCCATAGGAAAGCCCATGAGCGGTCGCAGTAACCTGGGCCCCGTCCTCAGCGTCCCCAGCAAACGCAAATCCCGGCATCCAGCAAAGCGCGAAGGTCAAAGCACAGGCGACAAGCATGCGGAATCTATTAAGCACGAAAAGCTCCAAGCGAATACAAGGACGGAGTGAAACACAAAACGATGGAATTATCGCGCCAAGCCGCACTACTCGGAAAGCTCAAAGCCGTACTTAGCCCAAATCTTCTGAGCCTTCTTGTTGGTCAGACAGAAGTCGATAAACGCCTTGGCCTCGTCGGCGTGCTCGGAGCTCTCGGCAACGGCACCCGGGTACACGATGGGCTTGTGCGAGTCCTCGGGGCACACGAAGGCCTCCTCGATGCCGTCGTAGCGGTAGATGTCAGAGCTGTAGACAAAACCGGCCACGCAGTCGCCTGTGGACACATAGACGGCGGCGGTACCAACTTTGTCTGCCAGTGCAACCTTGTCGGCGATCTCGGGCGCATACTCGCCGTCGTCGCCCTCGGTGCCGGTATAGAGGCCCACGGAAGCCAGCGCCTGGTTGGCGTACTTGCCGGCGGGGACGGTCTTAGCGTCGCCAATGGCGATTTTGCCATCCAGGTTCGCAACGTCCGCGATGGCCTCGACCTTGGTATCGGAGCCCTCGGCGCGAACGATCACAAGGTCGTTGACAAACATGTCCTCTCGCGTGCCTGTATCGACGAGCTCGACGGCCTCGGCGTCATCCATAGTGCCCTTGGAAGCGGTGATGAGCACGTCGACCGTGGCGCCGGCACGCATCTGCTCGACGAGGTCGCCGGAGCCCTTAAACTGCGTGTCGGCAAAGGTGGTACCGGTCTGGTCGGTGTAGAGCTCCTGAACCTCGGGCAGGGCCTTCTCGAGCGAGTTGGCAGCGAAGACCTGAAGCTCGACAGCCTTCTTGGACGAAATCTTGGCAGAACCGGCATCGGAGCCAGCCGGCTCAGGCCCCTTGTTGCCGGAGCAGCCGGCAAGACCAAGGCCGGCAGCGGCGACAGCAGAAAGCGAGACGAATCCGCGGCGAGAAACCATATCGAACATGTTCAACCCTTTCGAAGGCTACGCCCGGGCGCCCGCCGCGAGCTTTATTCTGTAATTAGATTATACTTCCGCGCGAATAATATCAGTGATAAAGATTTCTCGTCTGATAATTCTCTTTCGCCGATAGTCTCAGGACGTTCCGCGCTGTCGCTGCATAAAAAGGCGGAGCGACTCGCAAAGTCGCTCCGCCGCAGGTAGCGCGCTTATTTGGCGTGCCCGCCGCCCGCCGTCATTTGGGCCGCATGCTCCAGCTGGTCGCTCACAGCCTCCCAGCTTTCGCGGGCCGCTTTCGTAGATCCCGGAAAGTTGATGACAAGCGTATACCCACGCTGCATGCACACGGCGCGCGAGAGCATAGCGCGGCGCGTCTTGGTCATGGAGTAGGCACGGATTGCCTCGGCAATACCCGGCACATCGCGGTCGCAGACGGTACGCGTCGCCTCGGGCGTCACGTCGTGCATCGAAAGCCCCGTGCCGCCGCAGGTGAGCACGACATTGGCGTGGCACTCATCGGCGGCTTCCACAATGGCATCACCGATTTCGCTGACGTCGTCGCGCACGACCACATGTGAGGCGACCGTCCAGCCCTGCGCCTCGATAAGCTCCTCGAGTGCAGCTCCAGCCTCGTCCTGGGCAAGATCGCGCGTATCCGAGCACGTCACAATCGAAATCTTCAGCTCCATAGCATTCCCCCTACAACACGGCGCCCTCAGGCAGGTCGACGCGAACAACGTCCACGACATCGCCCGCCGCAAGGTCGCACGGTCCTTCGTCAATACGCAACAGGCAGTTCGCACGCTGCATAGTTCCAAGCAGCGCCGAGTTCTGCGTCTTAGCCTCGGTCACCAACAACTCACCGGTCTCGGGGTCGCGCAAAACCGTGGCGCGATCGAAGAAGCGTCGGTCCTGGCGCTTCTTCACGCCGTGCGTCAATATCGCCTGCTGCACGGGACGCGTACCCTCGGCAAAACCGCGCATCTTGCGGATCGCCGGACGGGCAAGCATCTCAAAGCCTACATACGCCGCGGCCGGATTGCCTGAAAGTCCCAGGTAGGGCTTACCCCCGAGCAAGCCAAACGTGATGGCCTTGCCCGGACGCATCGAGATGCGATCGAACAGTACCTCGCCCTCGCGCCGGACGAGCGCCGTCACGTAGTCGTAGTCGCCTGCCGAGGCGCCACCGCTCGTAATGACAAAATCGCACTCTCGCGTGGCGCGATGCACCAGCTCGGCAATCGCCTGCTCATCGTCGGGCGCAATGCCGTAGAACACGGGCTCAGCGCCGGCATCGAGTGCCTCGGCCATCAGCGCCGAGGAGTTGGAATCGCGAATCTGACCGCGCGCCGGCACCTTACTCGGTGCGACCAGTTCCGTGCCCAGCGAGATGATGCCCACACGTGGGGCAGCGTGCACCTTCACGCTCGCGTATCCGGCGCTTGCCAGCAGGCCAGCACCGGCCGGGGCCACGACCTCGCCGGCGTGCATCACAACATCGCCGGCATGGGCCTCCTCGGCGGCAGAGCGAATGTTCTCCCCCACCTTGGCAGGTGCCGAAAAGCGAACGTGCGAGCCCTCGTTGCCGTCACCGTCGAGCACATCAACGATCTCGTACTTCACCACGGCATCGGCACCTTCGGGCACCGGCGCGCCTGTCATAATGCGGACCGCCTCGCCCGCGCCGATAGCGCCCTCAAACACATGGCCCGCGGCCTCGTGTCCGATAACGTCGAGCGTCACCGGCGCCTCGCCAGATGCCTGCGCCAAGTCCGCCGAGCGCACGGCATATCCGTCCATAGCGCTGTTGGCAAACGGCGAGATGTCGATATCGGCCACCGCGTCTTCGGCCAAGGGAAAACCAGCCGCCTGCCATACCGGGATCTCGATGAGATCTGTCGGAGCAACGTGCGACAGAACAATCGACTGCGCGTCCTCCAGCGGAATGAGTTTCTCTGCCATGTGCACCTCTTAATGCTACGGCGCACAACAGTGACGCCGGTTCTTTATGCTTGTCTCAGTATAATCCCCCGACGCGCGACCGCGACTTGGCCTGTACCCGCAAATACACCTGTCGGTTGCAAGCCGCGAAACGGAATGGAAACCAACCCACCGGCTCGTCGCGTTTACCGCGTTTTATAATGCTCCTGTTGTAACCCAAAAGAGGAACGTATGACTTTTACCGACAAACCCGAAAGCGCAAACGAGGCGCAGGATCATTCCCAGTCGCTCGACGACGGCGGCTTTTTCTCCCTTAATGACGTCATCATGGCAGGCAGGCAACAGCTCACCCGCTCCGAGCATCTCTTGGCTGCCGACACGCGCCGCAACGCCCGCAACCTACTCGCGAGCGCCAAGCTGCTCGTGCTCGTAGTTATCGTCTCGCTCGCCATGGGCGTTGCCGCTTGGGCGTTTTTGGCCTCGCTGAATATCGCGACCGACTATCGCGAGCACCATGAGTGGATTTACGCGCTGCTCCCCGTTGTGGGCGTTGCCACCGCATGGGTGTACAAAAACCACGGCCTCGCCGCCAAGCGTGGCAACAACCTGGTCATCGACTCCGCTCTGGGCACACGCCTCATCCATATGCGCATGGCCGTCCTCACCTTCGTCTGTTCCACGCTCACGCACCTAACGGGCGGATCGGCCGGTCGCGAGGGAGCCGCGGTGCAGATTGGCGGCACCATCGCCAGCAACATCTCGAACCTCGCCCACCTCAAAAAGCATGACCACCACGACCTCATGCTCGCCGGCATCTCGTCGGCCTTTGGCGCCGTATTCGGTTCGCCCCTTGCCGGAGCTTTCTTTGGCATGGAGATGTGCTTTATCGGCAAGATCGACTACACCGCGGGCATCTACTGCCTGGTCGCCTCGTTTACCGGCTACTTTACATCACTCGCCCTGGGTACCGAGTACGAAGCGAATGTCATTGCCAACGTTCCCAACATGACGCCCAAAACGGTCGTTATCGTTGTTATCAGCGCAATTATCTTCGGCCTGACGGCACGCCTCTTTGCCTGGTCGGTTCGAACAGTCAAGAACCTGTACGGTCGCTTTATCACCAATTACCTCATTCGCGCACTTCTAGGCGCACTCGTGGTTTTGGCCGCCTATGCCCTCCTCGACGCCTGGGACTACGCCGGCCTTTCCACGTGGCTTTCCGGCGCCGGATTTGCAGGCAACACCACCCTGGCGGACGCAGTCATCAAGTTGGTCGTCACGGCGCTTACCCTGGGCGCGGGCTTCCAAGGCGGCGAGGTCACGCCCCTGTTTGGCATCGGTGCGGCACTCGGTGGCTGGATCGGTTGCCTTACCGGGCTCGACCCCAGTTTTCTGGCGGCTCTCGGCATGCTCGGCGTGTTCTGCGCCGGCCTCAACGTGCCCATCACCACCTGCATGATGGCCATCGACCTGTTCCACGGCACAGCCGCCGGGTTCTTTGTCATCGTGGCCTTTATCAGCTACCTAACCGGCGGACACCGCGGCGTGTACCCCGCCCAGCGCATCATCTCACCCAAGCGCCGTTCGCTTATTGTGGATGAGGGTGGTACGGTAGCGGATGCTATCGAGCGCCACAACGACCTGATAGAGTAGACGTTAGTATTCGCCGTGCAGCCACAATCGGGGGCAATTCGACCCGAGCGCGACCGCACTGTCATGCCACACGCCGGGAGTCGCCCCATGCACGCAACTGATTTTGGTCGCACGCTCATCATCGCCAATCCTGCCGCCCAGTCGGGCGCCGCGCGCGAGGTTGCCGAACGCCTGCAGCGCTTTTTGGATATGACCGCACGCACATCCCAGTTTGACCTGGTACTAACCGAACGCACGGGGCACGCCAAAGAACTTGCCGCACAGGCCCAGGGCTACCGCACGGTTATCGCACTCGGCGGCGACGGCGTGATCCACGAGGTTGTCAATGGGCTCATGGCGCAGGAAGAGGCCATCCGTCCCGCCCTTGCCGTCCTGCCCGTGGGCTCCGGCAACGATTTTGCCCAGACGCTCGGAATCGACGATTTCTCCGGTAAGGATTTTGGCGCGCTGCTCACCTGCGAGCTGCAGCGCCAGGACATCGGGCGCATTCGCTCATGGAATCCCGCAAGCGGCAGCGGCGAGGCTACCGTTGAGTACTACGACCAGACGCTTTCGGTCGGCATCGATGCTGCCATCGGCCTTGGCACCACCGAGCTGCGCAAAAAGACCGGCTTGACAGGCGCGCCGCTCTACACCCTCTCGGGACTTGAGCAGTTTGGTCTGCGCTATCGCAACTACCCCATGACAGCCAGCTTTGACGGCGCGCCCGCCGAGCGCGTGAGGGCGATCATCATGGCAATTCAGCTGGGCCCCACCTATGGCTCGGGCTATCGCATCTGTCCCGATGCCGATCCCTGCGACGGCATACTCGACGTCTGCTACGCCTGCGGCCCCGTCCCTCGCGCGATTGCCCTGCCTATGTTTCTTTCGGCCAAGGACGGCCACCATACCAAGTTGCCGCCGGTTCGCATGCGCCGCTGCCGCCATGCCGAGCTCACCTTTGAGGAGCCCGACTACCCCATCCAGGCCGACGGCGAGCCCGTTGTCGCCTCGCGCATCGAGGTCGACGTCCTCGGCGGCGCCCTCAACGTCTGGCGCCCCACCCACTAGCCACCCCTAAGTTGGGGGGGGGTGGGGGGGGGTTGGTGGGGGGTGGGGGGGGTTAAAG
>CAUAWV010000006.1 GCA_958433005.1 uncultured Collinsella sp. | reverse complement strand
GCTCTCCGGCTCGTGCGGAACTCGCGATCGACCAAATACTAAAGCCCTCGGAACTTAGGATACATGGTTGCAGTCGCTCTGCTGCAAAATTTATCGGCCTGTGAACTATTCCATGTCCCATGTCGGCCATCTTCACCATCGGTTAATAAAAAAGAGGTACCGGTTGTTCCGGTACCTCTTATTGGTGTGTGTTTATTCGGCTGTGGCTTTTCTCGTTAGTTTACAGGCCGCAGGCTGCTTTGAGTTCTTCGACTCGGTCGGTCTTCTCCCAGGTGAAGTCGGCGTCTTCGCGGCCGAAGTGGCCGTAGGCTGCCGTCTTCTCGTAAATTGGTCGACGCAGGTCCAGGTCGCGGATGATGGCGCCCGGGCGCAGGTCGAAGGTCTTCTCGACGGCCTCGACGATCTTGTCCTCGGCAACATGCGCGGTTCCGAAGGTGTCGACCATGATAGACAGCGGCTTGGACACGCCGATAGCGTAGGCCAGCTCGACCTCGCAGCGGTCGGCCAGGCCCGCGGCCACCACGTTCTTGGCGACCCAGCGCGCGGCGTATGCGGCGGAGCGGTCGACCTTGGTGCAGTCCTTGCCGCTAAAGGCACCGCCGCCGTGACGGCCGTAGCCGCCGTAGGTGTCGACGATGATCTTGCGGCCGGTGAGGCCCGTGTCGCCCATGGGGCCGCCCACGACAAAGCGACCGGTGGGGTTCACGTAGATGTCCGCGTTGTCCCACGGCATGTTCTCGGCGGCCATGACCGGGGTGATGACGTGTTCGATGAGGTCGGCCTTGATCTTGCCCATGTCCTCAATCTCGGCGGCGTGCTGCGTGGAGATGACGATGGTCGTGACCTCCACGGGCTTGCCTTCCTCGTAGCGCACCGTGACCTGGGTCTTGCCGTCGGGGCGCAGGTAGGGCAGGGTTCCGTCATGGCGCACGGCAGCCAGGCGCTCGGCCAGGCGGCTTGCCATGTAGTGCGGCATGGGCATGAGGGTCTTGGTCTCGTTGGAGGCATAACCGAACATCATGCCCTGGTCGCCGGCGCCGATCAGGTCGATCGGGTCGGTGGTGGCGCCGGTCTGGGTCTCGAAGGACTCGTCGACGCCCTGGGCGATATCGGGCGACTGCTCGTGGATGAGGCTCATAACGCCGCAGGTATCGCAGTCAAAACCGAACTTTGCGCGGTTGTAGCCAATACGGCGGATAACGCCACGGGCAATCTCCTGCACGTCGACGTAGGCCTGGGTGCGAATCTCGCCGGCAACGATGACGGTGCCGGTGGTCACGAGGGTCTCGCAGGCGCAGCGGACGTTCTCAACGTTGGCGGGCACGCCGTTGGGCGCAATGTAGCCCTGCTCCTGCAGCTCTATTTCTTTAGCGAGGATTGCGTCGAGGACGGCGTCGCTGATCTGGTCAGCAATCTTATCGGGATGACCTTCGGTCACCGACTCCGACGTAAATACAAAGGACCCGTGTTGGGGTGGGATGGAACGAAGTTCTTCTGACATGATTGTCCTTTCAAAAACGTGTCCCAGCGACCGTTACCATTCCGCCGGGCTCTCTATGCAAGGGCACATCATAGCGCGTAAATCAAACATTCACACCCTTTCCGCACCTACTCATTGGGGACAGACTTAAATAATCAGCCTTACCTAAGCGCCGACAGGTTGCCCAAAGAATGGTCATTTAAGTCTGTCCCCAATGAGCAGGTCGGTGCCCTTTGTGCGGAGGTTGCTTTGTTGCTTTATACTGATGCGGTTAGACATCCATCCTGCAATCGAGGAGATTTCCATGGCATCAGACGTTCGCGTCCGCTTTGCACCCTCACCGACGGGCAAGCTGCACATCGGCGGCGCCCGCACCGCTATCTATAACTGGGCTTTCGCCCGTGCTAACGGCGGCACGTTCATCCTGCGCATCGACGACACCGATCCCACCCGTTCCACCGACGAGAATACGCAGATCATCCTGCGCGCCATGCGTTGGCTGGGCCTGGATTGGGACGAGGGTCCCGAGGTGGGCGGCGACTATGGCCCCTATGCCCAGACCGAGCGCCTGGACCTGTACAAGCAGGCCGCCCAGAAACTTTGGGACGAGGGCAAGGCCTATCCCTGCTTCTGCACCAAGGAGCAGCTCGACGCCGACCGCAAGGCCGCGCAGGAGCGCAAGGACCCCTTCCAGGGCTATCAGCGTCGTTGCCGCGATCTTGATCCCGAGGAGGCCCGCCGCCGCATCGAGGCCGGCGAGTCCTACGTCCTGCGCATCAAGGTGCCCGAGGACCGCGGCGACGTCGTCATCCACGACGCCGTTCACGGCGAGGTGACCTTCGACGCCAAGGAGCTCGACGACTTTGTCATCTTCCGCTCCGATGGCACGCCCACGTACAACTTCGCGACCGTCGTCGACGACGCCATGATGAAGATCACCCATGTCATCCGCGGCGACGACCACCTGTCCAACACCCCGCGCCAGGTCATGGTCTACGAGGCCCTCGGCGCGCCCGTGCCCACGTTCGCCCACATCTCCATGATCCTGGGCGCCGACGGTAAGAAGCTCTCTAAGCGCCACGGCGCAACTTCGGTGGAGGAGTACCGCGACGCCGGTTACCTTTCCGACGCCTTCGTCAACTACCTGGCGCTGCTTGGCTGGTCGCTCGACGGCGAGACCACGATCATCCCGCGCGATGTTCTTGCTAGCAAGTTCTCGCTCGACCGCATCTCCAAGAACCCGGCGACCTTTGACCCCAAGAAGCTCGACTGGGTCAATGCCGAGTACATCAACGGCATGTCCGATGCCCAGTTTGCCGACGAGATCATGGTTCCCGAGCTGCACGAGGCGGGTCTCATCGAGGGTAACGTCGAGTACGGCGAGGATTGGATCGATGCGCTTGCCGCCATCGTCAAGCCGCGCACCAAGATGCCGGCCGAAGCCGTGACTGTCGCCGCTCCCATCTTTGCCACGGCCGAGACGCTCGAGTATGACGAGAAATCCGTTAACAAGGGCCTGGCCAAGGAGGGTATGGGTTCCATTCTGGACGCCGCCAAGGCCGCGCTCGAGGGCGTGGACAAGTGGACTGCCGAGGCCATCGACGCCGCGCTTGAGCCGCTGCCCGAGCAGATGGACCTCAAGAAGCGCGTGGTGTTCCAGGCCGTGCGCGTCGCCGTCTGCGGCAACATGGTGAGCCCCCCGCTGGGCGAGACCATGGCGCTCGTCGGCCGCGACGACTGTCTGGCGCGTATCGACCGCGCCCGCACGATGGCGCTGTAGTCGCTGCGCAAACGTTTGTATCCGAGCCCCGTTCACCCCGAGCGGGGCTCTTGTTTCTGTACCGATGAGTGGGTTGCTGGGACAAAATAATCAGTGGTGTTTGTCCCATGTTCGAGCGACGCAACAAGCTCGACACTCGTATCGGCCATGGGACAAACACCACTGATTATTTTGTCCCACCCCTTTCAGGTCCGTTCGCTAGAGGTGGTGTATGGCTCAACAACTGTCGCTGTTTGGTTCACCGGAACCGGAGGAGTCTCCGGCGGCACCGGCATCCGCTGCTGCCTCGGCCAAGCCCGATCCTGTACCTGAGCCCATTGCCGCCTACTCGTGCGTGGTTCTCGATATCCCCACCCGTGCGCTGTCCGAACCGTTCGCTTACGGCATTCCTGAGTCCCTTGCCAACGAGGCCCAGGTCGGATCGACGGTCCTGGTCCACTTTGGCAACCGTGCCGCCGCAGGCTACATCGTCGATATTGCGCCCGAGCTGGGCGACCTGCAAGGCAACAACGCCCTTGACCTTTCGCGCATCAAGCCTGTCGAAGCTATCCTCAGCAAACCGCTCTTTACCGCCGAGGCTGCCCGCATTGCGCGCTGGATGAGCCGCGAGTACGTCGCGACGCTTTCCGAGTGCCTGCGCCTGTTTTTGCCACCGGGCGGCAGCCCGCGTGTGGTCAAGGGCGACGACGGCGTGTGGACGGTTGAACGTCCAGCCGTCAAACCCATCCAAAACCGCTGGGTGATGCTTACGCCCGAAGGCTTTGACTACACGCCACCCAAGACCGCGGTCCGCCAGCGCCAACTCATCGAGGCGCTCCAGTGCGGACCGGTCACGACGCGCGACCTCAACCTTCTCTATAACAGCATGTCGGCGACCATCAAGGCGCTCGAAAAACGCGGCGTTGTGGTGGTGGAAGAGCGCCGCGCCTGGCGTGGCTGCGGCGAGCAGACCACGCTGTCCTCGGCAAGCGGCAAAGCGCCGGTCTCCCTTACCAGTGGCCAGCAGCAAGCACTTGCTCAGATCGAGCGTGCCCGTCTGGACGCTCATGGCGACGTGGTGCTGGTAGACGGCGTCACCGGCTCAGGCAAAACCGAGGTCTACCTCTCCGCCATCGAGCGCGTGCTCGCAGCCGGTCGCTCTGCCTGCGTGCTGGTGCCCGAGATTTCGCTGACGGCCCAGACCGTCGGCCGCTTCCGTTCGCGCTTTGGCGAGACGGTCGCCGTGTTCCATTCGCGGCTTTCGGCCGGCGAGCGCCTGGACCAGTGGGATATGGTTGCCAGCGGTGCGGCCCGCGTGGTCGTCGGCGCACGTTCGGCGCTCTTTTGCCCGCTTGGCGACCTGGGCCTCATCATCATTGACGAGGAGCACGAGACCAGCTACAAGCAGGGGTCCAGTCCGCGCTACCACGCGCGCGAGGTGGCGGCCGAGATGGCGCGGCGCTACCGCTGCCCGCTCGTGTTGGGCTCCGCCACGCCCTCGGCCGAGGCCCTCGACCACTGCCGCCGTGGAACGTATAACGGCACCACTTGGACGCGCGTCGAGATGCCCGAGCGCCCGGGACACGCCGTGCTGCCCGAGGTCCGCATTGCCGACCTGCGCCGCGAGTTTTCGCACGGTAGCCGTTCAATGTTCTCTAAACCGCTGATGGAAGGTTTGGAGCGCGTTGTAGAGCACCGCGAGAAGGCCGTGCTGCTGCATAACCGCCGTGGCTTTGCGCCGTTCCTGATGTGTCGCGAGTGCGGCTGCGTTCCCACCTGCAACCACTGCTCCACCGCGCTTACGTATCACGAGCGCACGCACACGCTGCAATGTCACACATGCGGATCCTCCTGGCGCGTGCAGCCGTATCCCGCGCCCACGAGCCGTTGCCCCAAATGCGGCAGCCGCTATCTGGCAAAAATGGGCCTGGGCACGCAGCAGATCGAGGATGCGCTGCACCAGATGCTGCCCGAGGATGTCGCCATTATTCGCATGGACGCCGATTCCACGCGCGGCAAGGACGCGCACAAAAAGCTGCTCGAGCAGTTCGATGCCGCCGATTGCGCGGTGCTGCTGGGTACCCAGATGATCGCCAAGGGCCTCGACTTTCCCGAGGTCACGCTTGTGGGCGTGGTCAATGCCGACTTTGCCCTCAAGCTGCCCGATTTTAGAGCGGGGGAGCGTGCCTACGATTTGCTGGAGCAGGTCGCGGGCCGTGCCGGACGCGGAGATCGCCCCGGTGAGGTTATCATCCAGACCTACCTGCCCGAGGACCCGGTCATTCGCGCCGTCGCTGAGCACGACCGTTCGATCTTTACCGACTACGACCTGGACCAGCGCCGCGACGCACTTTATCCGCCGTTCGTGCGCCTGGTCAACATTTTGGTGTGGTCGGCTAATCGAGATAACGCGCAGGACTACATTGGGCGCATCGCGAAGCTCCTCAAGCGTCGCTGGCATGCCGCCGCGCCCGACTTTTTGCGGGCGGGGAGCGCCGTGCCCCAGGTGCTTGGTCCGGCTTCGTGTGTAATCGAGAGAGCCAAGGACCGTTACCGCTTCCATCTGCTTGTGAAGTCGCCGGTAGGGTACCATGTCTCTGATGATATCGACGCCTGCCTCAAAGAGGTGGGCTCCGTGCGCGGCGTGAGCGTGAGCGTTGACGTCGACGCTTATGATTTGATGTAACAACCCGAAAGGATGGCCATGGAAGCCAACGGAATCGTACTGTCGCCCGACCCTCGTCTGCGCCAGGAGTGCGCCGTCATCGAGGAGATCACCCCGGCGATCGAGGCGCTTGCCGAGAAGATGAAGAAGACGATGTTCGACAACGGCGGTTGCGGTCTGGCTGCCCCGCAGATCGGTGAGCTTATTCAGCTCGTCACCATCGACTGCGACTACAGCGACAAGAATGACTATGACCCGTACGTGCTCATCAACCCTGTCATTGTTGAGCAGAGCGACCATCTGGTGCCGTTTAGCGAGGGCTGCCTGTCCATTCCCGGCATTAGCTGCGAGATCGAGCGTCCCGACCATGTCGTCGTCGAGGCGTACGACCTGGATGCCAACCTGATTCGCTACGAGGCCTCGGGCGACCTGTTCTGCGTGTGCCTGCAGCACGAGATCGATCACCTGCATGGCAACACCATGTTCGAGCGACTCAAGCCCATGCAGAGGATTAAGGCCGTCAAGGAGTACCAGGACGCCCTGGCCCGCGGCGCTCGACCGGGCGAGACGGAGTAAGTCGTCCGCCCCCTTCCGCCGCAGGGCTTAGGTTATTGCTCCATGCTCAAACAGTCCTGCTCGCACGAAGAGCACATTAAGTGCTCTTCGGCTCGTGCGGAACTGCGCGTGGAGCAATAACCTAAGCCCTGCGGCGGAAGGGGACTGCGTTTTCGTGCTCCTTTTCGCCCGGGTGCCGTTGGGCCAGGGAGGGGCGTCTTCGCTGATAATTGCTTTGTTGGAAGAGCTGCTTTTATTGCGGCTCTTTCTTTGGTTTTGGGTATATTTGTTCTTGTTGAATTGTTATTGCGGATGGGCTGGGTACTTGGCTTTCCGCTGTTGTTTGTAGCCGTCTCGGCTCGATTTGAGGGGAGACATTGTTTTATGCGTATTGTGTTTATGGGTACGCCCGATTTTGCGGTGCCTTCTTTGGTTTCGCTCGTCGAGGCTGGGAACGAGATTGCGCTCGTAATTACTCGTCCCGATGCTGTTCGTGGGCGTGGTAAGAAGCTTGAGCCGTCTCCTGTTAAGGCCAAGGCGCTTGAGCTTGGCCTGCCGGTTGTTGAGGCTAATCGTATGACGCCTGAGGTTGTTGAGGCGTTTCAAGCTGCGCAAGCCGATATTTTCTGTGTGGCTGCCTATGGCTGCATTTTGCCTGATGAGGTGCTGCATATGGCGCCGCTTGGTATTGTGAATGTTCATGCTTCGCTGCTGCCTCGTTGGCGTGGCGCTGCTCCCATTCAGCGTGCCATTCTTGCTGGTGACGAGGTTGCTGGCGTTTCTATTATGCGCATTGGGCATGGCGTTGATACTGGTGCTTATTGCGCGCAGGCCTCGACGTCGGTTGCCGGTAAGCATGCTGAGGCGCTGACCATGGAGCTTGCTGAGCTTGGCGGCAAATTGCTTGCCGATACGCTTCCTTCGCTTGCCGATGTCAGCGCTGTGTGGACTGAACAGGATGAGTCGCTCGTCACGCATGCTGCCAAGATTTCCAAGCAGGAGATGCGTCTTGATCCGCAGATGGCGGCGCTCGATTGCATGCGTCATGTTCTCGCTTCGTCCGATACCGCGCCTGCCCGTTGTGTGATTGCTGGCAAGACGGTTCGCGTGCTCGATGCTGCGCCGGCCGATGTGTCGCTTGGCGAGGGCGCTGTTGCCGTCAAGAGCAAGCGTGTTTACCTGGGCCTTTCCGATGGCGCTGTTGAACTGCTCGAGGTTAAGCCCGATGGCAAGCGTGCCATGGCCGCATCTGCCTGGGCTGCCGGTCTGCAGGGTGCCGAACTTAGGTGGGGTGTACTGTCATGAGCAAGTTGTCTCCCGCGCGCAAGCTTGCGCTCGATGTGTTGATGGAGGCCGATCGCCGCGGCATGTACGCACGCGACGTGCTGTCCTCCCGCGCTTCCGCTAAGGCCATTGACCAGCGCGATTCCGCTTTTGCCGCTCGTTTGGCGCTCGGTGTTGCCGCCACGCAGGGCATTTTGGACGAACTGCTTGATCAGTTTCTCGATAAGCCCAAAAAGGTCGCGCCGCGCGTTCGCATGGCGCTTCGTATCTCGGCCTTCGAGATGCTCTACCTGCATACGCCGGGCCGCGTTGCCGTGAGCCAGGGTGTTGAGCTGGTACGCAGCGGTGCTAAGTCTGCTGCGGGCCTGGCAAACGCGGTGCTGCACAAGGTCGCGGACAACGTTGAGGACTTTGCCACGGCATCCGACGTGGATGAGTCCGAGCGCCGTTTGGTTCGCCTGTCTCGTTTGATGGGTCTCCCTCGCTGGCTGTGCGCCCGTATTATGGCGTCGTTCGATACGCCCGAGGGCGCGCTCAACTTTGCTGGCAATCTTGCTCCCGCGCCGCTTGCTCTGCACGAGAATGCGTTTGCGACCAAGGCCGACCCGTATATCTCGCAGCTCGTTGGGCCTGTCTTTCCGGGCTGTCATGCTCCGGTCGATGCGCAGGTCACGGTTGCATCGGGCGTGTTTGAGCGTGCGGCCGCGGTTGCCTCGGACCTCAACGCTCAGCTCATCGCCACTGCGGCGACGCGTCCCGGTCGTTGCCTGGAGATTGGCGCCGGTCGCGGCACTAAGACCTATGTGATGATGTGCCAGGCCAAGCGTGCCAGGTACGAGCGTCAGCATACCGCGCTCGATCTGCATGATCGTAAATGTGATCAGAATCTCGCGCGCCTGCATAAGGCGGGCATCTCGGGTGTTCGTACGGTGTCGGGCGATGCCTGCGAGCTCAATGAGGTGCTTACGTCCTTTGATGCGATGCTTGGCGAGCCTGCCCTGTTCGACACGGTGTTTATCGATGCGCCGTGCTCTGGCACCGGCACCATGCGCCGTCATCCCGAGATTCCGTGGCGTCTGTCCGAGAACGACGTTACGACTGAGCTGCCCCGCCTGCAGCTGACGATGCTCAAGGAAGCAGCCGCGCGCGTGGCTGCCGGCGGTGAGCTTATCTATGCCACTTGCTCGGTTTTTGATGAAGAGAACACGCAGGTCGTGGATGCTTTCCTGGCCTCTCCCGAGGGCGCCGGCTTTACCGTGGCACCGCTTTCCGAAGCTCAGATTCTGCAACTGCCCGAGTACGATCATGCCAAGAGCCTCGTCACCCTACGCCAAAACGCTCGAGGCCTCTTCCAAAGTGTCCCCGTTAATGCGGACTCCTACGACGGCCACTTCTGCGCCCGCCTGGTCCGCCAGTAACTACTAAGTTGCTGTGAAATAGGGATTGAATAGCGGTATCCACTCGCCAAACAGTCCTTATTTCACCGCAACTCAGAAGGTCATGCGAGCGGAGATCGCAATCGCGGTAAAGAGTGGTAAAAATAGCCCTGTCTCAAATTTGCTGTTATCAAAAGTGGGGCGGATTACGGGGCTAGATCGGTGATGACCGACCACAGCAAAAATGACCTAAATAAAACCGCAGGTAGATGGCTTGTTGAAATTTGCTAATTACTGGAATGGATAGAGGTTGTCAATTCAGCCCCGTAATCCGGTAGGGTTTTGAAATGTTACAAACTTAGCATCAGCCCTAAATCCAATATATAGAAAAGTTGCGGTGAAATAGTTCCTTTTTGGGCGTTGAATGGGCTGATTCAGGAACTATTTCACCGCAACTCATAGGGAAATCTGGGTAGCGGGACCGCTTGACGCTAGTGGTTATGCGGGCAGTTGGCGCAGCAGCCGTTGGTGGCGCTGGTGCTGGAACCACCGCTGCGCTGGTCGGTGTTGTAGAAGCCGCTGCCCTCAAACTTGATGCCGCTGGCCGAGAACGTCTTGGCCGCCGGAGCGCCGCAGCTCGGGCACACGACCTCGGGGGTCTCGGACATGGGATGCTCAACCTCAAACACGTTGCCGCAGCTCGAGCACTTATAATCGTAGCGCGCCATAATACTTCCTTTTCAGCACAAAGCGGGCAGATCGCTCTGCCCGCATAAATTCAAACAGCTGTAACTGTACCCTATATCGGGGGTTTTATCACGCTTCGCCCCAGAATCTATGGGTGTTGCGCAGGAGCTGTGCAGTTTTGCCCTCGGCGGCCGCAACGTCGGCCTCATCGGCCTGCCAGGTCCAGTTGCCCGTGGCGACACCCGGCACGTTCATGCGCGCGTCGTCGCTAAGCCCCAGAACATCCTGCAGCGGCATCATCACCAGGGGAGCGTCGCTTGCCAGCGCGTCGCTCATCAGCTTGGCCGCCACCTCAACACCGCTCGGCTCGTCGCCGCCCGCAAAGGAGCGTGTGCACCAACCGGTGAGCGTCGACGTGTCGTGCGTCGAGGTATACAGAATCTTGCCCGGCGTGGGATGCACGCCGCAGCGGACGTCGTAATCGCTAAACTCCAGCACGTCCATACCGGGGAAGCCGCAAGTCGAAGCCATGGCGCGAACACCGGGCGTCAGGTAGCCCAGGTCCTCGGCGATAAAGTTGAGCGGCCCCAGCTCGTCATAGGCAGTCTGGAACAGATCCTTGCCCGGACCCGCCAGCCAGCGGCCGTCGGCGCAGGCCTTGCCTGCGGGAATGCTAAAGTAGCTGTGGAATCCCAGGAAGTGGTCCAGGCGCACGCGGTCGTAGAGCGAGAACGCGCGACGCAAACGGTCCATCCACCAGCGGTAGCCGTTCTGCTTCATGTGGTCCCAGCGGAACGTCGGGTTGCCCCACACCTGACCCTCGGGCGCAAAGTTATCGGGCGGCGCACCGGAGATCTCGATTGCCTTGCCGGTATCGGAAAGCCAGAAGTTTTCGGGCTCGCTCCACGCGTCGGCCGAATCGTCCGAAACGTACATGGGAATGTCGCCGATGACCTCGATGCCCTTCTTGTGCGCATAGTTCATGAGCTCGCACCAGGCAAGGTCAAAGCGGTACTGCATGTACGCCTGCAGCTCTGCCTCGTCGTGGAAACGCTTGTCGTCAATCAGATGCTCGTTGTAGCGCGCGACATCGGCCGGCCAATCGTGGCGCGACTCGCCCTCAAAGTACTTCTTGACGGCCATGTAGACGCAGTACTTCTCGAGCCAATCGGCGTTGCGATGTTTAAACGCCGTGTAGAGCGGGTCTGCATCCTCGCCGCCACGGGCCTTCCAAGTCTCAAAGTCGGCCGCCAGCTCTTCTTGGCTCTCGGGCAGCAGGTCAATATTGCCCGCAAAGGCCGAAGGCCCAGCGTAAGGGGAGCGGAAGAAGTCCGTCGGGTTGACGGGCAGGACCTGCCAGTAGCGCATACCCATAGCGGCCAGATGGTCGATAAAGCGACGCGTGGGTGCGCCGATCGTGCCGGGCTTGCCATCGTCGGTGGGCACCGAGGTGATATGGCACACAACGCCCGCGCCGTGATCGAGCGGCTCCTGCAGGCGCTGCTCGGCATGGTGATAGATGATCGACGAGCCCAGCGGATACAGATCGAGCGTGACCGTACCGTTGTGTATCTCGCACTCGCGACCGCTGATGACGTCACTCGCGCATTCGCCGAGCGCCGGAATCGTCACGCGGTGCGAATTGCGCAGACTGCGGTTGATGATAACCGTCGCGGACTCGCCATCCTTGCCCGTGCGGTTGTAGGCCAGCACCTCGTCGTTGAGCGCGAAGGCCTTGATCTCGCCGTCGATCATAAACGGCAGTGCGCGGCGTACGGCGGAAGCGTTCTTGACAATAGCCAGCGTGTCGAAGTCGTGCAGGTCTTCCTTCAAGGGCAGGGTGCGGCGGTTGCCCGGATCGGTAAGGCCCTCCAGGCCGTACTCGTCGCCGTAGTAGATCGAAGGCACGCCGGGGAAGGTCATCTGCATGAGCGTGGCGAGCCAAAAGCGGCTCTTGGCCAGTCCCATCGCGTTCTCGTCCAAGCGCCATTTGCTGCGCTCGCACTCGGGCAGCTGCGACTCGTCGGGGCCGCCGCCGAGCACCGAGATGATGCGCGGACGGTCGTGACTCGAAAGCAGATTGAGCGCGCAGGACAATGCCTCGCTCGGGTAGTTCTCGCGCAGGGTCTCGATATCCTCGGCTGCCTGGTAGGCGTTCTTGTAGCCCATCAAAAAGCCGATGACCATGTCGCGGAAGGGGTAATCCATAGCAGAGTCCAACTCGGAGCCCTGTAGGTAGCGACGCAGATGGCCGTAGCTGATCTTGTTGGAGGCGTCTTCCCAGACTTCGCCGAGCAACAGTGCATCAGGCTTCTCGGCAAGTACGGCCTTCTTGATCTCGGCCAGGAAGTCGTCGGAAAGCTCGTCAGCGACGTCCAGGCGCCAGCCATGAGCGCCGGCACGTAGCCATTTACGGATCACGCCGTCCTTGCCCAGAAGCCGCTCGCGTACCAGCTCGGAGCTCTCATTGATGGCGGGCATGTTGCCCACGCCCCACCAGCAGTCGTACGAGCCGTCCTCGTGGAAATAAAACGCATCGCGCCACGGCGAGTCCTCGCTCTGCCACGCGCCCACGCCGGGGTAGTTGCCGTAGCGGTTGAAATAGATGGAGTCGTCACCCGTATGGTTAAAGACGCCGTCCAGGATGATGGAGATGCCCAGCTTCTCGGCTGCCTGGCACAGCTCGGTAAAATCCTGCTCGGTGCCCAGGATTGGGTCGATCTTGGTGTAGTCGGCCGTGTCGTAGCGGTGGTTGCTCGCGGCCTCAAAGATGGGGTTGAGGTAGATGGCCGTAAAGCCCAGCTCGGCGATGCGGGGCAGGTCATTTTGGATACCCTTGAGCGAGCCGCCGTAAAAGTCCCAGGTCTTGATGGATCCGTCCTCGGCACGCTCGTACACGGGCGGCTCGTTCCAGTCCTCGACCATGCGGCGCTGGATTCCGTTGCGTGGCTTTTCGACTTCGGCCAGCGTGCGCTCGCGCCAGTTTTCGTCGCGAGCATAGCGATCGGGGAAGATCTGGTAGACCATACCGCGCTCGTACCAGGTGGGACGGTTCTCGCGGTGCTTGTAGACGGTGACCTGGAACGACGGCACTTCGGCGTAGTCGTAGGTTACGCCCTCGCCGCCGGTGCGACCTTGCGGCGCGCCTAGGCGAACCTCGGGCTGGCCCTCGATATTGCAGATAAAGCTGTACCAGATAAGACAGGGCTCGGTACACTCAAGCTCTACGGAAAATATGCCGTCGCCTTCATGCGTCATGGGATACCGAGACTCGCCGATCTCATCGACCCAGGTGCGCAGGGTGAGCGTTGCCTGGTTGGGGTCGGCATCCTCCAAGATCACCGAGAGCGAAACGGAAGTGCCAGTGGTCACAGCGCCAAACGGAGTGCGAAACTGCGGCAGGCGGCTGTTGTGTATCAATCTCATAGTACGGTCCAGTTCAATAGAATCATGGCCTGCTGGCCATGGGCTTTACGCACAGGATGTAAGTATATCTGTTGTTCACAGGCTGTATAAACAACATCCGTTTACCATCGGCGAACGGTTGTCCTAGAAAATCGTTTTACCACCCAAATTATCGCGGTATTCGAAAACGCCCAGACGGATACTATTTGTAGTCAAACAAAAGTACTTCGGTTTACTACGACGATTTGAATGATCTCAACCACTGTCAATTTGGTGATATTAAAACCGCAGGTAGAAGCGTTGCCAATTTCATAGAATACTCCCCGTGGTCGGCCAGAGCTATTTTGTCGTAGTAAACCGGCCCTCTTTTTAATACTGAAGTTCAACCAAGAAGGGGGCGCCTGGTTGGGGCGCCCCCTTTTGCGTTGGATTAAGTTTTAATCGTCCGGATTAGCGGCGCTTGCGGGTGGCCGTTGCCTTGCGGACGGAAGTCTTCTTCGACGGCGCCTTTTTCTCGGTTGCGGCGGCGGGGGAGACCGGGGTCTCCATTGTGGGCTCGGGCTTGGCCTTTACCTCGGCCTTGGGCTCCTCTTTGGCGGCAGCGGGCTTGACCTCGGCGGCCTTCGGCGCAGGCTTGGCCTTTACTGCGGGTTTGGCCTCGGCCTTAGCTTCCGCCTTAGGAGCAGCAGCCTTGGTCGTGGTCTTTTTGGCCGTCGTTGCAGTGCGCTTGCGCGTGGTGGTCTTGGCGGTCGGCTTGGCCTCGACAGCTGCCTCGGCCTTGGTCGCAGTAGCATTTGCGGCGGCCTTCGGAGCGGCCTTGGTCGCAGTAGCCTTGGCGGCCGTCGACTTCGTTGCCGTGGTCTTCTTGGCAGCTGTTGCCTTCTTGGCGGTCGTGGTCGTCTTCTTGGTAGCGGTCTTGGCCGGAGCCTTTGCCGCAGGCTTATCCTCGGCGGTGACGGTCTCGGCCTTTACCTCGGGAGCAGCCTCGGCCTCGGCGGCCTTCTTGGCAGCTGCGGTGGTGCGCTTGCGCGTGGTCGTTGCCTTGGCGGTAGTTGCCTTGGCAGTGGTGGTCTTACTCGCAGCGGCCTTCGTTGTCGTGGCCTTTTTAGTCGTCGTCTTACGAGTCGTGGTCTTCTTTGCCGCAGGCTTCGCAGCCGGCTTCTCCTCAGCCTTGGGCTCCTCAGCAGCAGCGGGCGCCTCAACAACCGACTCGGCCTTGGGCTCGGGCTCGGCCACAACCTCGGGCTCGGCCTCAACTTTCTCAGCCACAACCACAGGCTCGTCGACAACAGCCACAGGCCTCTCAATCTCCGGATGCATAAAGAAGTACAGGTCCAGATACTTGTCGGCCGAGCGCGTCCAGCTAAAGTCCTGGCTCATGGCCTGCGTGACCAGCTGGTTCCAGGCATCGCGGTTGTCCCAGAACAGGCGTGCCGCACGGAACACGGCGTCGCCCATCTCGTCGCCGTTAAAGTTACTAAACGAGAAGCCCGTGCCCTCGCCGGTAAACTCGTTATACGGAATCACCGTGTCCTTCAGACCACCGGTCTCGCGTACGATAGGCAGGGTACCGTAGCGCATGGCGATGATCTGCGACAGGCCGCAGGGCTCAAACTTCGACGGCATCAGGAACATGTCGGCGGCAGCATACATGCGCTGCGACAGCGCCGGATCGAACTCGATGCGCGCGGCCATGGTGCCGGGGTACTTGTCCTGGAAGTAGCGCAGGCCGTCCTCGTAGTCGCGGTCGCCGGTGCCCAGCACCGCCACCTGCACGCCGCCGGCCAGAATGCGGTCGAGCGCGTACATGACCAGGTCCATGCCCTTTTGGCGCGTCAGGCGCGTGACCATCACCATGAGCGGGCGGTCGTCGCGAACCTCGAGCCCCAGCTCTTCCTGCAGCTTGGCCTTGCACACGGCCTTGCCGGAACGGTCCTCCACGGTGTAGTTGGCGGCAATGCGCTTGTCGGTCGCCGGGTCAAAGCCTGCCACATCAATGCCGTTCAGGATACCCTGCAGCGCATAGGAGCGCTCGCGCAGAACGCCGTCCAGGCCCTCGCCAAACTCGGGCGTCTGGATCTCGTTGGCATAGGTGGGGCTCACCGTGGTGATGGCATCGGCATAGCGCAGCGCGCCCAGCATGTAGTTGATGCTGCAGGCATCGCAACGCAGCTGCGAGGCGGCCGCCGGAATATGCGCCACACCCAGAATGTCCTCCATCACGGTGTCGCTGAACTGGCCCTGGAACGCCACGTTGTGGATCGAGAACACGGTCTTGACACGGTCGTACAGCGGCAGGCCCTGGTAGAACTCGCGCAAGAACACGGGCGCCAGTGCCGTCTGCCAGTCATTGCAGTGGAGGATGTCACACTCAAAGCCGGCCGGCAGGTGCTGCAGGCTCTCGGTGATGGCCTTGGAGAAGAATGCAAAGCGCTCGCCGTCATCAAAGAAGCCGTACGGATAGTCGCGCGCAAAGTAACGCTCGTTGTCGATGAACATATACGTGACGCCGTCGTGCTCGAGCTTCTCGAGTCCGCAGTACTCATTGCGCCAGCCCAGGCTCACGTAAAAGTCGGAGAAGTGCTCCATCTGCGCCTTGTACTCGTCCTTGATGGTGGCGTACTTGGGCACCATGACGATGACCTCGGCGCCGGCGCGCACAAGCGCCGCAGGCAGCGAGCCCGCCACGTCGCCCAGGCCACCGGTCTTCACAAACGGTGCGCACTCGGCCGAGGCAAACACGATCTGCATCTTTTTGCTGGAATCTGCCATATTGTCTCCCATGTTGCAATTCGAGAATAGCCGCCTGGCACAAACCGGGCGGCTATTCTACATGTTACGAGCGATGTTGCGGTGCCAACGTTAACGTACGATGGTGGTGTCGCAAGTTAACGGAGCCTTGCCCAGCACCAGGATGTTCTCGGGCGTGCCGCGAAGCTCGGTGTTGGTGGGAACCACGTTGTTTTTGTCCAGAATGGCGTTCTCAACGCGGGCGCCGCTCTTGATGATGCAGCTCTGGTTGATGATCGAATTGGTGACCGAAGCGCCTTCCTCGACCACAACGCCGCGCGACAGGATCGAGTTGCGCACGGTGCCCTTGATGATGCAGCCGGCCGAGATGATCGAGTTGCACGCGTGGCTGCCGGTCGCATAGCGCGAAGGCGGCACGTCGTGAGCCTTGGTCAGGATCGGGCGCTCGGGGTCAAAGAGCTGGTCGGCTACGGTCTGGTCGAGCAGGTCCATGCTGCGGCGATACAGCGACTTCTCGCTAAACACGCCCACGACCTCGCCCTTGTACTCGTAGCTGCACACGTCGATGTTGCCAAAGTCGCCCTGGAGTGCCTCGAGCAGGTCCAGATAGTCGGCGGCCTGGTAGTGATCGATGATCTCGAGCAGCGTCTCGCGGTTGACGATGCAGCAGTCCATGGAGGCGTTGTCGCCGTACACGACGCCGGCGCTCACGCCCGTCAGGCGGCCGTTCTCGTTAATCTCGAGTTTGGTCTCGTCTTCGACATTGCGCGTGGCCTTGCAGTACACCACGGTCATTTGGGCGCCGGAGTTCTCGTGCGCCTCGATGATGGTGTTGAGGTCCATGTTAAAGATGATGTTGGTGCCCATCATCACAACATAGGGCTTCTCCGAGCGCTGGAACAGCGTCTTGTTGGAGATGATGTCGCGCAGCAGGAAGCGCATGCCGCCCTTGGTGGTGCCATACGCGTTGCCGGGCACCATGAACAGGCCGCCCTTCTTGCGGTCCAGGCCCCAGTCCTTGCCCGAGCCTACGTGGTCGATCAGCGAACGGTAGTTACCCGGCATGACGACGCCGACGGTCTTGATGCCGGCATTCATCATGTTGGACAGCGGGAAGTCGATCAGGCGGTAGCGGCCCAAAAACGGAACGGACGCGATGGGACGATCCTTGAGCAGCACGCTGCCGTAGGACGAAGAGTAGTTAGCGGTGATGTAACCGATGGCCTTGCGATTGATCATCGGATCATTCCCCCTTCCCGATAACGACGTCATTTCCAACGACGGCCGTATCCTTGGTGGTATCGACAGAGCCGAGCTTCACGCCCTCTTCGACCGTGGAGTTCTCGCCCAAAATAGCGCGGCAGATGTGCGCGCCGCTCTTAACGTGCGCACCCGGCAGCAGCACGGAGTCCTCGACCACGGCGCGCTCCTCGATGATGACATCGGTCGAAAGGATCGAGTGGCGAGCGGTGCCGTAGATCTTGCAGCCGTTGGAGACCAGGCAGTCGTCCAGGCGGCCGTCCGGTCCAATGTAGTGCGGCGGACGCGTGGTGATGTTGGACATGATGGGGAAGTTCTTGTCGAACAGATCGAACTCGGGGTTGTTACCCAGCAGGTCCATTGAGGTCTCGTGGAAGCTGGCGATGGTGCCGACGTCCTTCCAAAAGCCGTGGAACTCGTAGCTGTACAGGCGCTTGTTCTCACCGAGCAGCTTGGGGATGATGTCCTTGCCAAAGTCGTGGCTCGAGCGCTGGTCCAGAGCGTCCTCCTCGAGCGCCTCGATCAGCACGTCGGCCGAGAAGATGTAGATGCCCATGGACGCGAGGTTCGAATCGGGCTTCTCGGGCTTCTCGGTGAACTTGGTGATGCGGCCGTCCTCGGGGTCGGTGGTCAGGATGCCAAAGCGGCTGGCCTCCTCCCACGGCACGGGCATAACGCTCACCGTGAGGTCGGCGTTGTTCTCAATGTGCGTCTTGAGCATCTTGCGGTAGTCCATGCGATACAGGTGATCGCCCGAAAGAATCAGGACGTACTTGGGGTCGTTGGCCTTGATGTAGTCGAGGTTCTGCGTAATGGCGTCGGCCGTGCCCGCATACCAGGCGCCGCCGGTCTGCGTCTCGTACGGCGGCAGGATCGACACGCCGCCGTCGCGGCTGTCCAGATCCCACGCCTCGCCGGAGCCCACGTAGGCATGCAGCAGGTAGGGACGGTACTGCGTCAGAACGCCCACCGTGTCGATGCCCGAGTTGGAGCAGTTGGAGAGCGAAAAGTCGATAATGCGGAACTTGCCACCAAAGCTGACCGCCGGCTTAGCGATCTTTTGGGTGAGTGCCCCCAATCGGCTGCCCTGTCCTCCTGCGAGGAGCATCGCGATGCATTCTTTCTTACTCATCGATTTCTCCTTCTGTCATCGATGTTCTTAAACCCATTAGCGACGGGCGCGGCGCAACGTCACGCCCGTCGAATAATGCCGTGCGGCAAAGGGAGCTCGCGCGCCTTTACGCGTGCCAGATCTCGTCGCGGTACTCGCGAATAGTGCGGTCGCTCGAGAACCAGCCGCTCGAGGCGGTGTTGAGCAGGGCCTTGCGGTTCCAGGTCTCCTGGTCGCCGTAGCTGTTCGTGAGCTTCTCCCAGGCGTCGACGTAGCTGCGGAAGTCTGCCATGACCAGGTCGGGGTCGTTGTTGTTCATGAGCTCGTTGTAGATGCTCTCGAAGTTGCCCGAAAGACCCGCAAACGTGTTGTCCTTGAGCTCGTCCATCACGCGGCCCAGACGCTCGCGGTCGCCGTTGAGGGTATCCCACGCAAAGTAGCTGTTGGATGCCCAGAGCTGCTCGACCTCGGGGGCGGTCAGGCCAAAGATGGCCTCGTTCTCGCGGCCGGCCAGATCGGCGATCTCGATGTTGGCGCCGTCGAGGGTGCCCAGCGTAATGGCGCCGTTCATCATGAGCTTCATGTTGGACGTGCCCGAGGCCTCCTTGCCGGCCGTGGAGATCTGCTCCGAGATCTCGGCGGCGGGGTAGATGAGCTGGGCGTTGCTCACGCGGAAGTTGGGGATAAAGCAGACCTTCATGACCTCGTTGACGCGGGCATCGTTGTTGATGACGTCGGCAACGGAGTTAATGAGGCGGATGGTCTCCTTGGCAAAGGTGTAGCTCGAGGCAGCCTTGCCACTAAAGATGAAGGTCGTCGGCGTCACGTGGAAGTTGGGATCGGCAATGCGACGGTTGTAGATGTCCATCACCTTCATGACGTTCATGAGCTGGCGCTTGTAGGCATGGAAGCGCTTTACCTGGACATCGAAGACGGTGTTGGGGTCAATGACCAGACCGGTCTCGGCCTTGACGTAGGCGGCAAGGCGCTCCTTGTTAGCGCGCTTGGAGGCACCTACGGCCTTCAAGAACTCGGTGTCGTCCTTAAACTCCTTGAGTTTCTCAAGCTCAAAGGCGTCCTTGAGCCAGCCGTCGCCAATGGCCTCGGTCACAAGCTTGGCGTAGGTGGGGTTGGCCTCGGCAAAGAAGCGACGGTGCGAGATGCCGTTGGTCTTGTTGTTAAACTTCTCGGGCGTCAAGGCATAGAAGTCCTTGAGCACGATGTTCTTGATGATGTCGGAGTGGATCTTGGCCACGCCGTTAACGCTATGGCTGCAGATCACGGACAGGTTGGCCATGCGAATCTCGCCGTCCCACAGGATGGCGGTCTGGCGCAGACGCTCCTGCCAGCCCTCCTGCGAGGTGTCGAACGACTCGTGCCAACGACGGCTGATCTCGTCGATGATCTGGTACACGCGGGGGAGGAGCTTAGAGAACGTGCCGATGGGCCACTTCTCCAAGGCCTCGGGCAGGATGGTGTGGTTGGTGTAGCTCACGACCTGCGTCACGATGTTCCAGGCGTCATCCCACTCAAGCTTCTTCTCGTCGATGAGGATACGCATGAGCTCGGGGCCGCACATGGCGGGGTGGGTATCGTTGGTGTGGATGGCCACAAACTGCGGCAGCAGCTCCCAGTTCGCGCCGTGCTCCTTCTCAAAGGTGTCGAGCAGGCTGTAGATACCGGCCGAGACAAACAGGTACTCCTGCTTCAGGCGCAGCAGACGGCCGTGCTCGCCGGCGTCGTTGGGGTAGAGGATGGCGCTGATGGCCTCGGCCTCAGCGCGCTCGGCATCGGCCAGAGCATAGTCGCCGCGGTTGAAGGCCTCCAGATCAAAGTGCTCCTCGACCGGCTCGGCAGCCCAGACGCGCAGCTTGTTGACGGTCTCGCCGGCATAGCCCACGACGGGGATGTCATAAGGGACAGCCAGGATGTCCTGCGTGTCCACCGTGCGGTAGAACGTGCGGCCGTTCTCCTCAAAGCCCTCAACATGGCCACCAAACTTGATGGTCACGGCCTTGTCCTGACGACGGACCTCCCAGGGATAGCCGTGGGTGAGCCACTCGTCGGTGGCCTCGACCTGGCTGCCGTTGACAATCTCCTGCTTAAACAGGCCGTAGCGGTAGCGCATGCCGTTGCCGTAGCCGGCAATGCCCTCGGCTGCCATGGAATCCAGGAAGCACGCGGCCAGACGACCCAGGCCACCGTTGCCCAGGGCCGGATCGGGCTCCTGGTTCTCGATGACGGACAGGTCAAAGCCCATGTCGTCGAGCGCCTCGGCGACCATGTCGCGCACGCCAAAGTTGAGCAGGTAGTTGTCGAGCAGGCGGCCGATCAAAAACTCGATCGAGAAGTAGTACACGCGCTTTTTGCCCTCGGCGGTGACGCGGGCGTCACTCTTGGTGGCAACGGTGCGCGCCTTCTCGGCCACGAGCTTGGCCAGGGCGTTAAAGCGGTCGAGGTCGCTGGCGGCCTCGACGCTCTTACCGCTGATGCTCATGACGGCATCGCGATAGAGCTCGGTAAACTCCTGCTTGTTGTCGAAGATCTTATTCATACGTTCCTTTCCCCCGGGGATGTTTCTCCCGGAACGGTTATGACTTGTATCCTACGCCTCGTCGGGGCGGGTAATTACAGCTGTAACGGTTTTGTTACGCATCCTTGGCAGACGGCTTAACAGAAGCAGACTTGGCCTTGGTAGCGGCCTTTTTGGCAGCCGGTTTCTTGGCTGCGGCCTTAGCAGCGGGCTTTGCGGCAGCCTTGGCCTTGGCCTTGGTCGCCGTGGCCTTCGCCTTAGCCGGAGCCTTCTTGGCAGCCGCAGGCTTAGGCTTCACCGAGGACGTGCGCTTCTTGGGCGCAGCCTTGGGCTCCTCGACCATCGACGGCTTATAGCTGCTGGGACCGCGGCGCTTAAGCACCACGCCTGCCAGGCCAGGCACCTTAATCTCAATAGAGTCCATCTGCCCGTTCCAGGGATAGGGCTCGCTCGAGCAGGTGTAGGGCTCCTTGCCGGCATAGCCGCTGCCGCCAAACTCGGGACGGTCGGAGTCAAAGATGACCTCCCAGTCGCCCTCGCGCGGCACGCCCACGCGGAAGCTCTCGTAGCTCGCTGGGTCAAAGTTGATCAGAATCACCAGGTCGTCATCTACATCCTCGCCCTGGCGCACAAAGCTCACGATGGACTGCTTGGAGTTGTCCGCATCGATCCAGGTAAAGCCGTCGTCGGTGTAGCCGCGCTCGTACAGGGCGGGCTCGGCGGTGTACAGGTGGTTGAGCGCCTTGATGAACGCCTGATGATGACGGTGAGTCTCGTACTCCTCGGTCAGGAACCACTGGATGGACTCGTAGTAGCGCCACTCAATAAACTGGCCAATCTCGTTGCCCATAAAGTTGAGCTTGGCGCCGGGGTGCGTCATTTGATAGAAAGCCAGCGTGCGCAGGCCGGCAAACTGACGCCACCAGTCGCCCGGCATACGGCCGATCAGCGAGCATTTACCGTGCACGACCTCGTCGTGGCTCAGCGGGCAAATGAAGTTCTCGGTAAAGGCGTACATGATGGAGAACGTGAGCAGCCCGTGGTTGCCGGGGCGCCACGGAAAATCGGTCTGCATGTAGTGAAGGGTGTCGTTCATCCAGCCCATGTCCCACTTGTAGTGGAAGCCCAGGCCGCCGTCCTGCGGCGGGTAGGTCACGAGCGGCCACGCGGTGGACTCCTCAGCCATCATCATCACGTCAGGGAAGTGGGCCTCCACGGCGCAGTTGACCTGGCGGATAAACGCGCTGGCGTCCAGGTCCTCCTCGGTACCGTACTTGTTGAACTTCTTTTGGCCGGGATCGTCGATGCCAAAGTTGAGGTACAGCATGCTGGACACGCCGTCCATGCGAATGCCGTCCACGTGGAAGTTCTCGAGCCAGTACAGCACGTTGGAGACCAGGAAGGAGCGGACCTCGCCGCGGGCGAAGTCGAACTTGTGCGTGCCCCAGTTGGGGTGAATCTCATGCTCAAACAGCATGTGACCGTTAAAGGTGGCAAGGCCGTGGGAGTCGGCGCAAAAACCGCCGGGCACCCAGTCCATGATCACGCCAATGCCCGCCTTGTGACACGCATCGATAAAGTGCATGAGCTGCTGCGGGTCGCCATAGCGCGACGTGGCGGCATAGTAGCCGGTCGTCTGGTAGCCCCAGGAGCCATCGAAGGGATGCTCCATAAGCGGCATGACCTCGATATGCGTGTAGCCCATGTCGTGCACGTAGTCCACGAGCTCGACCGACAGGTCGTCGTAGGTGTAGAACTCGCCGCGCTGCGCGGGGAAGGGGTCCATGGGACCGGGGTAGTTGCCGTACTCGTCCGGCTCGCCCTGTGGCGCGTCGCCGTGGCGCTTCCACGAGCCAATATGCACCTCGTAGATGTTAAGGGGCTGCGACATGTGGTTATGACTGGCGCGGCGCTTGAGCCATGCGGCGTCGTTCCACTTGTAGCCATCGAGGGTCCACAGCACGCTTGCCGTTCCCGGAGGGCACTCGGCCTTGAAGGCGTACGGATCGGCCTTGTAGAGCTTCTCGCCCTCGTTGGTCTCAATGAGATACTTATAGAGCTGACCTTGTTCTGCGCCAGGAATAAAGCCTTCCCAAATAGCGCTCGTATGCACGGGCACCAGAGGGTTGGCTTCCTCATTCCAGTCGTTAAATTCGCCAATGACATGGACGCTCTTTACGTCGGGCGCCCAAACGCAAAAGCGCCAACCGCGCGTACGGTTCTGCGTGTCGGGGTGCGCGCCCATCTTTTCCCAGCTGCGCTCCCACATGCCAATGCCAAACAGGTAGACATCGTCCTTAGAGAGCTCCGGTGCGTGCGGGGCGGCTTTACGGGTAGCAGGCTTTTTGGTTGCTGGCTTTAGCTTTGTATCGCTCACGTTTGATCCCATCATGACGCGGCAGCGTGTTGCCTTGGTGACTAGATGCGAAAGGTCCAAGGCTGCACGAATCGAGGGGACGGCGATAGTTCTATGATTCGTTCCACCTCGCGTGCTCGGTGGAACTTTCGGCACGAAATACGATAACACCTGTTCGTTACTTTTATGGAGAAAAGTGGATTTGCGGCGGTGTTTAATCGGCGAGCGCCATGTTTAGACCACTGGCAGAATTGCGATGGTAAAACTCTTGACAGTTTTACCAATTAGGGTTTCAAGATTGTTAGTTTGACGTTTGGTAAAACGTTTTTAGCAGGTTGTTTACCATTTGACATCGAAAGGTATGTTTATGTCCCAGACCGCCGCCCACAATGTCGCTTTTATTTTCGATTGCGACGGCACGCTGGTAAATAGCACCCCCGTTTGGGCCCATGCCCAGCCCGAGTTATTGCACCGCCACGGTGTTGACGTCACGGTCGACGATTTTGCCCAGTTTGAGCATTTGTCGCTCGAGGACGAGTGCCAGGCCTACCACGACACATGGGGCATTGGAGCGAACGGCGAGGAGCTGTATCGCGAGCTGAGCGACATCCTGATCGATGGCTACTCCAAGGTGCCACCGCGCGAGGGGCTCTTGGCATTTTTGGAGCAGGCGAAGGCGGCGGGAATTTCCATGTGTGTGGCTACGTCCACGCCGGCCGAGCTGGTGCAGTCCGCGCTCGCTGGTGCCGGGCTCGACGCTTACATGGAGTTTGTTACCACGACGGGCGAGGCGGGACGCTCCAAACAGTTCCCCGATGTGTACGAGCTGGCGCTGCGCCGCCTAGAGGAGCGCCACGGGCACAAGTTTGAGCGCGCGTGGGTGTTTGAGGACGCCGTCTTTGGCCTAAAGAGCTCTGGGGTCGCAGGCTTTAAGCGCGTTGGCATCTATGACCCGCACGGCCGCATGAAGCGCGACGATGTGCGCGCCAACTGCGATATCTTTATCGACAGCTATAAGGACCTGGATCTGGATCACGTGCTGGCGTTTGAGGGCTAGGCGAGGGCTGTGGCTTGCAAGGTATTAGTGGTCTGCGGCTCGCCCGTGGTGGCGAGCGCGGATCTGTTGCGTAGGCTAGCAGGGGAGTGCGATTACGTTGTTGCCGTGGACCGCGGCCTGGATGCCCTTCTGGGTGCGGGACTAAGCTGCGACGTGTATGTGGGGGATGCCGACACGGTAAGTGACGCGGGTCGTGCGTTGGTCGATGCCGCCACCGACTTTGAAGTTGAGCGTCACGACCCCTACAAAGACTATACCGACCTGGCGCTGGCGCTCGATTCCGTCCGACGCCGCTGGCCAGGTGCCGAAGTGGTTGCGACCTGCGCCACGGGCGGCCGCCCTGATATGGCCCTAAGCGTCCTAGGCTTACTAGCCAACTACAAAGACGCCCCCGTCTGGATTGCCGAGGACGAGATCACGGCCCGCATTCTGCATGAAGGCGAATCGTGGACCATCGAGGGCGTCGTGGACAAGACGTTCTCTATCATTGCTATAGCCCCTGGGACGGTGGTAAGCGAACGCGGCCTAGAGTGGGAGCTAGATCACGCTTCGTTAGGTCTACTAACCGACACGGGCATCAGCAACGTCGTCAGGGGTACGGCCAAGATCCAAGTCCACCAAGGTGTTGCGATCGGTTATTTGCTGGCGTGAGGGTTTTATCGGGACGGGGCTGAATTGGATAATTTTGGCAAAGCCAAAAAGGGTATATACAATCAGTGGTTGGAAGTTGTTAAACGATCGGTTGGTTTCCGTAAACGGGATTCTGTTTAATCCAACCACTTATCTAACAACCCGCTCATATGCAAATCCAACCACGTGCTTAACAACTTTTTGATTAAAGGCCTGAAGTCCACCACGCCTTGGCGGGAAAGTCCTTTCCCCGTCGAGTATTCTCGATCGCGCTCGGGGTCTTCCTCGACGAATTTGCACACACCCTTTGCTATGAGAGAGATGAGCCCTTCAAGCTTGATGACGCAATCGAACTCGCAGTCCTGTTGGCTTCCATGTCCGATTCCTTTATGCCCATAACTCGCGATTATCCCGCGCGCATCGCCCTGTACGCAAACCCCGATGGCTTTGTAGGGGCTATAGTCTTCGCCCCTTCCCTCGATGACCGACGACCCCGCATGGATCACCGCGCAGCGAAGCTGATAGAGATCCGATGCCGTAAAGATGCCTCGCTTCTCTATCGTCTCAAACTCCTCTTTTATCTCATCTGGGCGCTTCTCGCCCTTGCGCGCATTGGTCATTTTTCTCCCATCGTTCGGGAGCCCCAGGTACTCCTCGCACCATTTCCGGTAATCCGTCCCGTCGATGTTTGCGCATACGTCTGGGATGGTCACTACGAGAGTCAAAGCGGCGAGCAGCAGCCCTGCGTCGAAGGCGTTTTCGCACTCTTCCACAAGCCTGCTGGGCGTACGGCAGACGACGGCGGGGAACCCGTATTCGTTGTCGCTGCATTTTAAACACGTAGAGGGCATGGGCTCCCAATCGGCAATTGCTGTCATGCTCATAACACCTCGCCCGTTTCTGTGTCGATTCTCGGACCTGTCCTCGGTTCGATGAACTCATCCACCATCTCGTCGTCGCGGTCGCGCTCGGTCACGAAGAGCTGTCCCGGGACGTCGATGCGTGGGTCAATCGTTAGGCTGCTGCTCGCGATGTTGCGATCGAGATGCGGCTCAGCAGTCCCAGTAGTGTAGGCGGGGCGTAGCACTTCGCGCACGTAGTTGACGATACCCAAAATCTCGTTCACGTAGTCGAACGCGAACTTCTCGGCCATGGTCGGTCCTCCCAGGCAAAGACGATTTCAACCAGAGATTCTACAACTGCAATGAGTTGCTCCGCTTTAAATCCAACCATTGACTCAACAAAATGGTAGGAGACATTCTTCAACCAGAAAACTAATAAACCCAACAAGTTATTTTCTTACCCGCCAAAAATAGCTAATTCAGTCCCATTCCAGGAAAACCCGTAAGATAAGACAATCAATCAAAATTCCCCCTTGCATCAAGCAAAACATTCCCCTATAGTATCTCCTCGTCACGGGGGCGTAGCTCAGCTGGGAGAGCGCTTGACTGGCAGTCAAGAGGTCAGGGGTTCGATCCCCCTCGTCTCCACCATCGTGAATGCAAAGGCCTTCGGAATTCCGAAGGCCTTTTTTCATGCCAAAACACCACGCGCTGCAAACCCCACCTACGCCAACAAAAAGTTGCACAATTTATTTCCCATGTCTGTACATAGTTTGTTGGACAAACGCAATTACCAGTACGCCTCGCTGGTCAATTCGGGCTTCAGGAGCATCCATAACCTTCGCTAGCACCCCAATATCCTGCGCCAATGTGAACAACATCCCAAAACAACCCCCTTGAACACGCTAAATGAACGATATGTTGTCCACCACAAGCCAAATCAGTTTCGCTACCAGCTTGTGCTAGGATACCTAACGTTACATGAGTTCAACTGTGCTCACGGCTCCAGCAAGCCACAAAGCGCAGGGTCGATCAGCATCCGGCCGTAACGGCGGTGCCAGAAACACCACGAGCTCCAATAAAGAAGTCATGCGACGTTGTTATTTGTATTGATGTAATTCAAAGATGCATTTAATAGCTTGCGTGTCGAAGCGTAGTAGTTTTCAGCTGTTTGCGTGCGGTCCAGTTTTGTTCCCGCTTGACTGGTTCGCACGCAGCCAGCTGGAGTCGCGGTCTTTTTGCGATACACGGCCGCGACTCTAGTAACTGCACTCATACATACCGCTCACGGTGGGGCAGAGCCACGTGCTTGTCTAACTGGGCTCAGGGTTTGAATATGGAGCGCCTTCGCGCACAAGCGCCCTGGCGAAGCCATACCCAAACCCCGCGAGCCACACGTAAGACAGCAAGGGGGTGGTGCTTGTGTGGTATGTAATCCAGGTCATTAACGGTCGCGAAGACGTAATGCGCGAGCGCATCGAGCACATGGTGCCGGCGAGCGCCATGCAGGAGCTCTTTTATCCCCAATTTCAAACCGAGATTAAGGTACACGGCGAATGGGTCAAAACGACCAAGCCACTCTTTCCCGGTTATCTCATCTGCGATACGGCAGATCCCCGCACCGTGCAACAGTATCTGCTGCGCATGGACGACTTTGCCCGGGTGCTCTCCCAGGACGGTCAGTTTGTGCCTCTGGCTAAAGAAGAGGTCCAGCTTATTGGAGGCTTTACGCATAGGGGAGACCGCGTTGTGCCCATGAGCGAGGCCCTAAAAAACGGTGATCAGGTCGTAGTGACGGCAGGTCCACTGCTGGGCCACGAAGGCCTTATTAAAACCATCAACAGACGCAAGAGCACTGCTTATTTGGAGCTCAACCTGTGCGGCCGACGCGTAACTACGCGCGTCGGCCTCGCGGTGCTTTCAAACGAGCAGCGCGTGATGCGCAACCTTAAAAAGGCGATCGCCTAAGTGCGGGCGACTGTTTAACGGGACAGGAAGGAGCCCCGGGGGCGGGGATGTAGTGTTGGAAGAGAACGTGTCGGATAAAACAGAATATCCATCAGATGCGCCCGCGGGGGCGGCGCTGATTGCTCAGGCCATGGACCGGCGCGAGGGCTCAGGTCGCTATAAGGCCATGCAATCCATTGTGGACTGGGACAACTCGCGCCTGGCCTACCGCGCCGTCAAGCGCGCCTTCGACATCGTGTTCAGCGGCTGCGCGCTGGCCGTCATCGCCATTCCCAGCCTGGTGCTCGCCATCGTCATCCGCCTGGAGAGCGAGGGCAACCCGTTCTATAGCCAGATTCGCGTCGGTAGAACCCAACGTGACGGCAGCCTTTCTACCTTCCGTATGTGGAAGTTCCGCTCCATGTACAGGGATGCCGATGAGCGTCTCGCCGAGCTCAAGGGACAAAACGAGATCGCCGGCGCCATGTTCAAGATGAGGGAGGATCCCCGCGTCACGAAGATCGGCAAGTTCATACGTAAGCACTCCATCGACGAGTTCCCGCAGTTCCTCAACGTGTTCCTGGGCCAGATGAGCGTGGTGGGCCCGCGCCCGCCGCTGCCGCGCGAGGTTGAGCAGTACACCGAGTACGACCTGCAGCGCCTGGCCGTGAAGCCAGGCATCACCGGCTGGTGGCAGGTGACGGACCGCAATTCGACCGATTTTGACGGCATGGTCCAGCGCGACCTTGAATACATCGCTAAGCGCGGGATCATCACGGACCTCAAGATTGTCGTCCTTACGGTAATCGAGGTCATCACCGGTAAGGGTGCGTGCTAATGCTCGATAATTATTCAAAGTATTCCGAGCTCAATCGCGTGCCGGTAATTGATGTCCCGATTACCGGCACGAATATGCCTCACTGCATTCATTTTCTTACTGAGCATATCGATGAGCTCCGTGGCGAATACATCTGCGTTTCTAATGCACATACGTCTGTAATGGCCCACGATGATCCTTCCTATTGGGCTTGCCAAGCTGAATCCGTCATGTCTGTTCCTGATGGAAAACCCCTGTCGATTGTTGGTAGAAAGGCTGTTGCATCAATGGACCGCGTTACTGGTCCAGACTTGATGCGAGAGATTTTTGAGATCTCCAGCCTGCACGGATGGAGCCATTACTTCTACGGAAATGAGACGAAGAACCTCGAGGCGCTCAGAGATGCGCTTCAAAAGGAATATCCGAGCTTGGAAATCGCAGGCATGGAACCCTCCGTTTTCCGTCCACTGACATATGGCGAAAAATGCGATTTATCCCAACGTATTGCCGACTCAGGGGCCGATTTCGCATGGATCGCGCTTGGTGCGCCTCGTCAGGAGCTTCTTATGCACGAACTCAAAGGGGGGCCGCAGCCGCTGATGATCGGCGTTGGTGGCGCGTTCAACGTTCTCGCCGGAGTGGTACCGGAGGCACCGAACTGGATGCAAAACCTGAGCCTTGAGTGGCTATACAGACTTATCCAAGAGCCGAAACGACTTTTCAAACGATATCTAGTTACTAATACCAAATTCCTCTTTTACCAGTTCACGGGCGCCAAGCGCAAGGAAGGCAAGTAGATGAAATCCACCACCGCATTCAAAGACAAGACCCTGATGATCACGGGCGGCACCGGCTCGTTCGGCAACACCGTCCTCAAGCACTTCATGGACACCGACCTGGCCGAGATCCGCATCTTCTCTCGCGACGAGAAGAAGCAGGACGACATGCGCCACCGCCTGCAGGAGAAGTCGCCCGAGCTCGCCTCCAAGGTGCGCTTCTTCATCGGCGACGTCCGTAACGCCCAGTCGGTGCGCGACGCCATGCACGGCGTGGACTACATCTTCCACGCCGCCGCCTTGAAGCAGGTGCCCTCCTGCGAGTTCTTCCCCATGGAGGCCGTGCGCACCAACGTCATCGGCACGGACAACGTGCTGCACGCCGCGATCGACGAGGGCGTCGACCGCGTCGTGTGCCTGTCCACCGACAAGGCGGCATACCCCATCAACGCCATGGGCAAGTCCAAGGCCATGATGGAGTCCATCATCTACGCCAACGCCCGAAACGGCGCCGGCCGCACCACCATCTGCTGCACCCGCTACGGCAACGTCATGTGCTCGCGCGGCAGCGTCATCCCGCTGTTCATCGACCGCATCCGAAAAGGGGAGCCGCTCACGGTCACCGACCCCAACATGACCCGCTTCCTCATGAACCTGGACGAGGCGGTCGACCTGGTGCAGTTCGCCTTCGAGCACGCCAACCCCGGCGACCTGTTCATCCAGAAGGCGCCTGCCTCCACCATCGGCGACCTCGCCGAGGCGGTCCAGGAGGTCTTCGGCCGCGTGGGCACCCAGGTGATCGGCACCCGCCACGGCGAGAAGCTCTTCGAGACCCTCATGACCCGCGAGGAGCGCCTGCGCGCCGAGGACATGGGTGGCTACTACCGCGTGGCATGCGACTCGCGCGACCTGAACTACGACAAGTTCGTCGTGGACGGTGAGGTGGAGACCCAGGCCGACGAGTCCTACACCTCCCACAACACCGAGAGGCTCGACGTAGAGGGCACCATCGCCAAGATCAAGACCGCCGAGTACGTGCAGCTGGCGCTCGAGGGCCGCGAGCACGAGGCGGTGCAGTAGGGTGCGCGTCCTCGTCACCGGCGCCAGGGGCTTCGTCGGGAAGAACCTCTGCTGCGCGCTGAAAAACATCCGCGACGGCAAGGACCGCCGCGCCAAATACCGAGCCCTGCTGCCGCTCGAGGTCATGGAGTATGACGTCGACTCGACGACCGAGGAGCTGGACGGCTACTGCTCCCGCGCCGACTTCGTCTTCAACCTGGCCGGCGTCAACCGCCCCGAGGACCAGGCGGAGTTCATGGAGGGCAACTTCGGGTTCGCCTCCACGCTGCTTGATGCCCTCGTGCGCCACGGGAACACGTGCCCCGTCATGCTCTCCAGCTCCGCGCAGGCGAGCCTTTCCGGCCGTTTTGAGGGCTCGGTCTACGGCGAGTCGAAACTGGCGGGGGAGGGCCTGTTCCGCGATTATTCCGAGCGCACGGGCGCCCCGGTGCTCATCTACCGCTTTCCCAACCTCTACGGCAAGTGGTGCCGCCCGCGTTACAACTCTGCCGTGGCCACCTTCTGCGACGCCATCGCCAACGGCCGCCCCTACACCGTGAACGACCCCTCGGTGGAGCTGGAGCTCCTCTACATCGACGACCTCGTCGACGAGATGCTGGGCGCCCTGCTGGGGGAGGAGCACCGCTGCGGATACGAGGGGCTCGAGCGCGTCGACGGAGATGATTTCTGCTACGTCCCCGGGACTGACGTGAAAACCCTGGGCGAGATCGTCTACCTGCTGGGCAGCTTCCGCGACAGCCGCGAGACGCTTTCGGTGCCGGACCTTTCCGAGGGATCCTTCTCCAAGAAGCTCTGGAGCACGTTCCTGTCCCACTACGAGCCGGGGCACTTCGCCTACTCCCTGAAGCCCAACACCGACGAGCGCGGCTCGTTCACCGAGTTCCTGCGCACGCCGGAGCGCGGCCAGGTCTCCATCAACGTCTCGAAGCCCGGCATCACCAAGGGCAACCACTGGCACATGAGCAAATGGGAGAGGTTCCTGGTGGTCTCCGGTACCGCGTCGATCAGGCTGAGGAGGGTGGGGGAGGACGCCGAGGGCAAGCCCTTCCCCGTCGACGAGTATGTCGTCTCTGGTCCCGACATGCGCGTGGTCGAGATGATCCCCGGCTACACGCACTCCATCACCAACATGTCCGACACCGAGGACCTCGTGACGGTCATGTGGGCCAACGAGCCCTTCGACCCCGAGGACCCCGACACCTACTACGAGGAGGTCTAGCCGCATGGGCAAGGACTATTCCGATATCCGCTTCGGGGACGACGGCCGCCTGAAGCTGCTGATCATCGTGGGCACCCGCCCCGAGGTCATCCGCCTGTCCGAGGTCATCAAGAAGTGCCGCCGCCACTTCGACTGCCTGCTGGCTCACACCGGGCAGAACTACGACTACACGCTCAACGGCATCTTCTTCCGCGACCTGTCGCTGGACGACCCCGACGTCTACCTGGACGCTGTGGGCGCCGACCTGGGCGAGACGGTGGGCAATATCATCGCCGCGAGCTATAAGCTGATGGTGCAGGTCCAGCCCGATGCGCTGCTGATCCTGGGCGACACCAACAGCTGCCTGTCCGCTATCGCGGCCAAGAGGCTCCACATCCCCATCTTCCACATGGAGGCGGGCAACCGCTGCAAGGACGAGTGCCTGCCCGAGGAGACCAACCGCCGCATCGTCGACGTGATCTCCGACGTCAACCTTGCCTACTCCGAGCACGCCCGTCGCTACCTCAAGGACACCGGCTGCGCCCCGGAGCGCACCTACGTCACAGGCTCGCCCATGGCGGAGGTCCTGCGCGCCAACCTGGACAAGATCGAGGCATCCGATATCCTCTCCGAGCTCCGCCTTGAGCCCAAGCGCTATATGCTGCTCTCGGCCCACCGCGAGGAGAACATCGACACCGAGGCGAACTTCACGAGCCTGTTCACCGCGATCAACGCGCTGGCCGAGAAATACGACATGCCGATCCTGTACTCCTGCCACCCGCGCTCCCGTAAGCGCCTGGAGGCCACTGGCTTCAAGCTCGACCCGCGCGTGCGCATGCACGAGCCCATGGGTTTCCACGACTACAACTGCCTGCAGATGAACGCCTTCGCGGTTGTCTCCGACTCCGGCACCCTGCCCGAGGAGTCGAGCTTCTTCGCCAGTATCGGCCGCCCGTTCCCGGCGGTGTGCATCCGTACCTCGACCGAGCGCCCCGAGGCGCTGGACAAGGCGTGCTTCACGCTTGCCGGCATCAGCGAGCGCGGCCTGCTCCAGGCGGTCCACACCGCCGTCGAGCTCGACGCCGAGGGGTCGCTCCCCGAGGCCCCCGTGCCCGACTACGCCGACGAGACCGTGTCCACCAAGGTCGTGAAAATCATCCAGAGCTACACAGGCGTCGTAGACAAGATGGTGTGGAGGAAATGCTAGTGTCGCAGACCCAAGGGCTCACGACCGACGCGCTCGTCGACGAAGCACTCGCTCTGGGTGAATGTCTGGGACGCCCGCTGCGCTACGTCCAGCTCAACAGCTTTTACAACGGTTCCACCGGTACCATAATGCGCAACCTTCACCATGAGCTGACTGAGCGCGGGGTTGACTCTTACATCTTCTGGGGCCGTCGACACAACACGATAAGCGACCATGAGCAGTGCTGCGCTTCGAAGGCCGGCTACCTCTCCCACGGCGCCATGACACGTTTGCATGACCGCATGGGCTTCTACTCTAAGCGAGATACCGCAAAACTGCTCAAGCGCCTGGACGAGATCGATCCCGATGTGGTGCACCTGCATAACATACACGGCTATTACGTGAACATAGAGATGCTGTTCTCTTGGCTCGCCTCACATCGTTGCCAGGTTAAATGGACGTTGCACGATTGCTGGGCCTTTACGGGCCATTGTGCACACTTCACATATGTGAAGTGTGCACAATGGCAGTCTCATTGCGCGTACTCGAAATGCTGCCCGCAGCTGGACACCTATCCCATAACGATTTCAAAAACCAACTGCGCGAGAAACTATGAAGATAAGAAACGCATCTTCACGAGCGTACCGCCTGAGCGGATGACGCTAATAACACCTTCACAGTGGCTCGCGGATTTGGTCGGGGAGAGCTTTCTCAAAGATTATCCGGTGGAGGTCCGTCATAACGTCATCGACACCGACGTTTTCAAACCCACCCCAAGCGACTTCCGCGAGAGATACGGTATTGGCGACCGGTTTATGGTGCTAGGCGTTGCGAGCCCTTGGACCAAGCGCAAGGGACTTCCTGATTTCGTCCGCTTAGCCGAGGAACTTGACTCTGACAAGTTTGTCGTAGCGCTCGTCGGCCTTTCGGATCGGCAGCTAAAGGCGCTTCCCCGGGGCGTTGTTGGCCTCAAACGTACCAACTCTCCCCAGGAGCTCGCCGGCATCTATACAACGGCGGACGTCTATTTCAATCCTACCGTAGAGGACAACTATCCGACGGTCAACCTTGAAGCCGAGGCCTGTGGCACTCCTGTTATAACTTACGACACAGGTGGGTGCAGGGAGACGCTTCATCGTGCTGATTCAAGTTTCGTTGCCGGCTTTGATCAAGCACTATCCATGATAGAGAAAGGCTTTTAATAATGAGGGTCGACAAAGTCGTTCCTGCTGCTCAGGGATATAAACGCGTAGCGAAAATACCTTTAAAGGGCGTTCTCCTTGCAATAAATAAGTTATCGAACAAAACTTATAAAAAGCTATACCCTCGCTACTTGGCGTGGCTAGGGGTCAACATCTCGGATAAGTTCTCCGAGTACGGTGATCCTTGGATAAGCCCTGAATGCCGCTTCGATGCGGCGGGCTACAATCTCATCACTTTGGGCGATGGAGTCACCATCAGCTATGGAACGTCCATCTTAGTCCACGACTACAGCATCGACAAGGCGTTGTATGCTCGCCGTGGGACTCATGGTAAGCTTCTCAAGTCTGTGACTATTGGCAGGAACTGTTTTATCGGCGCAAACACAATGATTCTGCCTGGCACTGTTATCGGTGATGACTGCATCATCGGGGGGGGTCGGTTGTCAAAGGCCGCTTTCCGGTTGGATCGGTCGTATGCGGCAACCCGGCTCGCGTTGTTGGAACTGTAGATGAGTTCCTTGAAAAGCACGAGGCCAAAGAGGATATCGTTTATGGACTTTCCTAATGAGAAGGTGCTGCTGATTTCACGTCTCGACGGAAACAGGGGGCCTTTGGGCGTAGCCGCGGCAGTCCACTCCCGTCTTGCCCAGAATCATGCTTGCAAGCTTGCTGAGGTTTATTCCTTTGCCGATGTGCTAAAGCTCATTGTGAAGATTCCATTTACTTACAAGGGTTACTCCATATGCGTGCACCAAAATGGATTCAGAGTACCCATGGCGCTCTGCATGCTATCGAAGATTGATCACGGCAATAACTACTACCTCGTAGTTCATGGCATTGCAGCCGAAGAACGCAAATACCGGCCGGTGCTGTCTCGTGATCTTAAGCTCGAACCTAAGCTAATTAGAGAGTTCCCGAATCTCATCTGTGTTTCTAGGTTTGAGGCTGAAGTTCTTAAGAAGTTGTATGGCCGTAACGAAAACGTTACGGTGATCGGGAACGGTGTCGACCTCCCTGTAGGGGTTGAAGTCGACTCATTGTTGGCTGAGAAGCGCTCCTCGAATCCTCCCGTCGTGATAACGACGGGAGGATTCGAGGAGCGCAAGGGCTGCGATCTCGCACTCCTTGCGCTGTCGAAGTATGCTGCCCTAACGGATGCCCAACCTAGGCTCATAGTATGCGGTCGGGATTCCCGGGCCGTCGGCTCCAATCGTGCCCTCTGCGAAAAGATGGCTAGGGAGGGTGGTGTTGAGCTTGATTACCGCGGAGAAATATCTGACAAGGAAGAGTTAATGAGGCTCTATCGTAAGGCTGACTTCTATGCCGGGCTCAGCAGGTTCGACACCTTCAATGTATCCGTTTTGGAGGGCGCCGCATCTTGCTGCATACCTATTGTTTCCGAGAAGTGCGGCGCCTCTGCGCTCTTTGACGGATCCAACTCTATTCGTTGCGATATCGACGAAGCGGATTGGGCAGATGAGGCTGCCACATCCCTTGTTCGCCTGTGTTCTGATAACGCCCTCTATCGCGAGGTGGCAAGTCGCTCTCACGCTGTTGCCACAGCGAATACTTGGGATGCCGTGGCGGAGCGCTATTGGGAGGTTCTTTCGAATGACGAATAGCGCTACCGCTGATCAGCCTGTAAACCTATCACTTTCGTCAAGGAGCTCGGTCTTCTTCTGGATGGGTTTTTGGGTCTTATTTGCCAAATTCTTTCTCCAAGCTACTGTTTTCGTTGCGGTAGAAGGTGCGTTTGCTAAGGTCTTATTGCTATTTGGATGCGCTTTTCTGGCGTTCAGGGTGGCTGTCCTTTTCCTGGAGGGCCACTCGAGCGGTTTGGGAATTATAGGTATATGTCTCGGAACTGTGTCCTATGTTCTATCTGGCGAGTCTGTTTTGTTGACTACTTCGCTTCTTCTTACCGCCGCATATGAAATTGATCCGCAATCTATCCTTAAATGCTGGAGCCGCGCCGTAACGGCAATCATAGTCCTTATGATCTGGACCTATGTCATCGCTCGGCTGATGGGCGTGACGATTGGATTGCAATGGTCCGATATCGGAGGCCTGTCTTCGAATCGTAGTGCGTTGTTTTTTATCCATCCGAATTACTGCGCAGCCGTATTCTTCGCTTGGGCTATGGCCATGTTCTGTCGAACGGATGTACACATTGCGCTGAGGGGAATCGTCGGCGCGATTTCTACGAGTGTGATTGTTGCTGTAGCGGGTTCGCGGACTTCGGCAGCATCTCTCCTTCTCTTCTATGCATTGGTGGTTGTACTAACGGCCTGGTCAAATCGTGCGGGCAGCGGCTTTGTAAAATGGGTGCCAAGGGTTATCGTTGCCGTTCCTTTGGTTCTCTTTCTTTTTACGTTGTGGATTTCCGCCATCTGGTTCATGGGACCCAACTTCAGCCAGGCTGCGAGTGATTTTCTTACTGGTAGGCCTGCTCTTTGGTGGGCACAATGGAATTATGCTGGTCTCACAGTTTTCGGACACCATGCCTTTGAAGGCGTTCTTCTCATCAGGGGATCATTTCACGATATCCACACTGTTGATGGGATGTACGCATCGTTTCTGTTCAATATGGGGGTCGCAGGTTTCGCCTGGCTTCTAGTGCTCGCATGGCGTGCTTTCAAATTGAAGGAAGGAATCGATCCCATCTTTGCAGCCGCTCTTATTGCCATTTTCATCTTTGCTTTCACCGAGTGGCATGCCGTAAATGCTGCTGTCTGCGCCCCTCTAATTCTCCTCTCTCGAGGAATGGTGCCTATCGAAAGGAGAGTACTCCGTGATTCCTGATATTCACAAACCTCTAATTTCTCAAATGACTTGGTACCAGTCTCAAAACTATGGGACGGTTCTTCAGGCATATGCCTTGCAAAGAACATTGAATGACATTGGGGCGGACGCTCGCCTCGTGAATTACGACCCCGCGCCTTGGCAGCAGCGAAATCAATCCGGGCTGCGTAAGAGTAAGCCCTTCAAGGCCGCTCGCATGTTCCAGCAGCGTGCAATGGGGGTTGCGCCGTTCACCTCAGCCGAGAAGAGTGCCGCGTTCAAGGGGTTTACTTCCACCTTCATTAAAGAAACCGAGCCGGTAGCTTCGCCAGATGATTTTGAAGCTCTGAATTCCTTTTTTGATGCGTTTGTCTGTGGCAGCGATCAAGTGTGGTCCCCACGTTGCTTCGACCCTCGTTACTATCTCGATTTCGTCGCTGACGATAAACCCCGTATCGCCTATGCTCCAAGCTTCGGTTGTGACTCGCTCCCGGATACCATTGCTGCGGCTATCGCCCCACTTGTCTCTGGCTTCAACGCTTTGAGCGCTCGTGAGACTGCGGGAGCGCGAATGGTGAGGGACCTTAGCGGCAGGGAGTGTAAGGTTGTCTGCGATCCAGTGGTACTGCTCGGTGCTGATGAGTGGCGTTCTATCAGTCGGCATGACACTCCGCTAGTCTCCGAGCGCTACTGTCTCTGCTACTTCTTGGGTCGCTCCGAGGGGAACTGGAAGCTTGCCCGTTCCATTGCCAAGAAAAAGGGCCTCGAACTCGTTATCATCCCTGTGTTTAACGGAGATATTAAGCGTGGGGGTATGGTTCCTTCTGGCGTGGGGCCGCTAGAGTTCCTCTGGCTCATAGACAATGCATCCCATGTGTGCACTGACTCGTTCCACGGTCTTGTCTTCTCGACCCTACTAGAACGAGACTTCTCTGTCTTTGAACGCTTTAAACCTGGCACCACCGCCTCACAAAACGTAAGAATTGAAAGCTTTTTGAGCCTTACAGGCCTTGAGGATAGATTAATCCGATGGGATGCTAAGGACGCATCCTGCTCTGTCGCCCAAGTCAACTTTGCTCGTGCCGAAACCAGGATTTCCTCACTTCGCCAGAGTTCTCTGGAGTATCTGCGAGGGGCTCTCAAGCCGGTACTCTCTGAGCACTAACGGTGCGCGTAATCGTGAACCATTAACAAAGAAAGGTAGCGTAGATGCCTGCTAAGTACACAGAAGAGAAGAACGTTCTCATGCTCATGAGTCTTATGAAGCAGCATGGAGTGAGGAAAATCGTTGCCTCTCCGGGGACCACAAACATATCGTTCGTGGTCAGTCTTCAGCGCGACCCGTATTTCCAGGTGTTCTCCTCCGTTGATGAACGCTCCGCGGCCTATATCGCCTGCGGTCTTGCAGAAGAGTCTGGCGAGCCGGTGGCTCTCAGCTGCACGCAGGCCACAGCGTCCAGGAATTACTTTCCGGGTCTCACTGAGGCCTATTATCGGAAACTTCCCGTGCTTGCAGTTACTTCGACGCAGCATGCGGTCCGCATTGGCCAAAACATTCAACAGGCCATCGATCGAACCGTCCAACCTATCGACACCGTGAAGTTGAGCGTGCAAGTGCCTATCATTCAGAGCGCTGAGGATGCCACTTACGCCAACGTTGCCATCAATCGAGCGCTGCTTGAGCTTCGGCGCGATGGCGGAGCCCCCGTCCACATCAACCTCACCACAACCTATACCAAGGTATACGATGCCTCAGAGCTCCCCAAGAGCCGTAGCATCATGCGTTATACATCAGAAGATGAACTTCCTCAGATCCCTTCCGGCTCCAGGGTTGCCGTCTATGTCGGTGCGCACAGCCGCTGGAGCGATAGACTTACCGTTGCCGTTGATTCATTCTGCGAGACCTACGGCGCGTGCGTTCTCTGCGATCAGACGAGTAACTATTGGGGCCGTTACCGCGTGAACCCCTCGCTGCTTTTCTCGCAAGGCAATGCCGTTGCCTCGTCAGAGACAATCGACGTCCTCATCCACATCGGGAACACTTCGGGGGGAGCCGCGCCAAGACGTCTTAAGGCGTCCTGGCGCGTCAATCCGGATGGAGAGGTGCGCGACACTTTCGGTTGCTTGAAGAACGTCTTCGACATGTCTGAGGAGCGCTTCTTTGAAACATATGCGAGTATGGTTGACTCGACTACTTCGCCGGCGTACCGAGAGGAGTGCGCGCGCGAGGCTACCGCCATTATGACCAAGATTCCTGAATTGCCTTTCTCAAACGCTTGGATGGCTCAACAGACTCTGCCCCTCTTCCCTGAGGGCTCAATTATCCACATGGGAATTTACAACTCGTTGCGTACATGGAGCCTCTTCGAGGGCAATCGGGTCCGTGGGTACTGCAACACGGGAGGATTTGGCATCGACGGTGGCGTATCAAGCCTGCTCGGAGCATCGCTGGCTACAGATGCCCCCTGCTTCGGCGTGTTCGGTGACCTTGCATTTTTCTATGATATGAATGCACTCGGTAACCGTCATGTTGGCAACAACCTACGCATCCTCATTGTTAACAACGGCTGCGGTGTCGAGTTCAAGAATCATATCAATCGCGCTTACCCCCTCGGCGATGAGGCAGACCTCTATGTAAGCGCTCGGGGCCATTACGGGCACCAGTCGCGCAAACTTATTAAGCACTTTGCCGAGGACCTTGGGTTCGAATATCGGGGCGTTGAGACAAAAGATGAGTATCTAGTCGCTGTTGACTTGCTCGTTTCACCAGAACCGCGCGACCGCCCCGTTCTGATTGAAGCGTTTGTGCGACCCGAGGACGACACCGATGCACTTAAGATCCTCTACAGTATCGAGGAGACTACGACGGGAAACGCCAAGGCTGCCATCAAGTCTGTCATTGGTGAAAAAGGCGTACGCATGCTGAAGGGGCTTGTTCGATGAAAGCGCTACTTCTGGGGGGCACGGGTGCGATAGGGAACTATCTCCAGGGGGAACTTTCCTCTCGTGGGTGGGACGTCTTCGTTACCTCTCGAAGCGCCCGTAGATCGCAGGGTTCGGTCACCTATCTCCGGGGCAATGCGAAGGATCCAGTATTTCTCGCTGATGTGTTAAAGGATGGATACGATGTCCTAGTAGACTTTATGACATGGGACCCCGAGGTATTCCGTTCAGTGTCCGAGCTCATGCTTGCTTCGGCTGGCCGCTACGTATTCCTCTCGTCCTACCGTGTCTTTGCCGATTCGCCGATTATTGACGAGCGAAGCCCGCGTCTCCTTGAGTCGTGTCCTGATGAGAGATATCGCGCTGGCGGAGAGTACGCAATCATTAAAGCTCATGAGGAGGACATCCTTCGATTCGGCTCGATGGAGAACTGGACCATCGTGCGCCCCGCCATTACCTTCTCGGGTGATGGTGTGGGCAGATTTCAGCTATGTACATACGAAAGCAGTCTCTGGCTTTGGCGCGCTTTAAAGGGGCTTCCGGTCCCCGTCGTTCACGATATGATGGGGAAACAATGCACTCTCACATGGGCATGTGATGTCGCGCGGATGATTGCACTGTTGGTCGGGAACTCCGCTGCCGCCGGTGAGGACTTCAATGTGGCGACCTCGCAGCACCAGACTTGGGGCGAAGTGCTCAACTTGTATCGCTCCGTCTTGCCGGTCGAGACGCGCGATGTGACACTTCATGACTATGAGTACCATTGCGGTCCCGCTTTGAAGGAATATGGCTACATTCCCCAGGTTCGCTACGACCGTATGGTCGATCGCATTCTCGACAACTCAAAGGTGCTTGAGTTCACGGGGCTAACGACTGGCGACCTTACCGACGTTCGAGAGGCGCTTCCCCGGGAACTCTCGGCCTATCTTTCGCATGGGCCGCACCTCTCCGCATCCCCGACGGTGCAAGGGCGCCTCGATCGAGTCTCCGGTTCGTCATTGCCGTTTCGAGACACTTTAAGCGAATTCGGGGTTTCTGGTTCCCTTAAGTATCTTGCTGCAATATTTGGGTTGGTGTAAAGGAAACTTGAGTCAAATAAAAAAGAAGAAACAGGATACTGAGGGTTCCGAGCAATCGCATGCTATGGCTCTCATTAAGAACACGGGCATCTTTGCTATTGGCACATTCGGCTCTAAGATTCTCACGCTTCTGATAATCCCGCTTTGTACTCATTATATCGCAACGGACGACATGGGCATCTATGACATGGTCTATACCATAATTGCCCTCCTGCAACCCATTGCAGTTCTTGCTATTCCAGAGTCGCTGTTCCGTTGGGTTATTGATGCTAAGGCCGATAAAAAAAGCGTCTACTCGACTTGGTTGGGTCTCTTTGCTGGGCTTACAGCGGTGTTCACGGCGATATTCTGGATCTGCTGGCTTATTGTCGACTTTGCCGATGCGGGTCTGATGTATGTCCTTGTCGTATTGAGCTGTCTTTATCAGAGTTTTCAGTACGGCACGCGTGGCCTTCATAACAATAAGTTGTTCGCGATTTCTGGCATCGTTTACTCAATCGCGTACTGTCTTGGCTGTTTTCTCCTGGTCGCCGTCCTGAATGTGGGATATCACGGACTTCTTTACGCGATGCTGTCCGCCACAGTCGTAGCATCGCTATTTCTGGTTGTTCCGCAGAGAGAACTCAGATCGTTTGCGGCATCCGGCATTAATGGGGAAGTGGCGTTGGAGATGCTGCGCTACTCGCTTTATTTGTTGCCCAATCAGCTGAGTTGGTGGGCGATGACTATGCTCGGGAGACTGATAATTGTCGGCTTCATGGGCTATTCCGCAAATGGCATCTTCTCCGTGGCGATGAAGTTTCCCTCCGCGCTCTCGATGATTTCCAACATTTTCACCCCCGCTTGGCAGGAGCAAGCAGTTATGCTCTTCAAGAAGAAGGGGAAGGACGAGTATGTCTCGAAGGTATTCAACCAATACGCCATTTTGCTTGCTACTTTGCTCATCCCCGGCGTGCCTGTGACCAAGCTCTTTGTCCATTTTGCCATGGATCCTTCTTACTTTTCATGCTTTAACTACGTAGCACTTTTATACCTAGGCGCCGCCCTCAATGCGCTTTCTGCGTTTGTGGGAGTACTATATATGTGTGCCAAGGACACCAAGGGCGCTGCCAGTACTACGGTCATCGGCGCCGCCGTGAATATCGTTGCATCCCTTGCGCTTGTTCCCTTGATAGGTCTTATGGGGGCGGCACTTGGCAACTTCCTTGGAAATGCAGCCATTCTCGTTGCTCGCTTGAAGCAAACCCATAGATACTGCACGATGACTGTTGACTGGAAGAGGATTTTGGCTTACGGAGTGATTGTCGTTGTGGTTTCGCTTCTTGCGGCTGGTCTCAACTCGCTTCCTTCGATTTGCGCACTATCCCTCTGCTGCGCAATTGTCTTCTATTTTGCTAACCGCAGCTCCGTTAAGACTCTCAAGAGTTTCCTTAATAAATAGCATTGTGGAATAATTTTTCGGTTGAGCAGGGAAACTAGCTGTTAGCACCGGGCGATTTTAACCACTGCTAAAAATAATTTTTGACCATTTCCGCTCACCGAATATTGACCACCACGTCCCTGCTGCCACCTGACGTTTGCGGTATCTACGCGATAACGTCAGGTGTGCAATTGTGACGAACGAGAACTTAGATGGCCCACGGTAAGATATAACCGCGACGCCCTGTGAAATGTCAGTAGAGGAGGGGGTAGGCCCGCAGGTATGTAACATTGCGGAGTACTACAGAAAGACAGAGCTTGCTCGCTTCCGGACGAGGACGATCAGGAGCACGGGTTCAGGGCCCTGCCTCATGGGAACATCGGGAAGATAGCTTCAATTGCACATTGGATATTCCAATTATCCTTATTTGTTGACTTGAGAGTCGGCTGCCGATCGATTACGTAAGAGTCTCCTCCATTCACCGACTGACAAAACGATTTACACCTAATTATTGGCGCTGCTCAGGGACATTTTCTTTGTTTGTGCCTTGATCTCGCTAAACTAATAACTGCTGCTACCAGGGCATTTTCTGGTGCACATTCTATTGGCTCCTGCGAAGATCGGAGCGGGTATGTTTGCTGCCGAGTCCTACACCAGCCGTCATTACATTGCGATTGTTGCCATGGCCTGCCTATGTTTTTTGCTGGGCGGGCCCTCTTATGCCGCGGGCGCGGAGAGCCTCATCATCGCGGGCACGACGTACTACGAGCCGGGTGTGTCGGGCCCCGGCTGGGCCTGGACCGATGCCGACCACCTGGAGCTTAACGGCTACGCGGGCGAGGCCATCGGCGCCGAGGGCGACCTGGTGCTGACGCTTGCCGGGCAAAACTCCGTGACGGAGTCGCATGCGCCCGATGCGGACATCACGCTGTGCGGCATGGAGGTGCGGGGCAACCTGACGCTTCGCGGTACCGGGACCTTAATGGCGACAGGCTCGCAGTGCGGGATCCACGTTTCGCGGGCGCTCGTGGTGGACGGCTGCACCGTCGACGCCCGGGCAGACGGCGCCAATATCACGGACGAGGCGGTTGCCGGCGCAATCGCAGGCGACATGGCCGTGCGCGGCGGCGGGCGCGTCGTTGCCGCGAGCGCCGGGTCCGGAGCGGGCGTGCGCGCCTACGGCGTGTATCTGCAGGATGCGGGCCTTGGCGATGGCGCGGCCGGCTGTCGGCTTTCCGTCGACGCCTCGTGGCTCGATGCGGCCGGTGCCGACGGCGGCGTTGCGTGCACGGGCGGGTCGCTTGTGTCCGCTCGGTTTGTGACGCCTGCTGGTGGGGTCTTTGGTGCTGGTAGCGTGGTGGATGCCGTAGGGACCGTGGCACCGCACGTGGTGGTTGAACCCGAGGGTGCCACGCCTCCGGCGGGGGAGACCGACAGGGGCGAGGTACCGGGCGATGGCGCGGACAAGCCTTCCGCCGATGCTAGCCCCGCTGCCGAAGAGCCCACCACGGGGCCCACGGCAAATCCCGCGCTGAAACCCGCGGCCACGACAACCAAGACAACAACGACAGTAACCAAGACCACAGTCGTCAAAGTCCCCAAGCCCAAGGCTGCCACTGTGACAACAGCGGCACTCCCCAAGACCGGCGACAACAACTGGGTCGTCGCGTCCGTAGCGCTTTTCCTACTGGGGACAGTGCTCTTGGCCGCCGCATATCGCTGCTGAAATAGCTACCATTTGGAAGAAAGGGACATCCACAAGGTATAGCTATTTGCTTGTTTGTTTATAGGCGCCCAATTATCGAAGGCAGAGGCCATATGGACGCGACCATGGGCTGAATCGTGACATGCGACCCAGATCCACATGAGTGAGACAATCAATCAATATTGTCGCAGATTGGACTGAGGGCAACGAAAGGGCACCGGGATCTATGTCGACCTTGGTGCCCAAGTGAAAGACCAGCAGAGTTGCCTCGCAATATTCGGCGGTGCTAAAGCGGGCAAATATTAAACCGGGCTCATTGGTGAGCTGTGTGAGCTGGCTTCTTAGTGACATCACGGATTGTCTATAAGCAAAAGTCTGGTGTTTCGGAAATGTTATACCGTTCACCAAAACTGTCAATTTCCCTTTTCAACATAGCTGGCTCAATCTCTGCAAGCAGCCGCATAACGTCATAGATTCTTACGATGCCTCGTATCTTCTTACTCCTCATCCGCACGAGTTCGTAAATCAGTTGAACAGAAATAGTTGTTGTATACGTTTCGCCGCTTCTATCAAGATTTAATGCTCTTGCAGCATCATTTATCGCAGTGCAAAATAGGAGCTCAGGGGAAATCCCTTCAGCGGGGTTTTCGATTTTGATATTTACCTTATCTGCGCAAAGTTCAATTTCTGTTTCTCCGACTCTGCTTTGTTTGAGAAAGGGTTCCGTTTTACCTAGACCTAAATATTCCGTTCTTTTAAGACGCTGCCTGCGGCAGCTCTCCTTAAACATATTGTTACGACAATCTATGATGGCGGCATTCGCAATCTGGTCAGTCAGGCATGGGTAAAAACCTATTAGGATCCAATCGACCTCGCAAGATGCCTTGAAAAGGAGATCGTAAATTTCCGCATAAAGTGGGCATTGTCCACTGTCGAGGCGGGCAACTCTTGTTCCATCGTGAATGAATAATCCCTGAAAATCTGAATGAATTTCAATTAAATAGCCCAATTCAATGCGTCCACCATCACCGCTAAGTTCAGTAAGGTGATTGCGGTATTTAGGTAATTTGCGAGCATGACCTGTTTTTCCACCAAACAATCGAGCATCAAGAGAGCGCGTCAAATCATCGCAACATGCACGGCTTTGATGATATTTGGCCACTGAGACATAGTTTGCGACTAAACTCGCCATTTCCTCCGACGATACGTCGTCGGCTTTTAGCCTTGGCACCAGCTTTTCATAGTCAGCTTTCATTACCGATGTGAGCTCAGCAGATTTTGATTGAGCGTTTCGACCATGTTTGATGTTATGGTCGATTCTAAAATGCTCCAAACCAACAATGGATCCATTTTCGCGGGTAATAACAATATCAGGGCACTCGCTGCCTGCGTTAATAGATCCACTCACCTTCAAGGCAGCTTTCTTCTTGTAACCACCCGAGGCCATTGATAGATTAAGAACATCATTGAACACTTGCTCTTCGTGCGCGTTCTGGTCGCTTTTGTTCTTGCTCATGCTGGATCCTCCGCCCTTATAAGTTATACATAATTCAACTCGCGCCTTTTAACGTTGTCGATAGACGCTCACTGAAAGGTAAGCAATTCAGCAATGTCATCAAGGGAGCCAAGTCTCAAACCCTGATAGGGAATGTAACCGTTGAACACGTTGTGCGTTACACCATCCCTGTCCTCCTGTTTAAAGTCGATATCGCAGTCGTGGCCAGTGACGATTCGAAACTCATGTTGATATTCATATGCACGATTCTTGTGGAAAGTAACTTCACTGGCTGCCTGCTTAAAGTTGGATAACGCCACCTTGGGCTCAAATATGTCTCCGTCATAAGAAACCAGTCCAAAATTGATACCTTCAGGTTCCGCTTCCTGAAATCGAAGCAAAAACTCGACAGGATCCTTAATCAAAACTGCAGCGCCTCTATTTGAAAATTCGTCTCTAATGCGCCGCCCATCCTTACTCTGTAGGAAGAATTGATAATTCGAATCTTCAAGTGCCGTCATGCAGTAAATTGCACGACTTGAACCAACAGACATAAAACTTGTAAGGAGACCCTCGTAGGCATCAGACCTTCCATCTCCCGCCTCTTTTGATCTAAATTCATCAACCGCCTGCAGGTAGGGGATTCCCTGGATAAGTTGTTCCGCATAAACTCTCTGCGTAACAAATTTGATTAATGACCCGACATGCCACTGCTCAAGTGCGCCGCCAATTTCCGATTTAGAGATTCGCCGAACCATACAATCATCTCCTTGCTGCTATTCTTCGCATCTTATCAAGAACTAATCCAGTGAGCTTAAACGATGGTGTATATCTATCAACGTTCTCCTCATGCATTGTCAGATGACGCCGATTCGTCGACGAAAGATGGCTTGATTTAACCAGTCCTATAGGCTCACCAATATTCCGTTAGACTCGCACAAGCTCATAATGAAATGGCTCCGATCAAAGCAAACGCCCTATGCGTAAAAATGCTCAATAATTGGATCGCGTGATTACTGGATTTTGTATAAGAATTCTATTGGAGAGAAGCACGATGCCTGAATTTATATGCTCGGTATTTTCTTTAGCTGCGACAATTGTTATCGCCTTTATACAAATATATCAGAGCAAGCGCATGGAAGTATTCGAACGTCGTCAGGACGAGAGGGATGAGCGTAGGCACGCCGAAGGGAATAAGGCACGAGCGATTGAGTTCATCTCGAACCATTACGCCGACAGAGGCCTAATTCCGCTTTGCGCCGTTGCCGCCATGCACAATGATCTTTTCCATTATTCACGTAAGATGTATTGGGAATTCTGCTGCCTAGTGCCGGAGGTACAGAATCTAATTCTTAAATACTGCAATCTTGACTTGCGGGTCAGGGGAGAGGATGACCTGTTCGTCCGTTGCATCACCGCAGTCGAAGCCGCCCTCCGTGACCGCTTCCCAGAAGATGAATCTGTTCTTTATGATGATGGGAAATACGTGCTTCGCAGCCTCGAAAGGTATGCGGGGGAGAGGCTGCCAGAACCTCGGGTTGACCTTCTTTCTGAGTGCCTGGACTCTTCCTTTCTGCCCCCTGATAGCTGTTCCCCGGGGTACGATTACCTTATCCGTAAGGTCCTTTCCGAGGCCTTCGAATCCAGGGTCGCTTCCTTCGCCCCCATTTCCTATCTGAAAAATGAATATCAATTCGAATCGAGCTCCGAGATTGAGGCCTGCCGATTCGCGTTAACCGTTGCATTCTACGCGGCGACCTACGGCTCTGGTGACGAGGCCAACGATAAGGACTACGGGTGCCCCGGCGGTTTCGATGGCGAGAGAATCGAGACCATGGAAGACCTATTTCTTCTTGCCGTCTTTCAGATGTATACCAGGTTTCTACTTCCGGACGAGGAATAGGAATCGCAACCACGTGTCCGAGCCTTAAATATGTGTTCAAACTTCTTCCCCTATGTCCCCTTTGGGGACAGCCGCCAGCGCAATACCTCAGTGCTATACTCGTTGTCCTAAGGAAGTGATTCATATGTACTTGAGCGATACTAAGATTCAGGAGCTCATCGACAGCAAGGTGCTGCTCAATGCCGATGCTTCGAACATCGGACAGGTTACGTATGACTTGCGCACTGACGGGTTCTACGTTAACGAAAGCAAGCAATCCGAGGTCGAACTTGGCCCTGGAGACTCGACTTTTGTCTCTTGCGTTGAATGTATCGCGCTGCCCAACGATTTGACCGCTAGCGTTCTTTTACGCAATTCGCGCATTCGCCAGGGGCTTTCTTTGGATGCGCCGCTATATTTCCCCGGTCATGGAACACGGCTGTTCTACCGTGTTACAAACGTAAGCGGCAACACGATTGCCCTTGATAAATCTAAGGGTATCGCGCAAGTCGCATTCCAGCGCGTCGAAGGCACGGTTGCTCATCCTTACCATGGAGCCTTTTCCGATGAGCTCAATTTTAATGGGCTTGCCGACTATTCCGACGTCTATGCCGGAGAGCTCAAAAAGGTCGAGGATAAAAAGAACGAAGTCGCCAACGTCGAGTCTCGTATCTATGGCAACGTTCTGGCTCTCTTCGCCATTTTTGCCGCGATCTTCACGCTTGTGAACGTTAATGCCGGAGGGGTTTCTTCCGATATAACGACCGTCCGTTTCGTTGCGCTTGATCTGCTGATTATCGGCGGATTCCTGGTCCTTGCGTCCGCAATTGAGGCTTTTCTTGTTAAGGATAAAGAAGATAAGGCGTGGCTTCCGCTCGTGATAGGCATCATATGCATCGCAGCGGCGGTTTTCCTTGCTTTTCGTAAATAGTCAAGTGATCTAAAGGTAAGCAATATGGCTTCCGAGACGGGGTGCCCCGGCCAATGCCGGGGCACCCCTATCTGTTGAGCGGTCTTTTGTTTTTAAATTACATGGCAGCCATAGCAGCCCCAACACATCCTCTATTTAAAAAACGCATGTCGCAAAAGCGTAAAACCGGGGTCTGGTCGACGGGCCTTGGTTTTACTCCGCACTTCGCTTGGATCCGCGACCTCGTTTTCGAAAGCCACTCCCGCGACAAGCTCGTCAAAAAGCAAGGTCGCAATTGCTTTGTGGCGAGCCGGCGACCTGTCGCGCGTATAGAATCTAAGGATCCGCACTCCAGTTATGAAATGGATTGGACACCACACGGAGATCCCCAGCACCCTGTGCAGCAATGTGTACGACTTCGCGTTTTGCCCCGAGCCCTGCTACGACCGCCTGGTCGACCTCGCCGACCCCGAGGACTGAGGCCCGGCAACCGCATCCTCAAAAACTACCTGTCGTTTTCGTTTAGCCGCGCGGTGCTCCTGACCGAGCGCGACGTGGACCAGACCGCCCCGTCCAACTTGCCGCTGGTGTTCGACGACGTCCGCTGCCTATTCAACACCGGCCTGCACACGCGCCGCTACGAGACCACCTACGGCCTGTTTGAGCCCAACACCAAGCCCGACGCGCACCAGCACTGGTTTTTGAAGGGCTCCTTTAAGGAAAGCGACCCCATGCTAGTCTCGTTTGAGTACCTGCCGTGCCGCGTACGCTTTGCCGAGGACCCTTCCGAGCTGGTCTTTGACCACCGCCTTCCCATCCGCTCCAACATCGATCACATTCTGGGCGACGAGGAGAACCTGACGCGCATTCCTGCCAGCCTGATGGGGGAGGGTAGCTCGCTGCTGCTGCGCCGCGCCTTTGAGGGTGCCGTCGTCGAGGCCGCCCGCCGCGCCGCCGCCAACTACACACTCGCCGTGCCGCAGTTCTACGGCGGCCGGATCCAGCTGCTCTTGCCGCTGTGCCTAACCGGCGACAAGCCCGAGCTGGCGCTGACCATCCAGCGCGAGGACGGTTTCTACGCAGCACGCACCTGCCTCACACTCGACATGGCCTACAACAACGCTCGACTCATTTGCCGCCCCGAGACCTCTTGGATCAAGCGATAAAGGTCGGTTTAGCCGGTGGTTTGTCGGCTGCCCCGATTGTGGTGGTGCGGTTTGCGCCCACGAATTTATAATCGGGGGCAAAAAGTTCTTGGTAAACCACGCGCGGCTATGATAGTATCTCTGTTGCCGAAAGGCGACGGGCGATTGGCTCAGGGGTAGAGCATATCCTTCACACGGATGGGGTCACAAGTTCGAATCTTGTATCGCCCACCATCTAAAGCACAGGTCAGAGGTGTTAAGCCTCTGACCTTTTTTTATTTTGACACCAAGGGTGACACCAAAACTGACACCAAAATCAAATCGTAGTCGTCTAAGGCGTCATTTTTATCGCACCCTTTTTGCTGACGACATTGCCCGTTCTGTATAAAACGCATGCGAATTATCATTGAATTCCCCCTGTGATCCGAGCTCTAATGTGGAGACAGGGACCATATGCACAGAGCGCCTTCCAGCGGATTTCTATCACACGACGGTTTTTCGGCAGAACTCGTCAAGCTTTTGGTTTGCTTCCGGTACTTACCCGCATGATGCCCCGGTAGATAATCGGCCATGCCCGCAATTCGCACGGCCTACGGCCGATATCAGGGGGACGCAAATGGACGAAATTGTCTGCGCAAACACCGCATTCCGCTACTGGCGCTGCCCACCGCAGGTGCGCGACCTCTACCCGCGCTTACCCAACGCCGAAGACGGCTGGCGAGCCCTATCCCAAGCCCCTTTCGTGACCGACGTCCTCAAGACGCCAGTCATCACAGCAGCATCAACACGAAGTAACCTGCATTCCGAGACAAGACGGACCATCCGATGGAACAGCGCCTATACAGAGAAGGTTTCCATCGACACGGGTATGGGCTTTAGCGTCACAGACCCTCTTAATACGCTATTCACCATGACTCGAAGCGTGTCTTCATGCGATCTAGTTCTTGCTATGTACGAGTTCTGCGGGTGGTTCTCGATTTTTAAACCATCGCCCACGGTCGATATGGCACTTGAGCAGGCAAAACCAAATGAGGAGCAGTACACCATAGAAAGTCTGTTTGAACTAGACGAAACCCAAGACGAGGCCCCATGGAAGCGAGTCTATGCTCGGGCGCACCAGAAGGACAGCGAGAATGATCAAAGTGGGCAGCAGGATGACGGATCCGGAAATAATGCTAGCGGAAAGGGCACATCGCTCTGGATGAGAAAGCCTCTTATTGAAATAGAAGAACTGCATAGATTTGCAGCGAAGGTTAAAAGCGAGATGTGGGGAAAGCAATTCTACGAAGCCGCACAGCAGGTAATAGGTATTGCTGCATCCCCGCTAGAAGTTGCTGGAATCATGTTGCTAAGTCATCCGAGGCGTGCCGGCGGAGCGGAGTTTAAAAACATATTCGTCAACGACTTAACACCGCTGTCGAATTCAGCTCGGAAAATCGCAGGCCAGAAAATCTGTTACGGCGATATCGTCATCGTAAATCCAATAACAATGAAGGCTGTGATTATCGAACTTCAAGGAGAGGTTATCCATGGGTCGGGCGCCGTGCTTGACCACGATGCCACCCGAATGACAGCATTGCAAAGCATGGGATACGACGTATTTCTTGTAACCCATGACATGCTCAATGATCACGATCAACTTGATGCCATCATCCACAGTGTGTGTGAGCGATTAGAGTTGCGCTACAAGCCAAAAACCGAAGCGATGAGATGCGCTGAGACCAGATTGCGGGCCAACGTTCTGTGCAATTGGCTTGATATTGGTAAGTAATAATGCCCAACTGAGCATTTTTAATACTTTAAATGCTGCCAGTAATTAAATGCCATTTTACAACCACGCCGGTTTACTACGTTGGATTGGGAGTAGTTGAGCACACCGAATTCGCCGCTCGTAAAACCGCAGGTAGATCGCCTGCCCGTTTTGCAAAAGTAGGCGTGAGGTCAGTAATCCGGGAATCGGCGTAGTAAACCGGTCCGTTTATGAAGCGACCAGCTTGGGCGAGCTACGCACGGTTCCGAAAATGGTCCGAAGGCGTGCGGAAGGGCTCAGGTCCCCGGAAGCACCGCGGATCGCTTTGGTCTGGCCGGCGGCACCTGGGGCGACATGCCGAGCCCCGCGGACTATGTCGGGTACCGTGGGTCCTCTCGGCCCCGCGCCCGTTCCACGCGACGCAAAATTGTCCAAAATTGTCCTTGCATCGGCGGGGGAGTTCCCGTATAGTACTTCTACGCACGGGGGCGTAGCTCAGCTGGGAGAGCGCTTGACTGGCAGTCAAGAGGTCAGGGGTTCGATCCCCCTCGTCTCCACCCGAGCATTGAATGAGGCTCCAACGCAAGTTGGGGCCTTTTTTCATTTTGATTGGCCAATAATATGCTTTTGCCCAGTGGCTGCTTGGCGAAAATCTATCCTAAATTGCAAAGAGGAATGATTAAAAGTGTTTCACGTCTATGTAGGGAAAAATTTAGTATCACCGTAATGTAAAGAGGCCGGGCAGCATGCCCGGCCTCGAACGATTCTGGTGGGCCCTCCGGGATTCGAACCCAGAACCCAGGGATTATGAGTCCCCTGCGCTAACCGTTGCGCCAAGAGCCCTTATGAACGGTGAATGCAATTCTAACAAAGGCAACTCAGACCTAATTTCTTCGCTTCACGTTGTGAAATACTACCATGCACGAGCAAGTCGCACAACGCAAGATCAAGTCCGATGCTAAACAACAGCTAATCTAGGCGCGTCGCAGAATAGAAGCGATCTAAATAAGTTAAGGCCTTTAATTCAGGGCTCCAACACACTTTTGCGTGAAATCAACCTGATGCCATTTCAAAACCATGCCGGTTTACTACGACGAATCGGCGACCCCCCGAGCACCGTGTGTTCTCCGTTTGCAAAACCGCAGGTAGGTAGCCCGCCAGTTGCACGAAAAGGCGTGTATGGTCGGACATTTCTGATTTATCGTAGTAAACCGGCATGGTTCTGGGGCGCTGGGGAGGGGCGCTTCGCAATCGGACCCGATAATGGGACTGGAGGCGCACGGAAAACCCTGTTGAACGGGGTGCGTCGTGTTCCACGCGCCAAGTCGGCCGGCGTACGGGCCGTGCGGGGGCCAGGCGCCCCGCGGGTTGGCGCGGTCCCGAGCGCGCCGGCACTCGCGAAAGTTTTTTTCAAAATTGTCCTTGCATCGCCGTCCGAGTTCCCGTATAGTACTTTTTCGCACGGGGGCGTAGCTCAGCTGGGAGAGCGCTTGACTGGCAGTCAAGAGGTCAGGGGTTCGATCCCCCTCGTCTCCACCCGAGCATTGAATGAGGCTCCAACGCAAGTTGGGGCCTTTTTTCATATAGGCACACAAGGTCAAAGGCGGCACCATGATCCTCCTGGTCGACAAGATCGAAAAAAGCTTCGGCGCGCGCGTCCTCTTTAGCGGCGCGTCCTTCCAGATCAACCCCGGCGAGCGCTTCGCGCTCGTGGGCCCAAACGGCGCCGGCAAAACCACCATGCTCAAGATCATCATGGGCATCGACAGCCCAGACGCTGGCCAGGTCCAGTACGCAAAGGACTGCCAGGTGGGCTACCTAGAGCAGGAAACTAATCTGGAGCAAAAGGACACCACCATCCTCGCCGAGGTCATGGCCGCCGCCAAGGAAATCCGCCGCATGGGCGAGCGCGCCAACGAGCTGCAGGCCCAGATCACCGAGCTCTCCGAGCAGGGCAAGGACGTCGACGCGCTCCTCAACGAGTACGGCCAGGTCCAGGACCGCTTTGAGCACCTGGGCGGCTACGAGCTCGAGAGCAACGCCCGCAAGATCCTGTCCGGCCTGGGCTTCAAAGTCACCGACTTTGAGCGCCCGTGCTCCGAGTTCTCGGGCGGCTGGCAGATGCGCATCGCGCTGGCCAAGCTCTTCCTGCGCCACCCCGACTTGCTGCTTCTGGACGAGCCCACTAACCACCTGGACCTCGAGAGCGTCCAGTGGCTGCGCGGCTTTATCGCCAACTACGACGGCGCCGTCCTCATCGTCAGCCACGACCGCGCCTTCATGGACGCCTGCGTCGACCACGTCGCCGCACTCGAAAACCGTCGTGTGACCACCTACACCGGCAACTACAGCAGCTACCTCAAGCAGCGCGAGGACAACCTGGAGCAGATGCGCGCCAAGCGCGCCGCCCAGGAGCGCGACATTGCCCATATGCAGGTCTTCGTCGACAAGTTCCGCTACAAGCCCACCAAGGCAGCCCAGGCCCAGGAGCGCATCCGCAAGATCGAGCAGATCAAAAAGGAGCTCGTCATCCTACCCGAGGGCCACAAGCACATCGACTTTAAGTTCCCTGACCCGCCGCGCTCCGGCGACATGGTCGTGGGCCTGGAGGGTGTATCCAAGTCCTACGGCGACAAGCACATCTACAGCGACATCGACCTCAAGCTCTACCGCGGCGAGCACGTGGCGCTCGTCGGCCCCAACGGCGCCGGCAAGTCCACGCTCATGAAGATCCTCGCCGGTCTGGAGCCGCCCACTACCGGTACCCGCGATCTGGGCAACAACGTGGGTGTGGCCTACTACGCCCAGCACGCGCTCGAGGGCATGACCGAGTCCAACACCGTCCTGCAAGAGATCGACACCGTCACGCCCAAGTGGACCGTGCCGCAGCAGCGCAGTCTGCTGGGCGCCTTCCTGTTTAGCGACAACGACTCCATCGAGAAGCAGGTTCGCGTCCTCTCCGGAGGTGAAAAGGCGCGTCTGGCCCTGGCCAAGATGCTTGTGGCCCCCGAGGCGCTCCTGTGCCTGGACGAGCCCACCAACCACCTGGACATCGACTCGGTGGACATGCTCGAGAACGCCCTGCAAAACTTCCCCGGCACTATCGTGCTGATCAGCCACGACGAGCACCTGGTACGCGCCGTGGCCAACCGCGTCATCGACATCCGCGATGGCAAGGTAACGGTCTACGACGGCGACTACGACTACTACCTCTACAAGCGCGAGGACCTTGCGGCCCGCGCCGCCGCCGAGGCGTCCACGGAGAGCACACCGGCCGCGACCAAGGCAGCCAAGCCGACCAGCTCCACCCAGCCCAGCGCTGCCGCCCCCAAGCCGGCCGAGGGCAAAAAGACCAAGGAGCAAAAGCGCGCCGAGGCCCAGGCTCGCGCCGCGCTCAACAAAAAGCTCAAGGGCGTGCGCAACCAGCTCAAGAAGATCGAGGCCGAGCTCGACAAAAAGCGCGCCCGCTATGACGAGCTTATGGAATTGATGGCAAGCGAAGAGCTTTATGCCGATCAGGACAAGTTCAACGCCGCGCTGGGGGAATATAACGGCCTTAAGCAAGAGCTGCCCAAGCTCGAAGACGAATGGCTGGAGCTTTCCACCCAGATCGAAGAGGAGACCGCGCGTGAACTCTCGTAAGGCCGCTGCCGTGGCGATGAGCATCATCGCCATCGCCTGTCGCATCTGCGGCATCTTTATGAGCGCGATGACCGTGCTGCTGTGCTTTAGCGGCCTCACCGCCAAGCTGCAGATCGTGGGCTTTGTCGTCGAGCTTTCTCGCGCGCTGCCGAGCGCCATCGCCGGCTATGGCGTCATCACGTCGCCCTTTGGCGGTGTGTTCCGCCTGGATTACGCTATCGTAGCCGTCATCCTGTTTGTGGCCGACTACCTGCTTACGCGCGCCTCGCGCCGCGTCCGCTAGGGGAGCGCTATATCCGGCAGCTACCTCATGAACCTGCTTGCCAGCACCGTCGCCGTCATCGTCGGCATCGTGATCCACGAGAGCGCGCACGCCGCCGCGGCCTGGGCGCTCGGCGACAAGACGGCCCGTTCGCGCGGCCGCGTCTCGCTCAACCCGCTCAACCATATCGACCCGTTCGGCACCATTCTCCTGCCGCTGCTGATGCTTGCCGCCGGTGGCCCGGTGTTTGCCTTTGCCAAGCCCGTGCCCGTCTACCTCAACAATCTCAAGCACCCCAAGCGCGACGAGGTCCTGGTGAGCGCAGCCGGCCCTGCATCGAACATCGTGCTGGCATGCCTTGCTGCCGCCCTCATGCACGCGGCATACGGCAACCTCTACGCCAGCATGTCCTTTGCCGTGGCTACCCAAATCATGAACTTCGGCGCCACCTTTATCGTGGTCAACCTGTCGCTCGCGTTCTTTAACCTCATTCCGATCCCGCCGCTCGACGGCTCGTCGATTATCGTTCCATTCCTCAAAGGCAAGGCACTCGCCAACTACTATCGTCTGCAGCAATACGCCATGCCCATCCTCATCCTGGTGCTGTACCTGCTGCCCATGTGGACCGGCATCGACGTGATCGGCCGGTATTTCGACATTACCGTGTATCCGCTGGCCGAGTGGCTGCTCAACTTCGCAATCGCCGGCATCTAAGGTAAACTTACAGGTCGACCGTGCAAAACGGCCGCAACATGCACCCAAACCGCGCCGCGAAGGCGCCGTCAAAGGAGGTCGAAGATGTCGTATCGCGTGTCGACGCAGGTCTACAGCGGACCGTTCGACCTGCTGCTGCAGCTGGTAACCCGCCAAAAAGTCGATATCGGCGCCATCTCGATCAGCGAGGTGGCCGAGCAATATCTTGCCGAGGCCGAGCGCATCGAGGCGCTGGACCTGGACGTGGCGAGCGACTTTTTGCTGGTCGCAGCGACCCTTTTGGACATCAAGGCCGCCTCGCTGGTACCCCAGGAGGCCCCGCGCAAGACAGACGACGATGACGAGGACGACGAGGAGCTCGAGGAGCTTAGCGCGCTCGACGGCGACGCCCTGCGCGAGGTCCTGATCCAGCGCCTGATCGCCTACAAGCAGTTTAAGGGCGCGGCGGCAGCCCTTGGCGCGCGCATGCAGGCCGAGAGCCGCATGCACCCGCGCGTGGCCGGCCCCGACCCCGAGTTCTTGGGCCTTATGCCCGACTACCTTGCCGGCATTACTCTGCGCGGCCTCGCCGTCATCTGCGCTGACCTGGACGGCAAGCGCCAGACCTTCCTGCTGGAAGCCGAGCACGTGGCGCCGCATCGCGTGCCGCTCGACCTGACGGTGGCCTCTGTCGACCGCTTTACCATGGCGCACCAAACCTGCACCTTCCGCGAGCTGTTGGACGGCAACGCCACCACCGAGCAGCTCGTCGTCACCTTCCTGGCCATGCTCGAGCTCGCCAAGCGCGGCTCGCTCACGCTGAGCCAGGATGAAATCTTCGGAACCATTCAAATCAACCGCGTCGAGGGCGCCGAGGCATACGTGCCCGGCGAGGGCCCCGAGCTCACCGAATAGGAGCGACCAACCATGTCAACCCTTTCCACGCTAGAGGTAAACAGCCTCAAAGGTGCCCTCGAGGCGCTGCTGCTGGTGTCGAGCGACCCCGTGAGCGCACCCGCGCTTGCAGGTGCGCTGGATATCGCCCCGGGCGAGTGCGCGTCGCTTTTGGCCGAGCTCAAAGTTGAGTACGAGGAGGCCAACCGCGGCTTTCAGCTGCGCGAGGTCGCCGGTGGCTGGCGCTTGTTTACACACCCCGCCTACCACGACGTGGTCGAGGCTTATGTGCTGAGCTGGGACACGCAAAAGCTGTCGCAGGCGGCGCTCGAGACCCTAGCCGTCATCGCCTACCACCAGCCCGTCACGCGAGAGGTGGTCAAGGGCATCCGCGGCGTCAACTCCGACGGCGTCATCGCGTCGCTCGTGGACAAGGGCCTGGTGCGCGAGCTCGGCCGCGACCCCGAGCGCGGTCAGGCGATCATCTACGGCACGACCAACGCCTTCTTGGAAAAGTTCGGCCTGCGCTCCACCCGCGACCTGCCCGATTTGGAGCAGTTTGCCCCCGACGAGCAGTCGCGCCAGTTTATCCGCGAGCGTCTGAGCGGCCGCAGCATTCAGTCCACGCTCGAAGAGCAGGCCGAGGACCTGGACGAAGAGCGCGAACTGATCGATACCGATGTTGAGGACACCGATGGCGAGGAGCTTCTGACCACCGGTGGCACCTCGGAGGACATGCATGACGAGGACTAACGAAGCAGGGGAGGCGCGCACCGCAAGTGCCACGGACACCGCTGCGCTCGTAGGCGAAGCCCAGCCCGTCTATCCGCACACCATGCGCCTGCAGCGCTTTTTGGCGCGCGCAGGCGTGGCGAGCCGCCGCGGGTCGGAGGACCTGATGACCGCCGGCCGTGTGACCGTCAACGGCCAGGTCGCGACCGAGCTGGGCACCAAGGTCGATGTCGACCGCGACCATATCGAGGTCGACGGCATGCCCATCAAGCTCAACCAGGGCGCCGTGTACTTGATGCTCTACAAGCCGACCGGCTACCTCACCACCATGAGCGACCCGCAGAAGCGTGCTTGCGTGGCCGACCTGGTCCCCCGCGACCGCTTTCCGGGGCTCTTCCCGGTGGGCCGCCTGGACCGCGACACCACGGGCCTTTTGCTCTTTACTACCGACGGCGACCTGTCGCAGGATCTGCTGCACCCCAGCAAGCACGTCTACAAGACCTACCAGGCACTCGTGGACGGGCAGCTGACCGACCGCGATCTAGACCCGCTCCGCCGTGGCATCGAGCTCGACGACGGCCTGTGCCAGCCGGCAATCTGCCGCGTCATCACCGCACGCGAGGCCGAGGCCGTAGCTCCCCAAGGCATCAAGCCCGGCACCACCGCCGTGGAGGTCATAATCCGCGAGGGTCGTAAAAACCAGGTCAAGCGCATGCTGGGCAAGATTCACCATCCTGTGATCCGCCTGCACCGCTGCAACTTTGCCGGCCTTGAGCTCGAGGACGTGGCCAAGGGCTCGTGGCGCGAGCTCACCGACCGCGAGGTGCAGATCCTCAAGGCCGGCGGCATCCCGCCCAAGCAGGCGAGCGCCAAGCGCAACGGCGGCAAGCCCCAAGATACGCCCGCCAGCCGCACGCGTCACCACGGCAGCCACGGCTCCGCACCCAAGCGCAACACCTACCGCGAGCGCTACACGGGCTAGGCAACCCGCCGTGCCCCAGCGCCCACGAACCATACCAGCACGTCAACCATCGAAAGGAAGCATTGCATGATCGTCGCCATCGACGGCCCCGCCGGTTCCGGCAAGTCCACCATCGCCAAGGAGATCGCCCGCCAGCTGGGCTTTAACAAGCTCGACACGGGCGCCATGTATCGCGCCGTCACCTTCGCCGCGCTCGACCGCGGCATCGATCTGGACGACGAGGCCGCCATCGATGCCCTCGCCGAGCAGATCGAAATCCGCTTTACCAACGGCACTGGCGAAGACACACGCCTGACCATTGATGGCCAGGATGCCTCGGCTGCCATTCGCACCCCGCAGGTCGACGCCAACGTGTCCAAGGTCTCGGCCTACCCGGGCGTGCGCGCCGCCATGCTCATCCATCAGCGCCGCGCCGCCGAGGATCGCGATATCGTGGCCGAGGGTCGCGACATCGGCACCGTCGTGTTCCCCAACGCACAGGTCAAGGTCTTTCTGACCGCCGACCCGCGCGAGCGTGCCCGCCGCCGCGTGCTGCAGCGTCACCAAAACGATGCCCAGCCGCTCACCTCCGAGCAACTCGAGGTCGAGGTCGACGAGACCCTCGACGCCCTCAAACAGCGCGACAAGCTCGACAGCAGCCGCGAGGTCGCGCCGCTCGTGCCAGCCGAGGACGCCGTGCACGTCGACTCCACCGCCCACACCATCGATGAGGTCGTCCGCATTATCGAAGACCTCATCAACCAAAGGAGGTAGCCCATGCGCCTGTTTAAGCAGACGCCCGAGGATTACTACAACGCCCCCTATGTCGAGTTCCCGGCGCTCATCCGCGGCATCGTCGCCGTGGTCATGGGCATCCTGTGGGCCTTCTCCAAGCTCATGTGGCGTTGGAAGGTCGAGGACGCTGACCTGCTGTTTGAGCGCCAGGAAGGCCGCGGCAGCGTGGTCATCTGCAACCACACCTCGATGGCCGAGGTGCTGGCCGTGGAGACGGCGCTGTACTTTGGCGGCCGCCGCGTGCGTCCCATCTTTAAATCCGAATTCGCCAAGAGCAAGATCGTACGCTGGGCCTTTAGCCGCGTGGGCGGCATTCCTGTCGAGCGTGGCACCGCCGACATGAAGTGCCTGCGCGCCGCCCAGCATGCGCTGCAGCGCGGCGAGGACGTCCTGATCTTCCCCGAGGGCACGCGCATCCGCTCGCGCGAGATCAAGCCCGAGGTCCACGGCGGTTTTGCGCTCATCGCTCAGATGGGCAAGGCGCCCGTCAACCCGCTCGCCATCTGCGGCTGGTCTGATATCACGCCCGCGGGCAAAAAGCTCATGCGTCCCAAGAAGTGCTGGATTCGTGCCGGCAAAGCCGTCTCGCTTTCCGATGCACCGGCCGGGCTTAAGCGTACGGAGCGCTTGGCCTGGTTTGAGTCCGAGGCTATGAGCCGCGTATACGCCATGCGCGACGAGCTGTGCGCCGAGCATCCGGGCAGGTTCTAGCCATGAGCGAGAACGTGACGAACACCGCCGCGACTGCGTCCGACCAAGCCACCGCGCCCACCATCGAGATTGCAGCTCACGCCGGCACCTGCTACGGCGTGCAGCGCGCGCTCGACATGGCATTGGCCGCCGCGCCGCAGGCAGGGGAGAGCGCTCAGGTCCACACGCTGGGTCCGCTCATCCATAACCCCATCGTGGTACGCGAGCTCGCCGAGGCAGGCGTTGGTCTGGCCGATACCCTGGACGATGCCGCATCGGGCACCGTGATCATCCGCGCCCACGGCGTGGTGCCGCAGGTGATCGATGCTGCCCGCAAGCGCGACCTTACCGTGGTCGACGCCACCTGCCCCTACGTGAAGAAGGTCCATGTGGCGGCCGAGCGCCTGGTGCGCGAAGGCTACCGCGTGATCGTCGTGGGCGAGCCGGGCCACCCAGAGGTCGAGGGTATTCTAGGCCACGCCGGCAATGACGCGCAGGTCGTGAGCTGTGCCGCCGACGCCGATGCCCTATCGCTCAAGGGCAAGGTGGGCCTCGTTGTGCAGACCACCCAGACCGCGCAGAACCTCGCTGAGGTCGTGGCCGCTATCACCCCGCGCGTGCAGGAGCTACGTGTGATCAACACCATCTGCGCCGCCACGAGTGAGCGTCAACAGGCAGCAGCCACACTTGCCAACCGCTGCGACTGCATGGTCGTGGTGGGCGGCAAGAACTCGGGCAACACCCGCCGCCTGGCGCAGATTTGCGCAGACGCCTGCGAGCGCACGTATCACATCGAGGAAGCTTCCGAGCTCCAGGCCGCGTGGTTTACCGACGCTCACCACATCGGCATCACTGCCGGAGCCTCCACCCCACAAGAACACATCGAACGCGCCGTTGCGCGCATCAAGGAGCTTTGCCGCTAATCATGGACCAGACCGTACCCGCATACGCCGCCGAGGTGGCCGATTACGGGCGCAGCCGCGACCCCGAGCCGGGTGAGGGCGCGCTCGTAAAGAACGTGCGTCCCGAATCGCCCGCGTGGGATGTGGGTATCGAGCCGGGCATGCGCGTGCTCACGGTCAACGGCGAGGCGCTCACCGACATGATCGTGTGGCTCTGGGAGGCCGACGATGATACCGTCGACCTCGAGGTTTTCGACCCACGCGACAACACCGTCACCTCCGTCGAGCTCGACCGCTTCCCGGGAGAGGACTGGGGGCTGGAGTTCGACGGCCCCATCTTTGACGGCATGCGCACCTGCGTGAACGCCTGCGTGTTCTGCTTTATGACCATGCTGCCCAAGGGCGGCCGTTCCACGCTCTACATTCGCGACGACGACTATCGCCTAAGCTTTTTACAGGGCAACTTTGTCACGCTCACGAACCTCACCGACAAAGATGTTCAAAACGTCATCCAACGCAACATGAGCCCCATGAACGTGTCGGTCCATGCCGTAAGCCCCGACGTCCGCCGCCGCATGATGGGCCGCAACGCCCAGCGCGGCATGGACGTACTCGAAGCCATCATGGCCGCCGGCATTGAGATTCATGCGCAGATTGTGCTGTGCCCCGGCATGAACGACGGCGAGGAGCTGGAAAAGACTCTGCGCTTTTGCGAGGAGCACGAGCAAATCACAAGTCTGGGCATTGTGCCGCTCGGTTTTACCAAGCATCAAAACCGTTTTAGCTGGTCCTACAGCGACAAGCCCGAGCTAGCGCGCGAGACCATTACCATGATCCGTCCCTACCAGGACCGCGCCTATGAGCGCTTTGGCCGCCACACCTTCCAGATGAGCGACGAGTTCTATCTGGACGCCGGCATCGATCCTCCCGAGGCGGACTTTTACGACGGTTACCCGCAGTACTACGACGGCATTGGCATGATCCGCTCGTATCTGGACGAGACCGACGACGTGCTTGCTGCCGACGCCGAGCGTCTGGCCCGCGTCCGCGAGGCCATCGCCGCCCGCAGCCAGCACCTGCTGTGCCTCTCGGGCGCCAGCGCACGCGACACGGTGGCCCGCTTTGTGGAGTCGCCCAAGGGACTCGCCGGCACTGTCACGGCCATCCAGAACCACTACTTTGGCGGCAACGTGGACGTGACCGGCCTCATCGTCGCCTGCGATATCTTGGAGCAGCTGCCGCAGGACCTCTCGGGGGTTATGCTCTTTGTGCCTAAGCTCATGTTCAACGCTGACGGCATGACGCTTGACGAGTATCATCGTGACGATTTACTCGCAAGCCTTACCAGTCGCGGTGCCGAGGTTCATGTGGTGTCGACCATGCCGCATGAGCTGCTCGATACCCTGGAGCATATCCTTGGCATTGTGCCTGCCGACTCTAACACTTCCACTGAACCTACCCATTAAAGGAGAGCAGATGAAACCTATCGTCGCCGTCGTCGGACGCCCCAACGTGGGCAAGTCCACGCTCGTTAACCGCCTGGCCCAGACCTCGGACGCCATCGTCCACGAGTCCCGCGGCGTCACGCGCGACCGCTCGTATCACACGGCCGATTGGAACGGCCGCGAGTTCACCATCGTCGACACGGGCGGTATCGAGCCGCTCAAGAGCGACGACGTCTTTGCCACGTCCATCCGCGACCAGGCCCTCGCCGCCGCCGAGGAAGCCGCCGTCATCCTGTTTGTGGTCGACGGCCGCACCGGTGTCACCGAGGAGGACGAGTCGGTCGCCCGCATGCTCAAGCGCTGCGACAAGCCGGTCTTTCTGCTGGTGAACAAGCTCGACAACCCCGATCGCGAGAACGACAGCATCTGGGAGTTCTATTCGCTCGGTATCGGCGAGCCCACGCCGCTCTCGGCGCTGCACGGCCACGGCACCGGTGACCTGCTCGACGACATCGTGGCCCTGCTTCCTGAGGAAGAGGACGAAGTCGCCGACGAGTTCCCCGATGCGCTGAACGTGGCCATCATCGGCCGCCCCAACGCCGGTAAGTCCTCGCTGTTCAACCGCATCCTAGGTGCCGACCGCTCCATCGTCTCGAACATCGCCGGCACCACGCGCGACGCCATCGACACGGTCGTCGAGCGCAACGGCAAGCACTACCGCATGGTCGATACCGCGGGCATCCGTAAGAAAAGCACCGTGTACGAAAACATCGAGTACTACTCCATGGTCCGCGGCCTGCGCGCCATCGACCGCGCCGACGTGGCGTTGCTCGTCGTCGACGCCTCCGTGGGTGTCACCGAGCAGGACCAGAAGGTCATGGGCTTGGCCATCGAGCGTGGCTGCGCCATCGTGGTGCTGCTCAACAAGTGGGACCTGCTCGACGACGACCGCAAGCGCGAGGCCTGCATGGAGACCGTCGACCGCCGTCTGGGCGTCATGGCTCCCTGGGCCCAGTACCTGCGCATCTCTGCCCTCACCGGTCGCAGCGTCGAGAAGATCTGGGCCATGGTCGACGCCGCCGAGAAGACGCGTTCGCAAAAGATCACCACCTCGCGACTCAACACGTTCCTCACCGACCTGCGCGAGTTTGGCCACACCGTGGTTGACGGCAAGCGCCGCCTGCGCATGCACTACGTGACCCAGACGGGCGTCAACCCGCCGACGTTCACGTTCTTCGTCAACCACAGCGACCTGGTCAACGACACCTACCAGCGCTATGTGGAGAACCGCATGCGCTCGACCTTCGACTTTGCCGGCACGCCCATCCGACTCTTCTTTAGGAAGAAGGAGCAAAAGGATGCTTAATCCGATTCTGCTGACCGCCATCTGCGCCGTGGTCTCGTTCTTTATCGGAGCGATTCCGTTTGGCCTGATCCTGGGCCGCGTGTTTAATCACACCGACATTCGCAAGGCGGGCTCCGGCAACATCGGCACCACCAATGCGCTGCGCGTGGCCGGCCCCAAGGTCGCGGCACTCACGCTGCTGCTCGACTGCCTGAAGGGCGCCATCTGTGTCCTCATCGCCCGCCCGCTCATCGCCGATCTGGGCTATGGTTTTCCGCCGAACATCATGGCGCCTGGAGCCCCCGGCGATTGGATGCTCGGCGTCATCTGCCTGGCGGCCGTATGGGGCCACATCTTCTCGCCGTACCTCAACTTCCACGGCGGCAAGGGCATCGCGGTCGGTCTGGGCGTTATCCTTGCCTGGTACTGGCCCATTGGCCTGTCGCTGCTGGGCATGTTTATCGTAGCCGTCGCCATTACCAAGTACGTGTCGGTGGGCTCGCTTGCCGCCGCCGTCGGTCTTCCCATCGCCGCTTGTACGGTCTTTCCGTACAGCAGCCTAGGTCTCAAGTTTTGCATGGCGATGATCGGCATCACCGTAGTGTGGGCCCATCGCGCGAACATCAAAAAGCTCATGACGGGTAAGGAGTCCAAGCTCTCGTTTACCAAGCGCGTCACCGAGCCCGACGATAAGTAGGAGAGAGTCATGAATGTTGCGCTGATTGGCTCTGGCTCCTGGGGAACTGCCGTCGCCGGCCTTGCCGCCGCGCGAGCCGAGCGCGTGACCATGTGGGCCCATAGTGAGCAGACGGCCGCCGGCATCAATGCCGAGCATCGCAATCCCCGGTATCTGGTGGACTACGAGCTGCCCGGCAACGTTGTCGCCGCCACGGACCTGTCGCAGGCGCTTGACGGCGCCGAGGCCATCATCTTTGCCGTGCCCTCCACGCACCTGCGCAGCGTATGCCATAAGGCAGCACCCTTCATCGCCGCCGACACCCCGGCACTCTGCCTCACCAAGGGTATTGAGCCCGAATCCGGCCTGCTCATGAGCGAGGTCATCGCCAGTGAGATCGGCAACGAGTCGCGTGTCGCGGCGCTCTCGGGCCCCAACCATGCCGAGGAGATCTGCCGCGGCGGGCTTTCTGCCGCCGTCATCGCCAGCAAAGATCCGCAGGTAGGGGAGACCTTTAAGGACCTGCTCCTATCCACGGCCTTCCGCATCTACCTGTCGCAGGACATGACCGGCGTCGAGGTTTGCGGCGCCATGAAAAACGTCATCGCCATCGTGTGCGGCATTTCCGCCGGTTCTGGTGCGGGCGACAACACGCTTGCCCTTATCATGACGCGCGGCCTGGCCGAGATCAGCCGTCTGGTGCACGCCCGCGGCGGTCAAGCCATGACCTGCATGGGTCTTGCCGGCATGGGTGACCTCATTGCCACCTGCACCTCCGAGCATTCGCGCAACCGCACCTTTGGCTACGAGTTTGCCCACGGCGTGTCGCTCGACGAGTACCAGGCGCGCACGCATATGGTGGTCGAGGGCGCCGTCGCGGCCCGCAGCGTCAGCGAGCTCGCCCGTTCACTGGGCGTAGACATTCCGCTCACCTTTGCCGTGGAGCAAACGCTCTACAACGGTGTTACTTTGGATAGGGCGCTCGAGATTCTTACCGATCGCGTCCCTTCTCAAGAGTTCTACGGACTCACCGACTAGCGCAGAAAGGCTTCTACCATGGGTTCCATCAAAATCGCTCCGTCCGTCCTTTCGGCCGACATGGCCAACCTCAAGGGCGAGCTCGACAAGATCGCCGGCGCCGACTACGTGCACTTCGACGTTATGGACGGTCACTTTACCGGCAACCTCACCTTTGGCGTTGACATCCTTAAGGCCGTCAAGCGTTCCACCGATGTACCGGTCGACGCGCACCTGATGGTGTCGAACCCCGACGAGACGGTCGATTGGTACGCCGACGCTGGTGCCGACATGATCACCGTACACTACGAGGCCTCCACGCACCTGCACCGCACGCTCACCCATCTGCAGCAGCGCGGCGTTAAAGCCGGCGTGGTGCTCAACCCCGCCACCCCCGTGTGCGTGCTCGAGAGCATCATCGACGTCGTCGATATGGTGCTGCTCATGAGCGTGAACCCCGGCTTTGGCGGCCAGAGCTTTATTCCCGGTACAATTGCCAAACTGCACGAGCTCAAGGCCATGTGCGAGCGTCACGGCGTTTCACCCCTCATCGAGGTCGACGGCGGTATTTCTTCCAAGAACATCGCCGAGGTCGTCAAAGCTGGCGCCAACGTGCTCGTGGCCGGCTCCGCCGTATTTAAGTCCGAAGATCCCGCTGCCGAGGTTGCGCTGCTGCAGAAGCTGGGCAATGAGGCCGCACAGGAGGCATAAACCCTTATGACCGCAGGTCAAAACCGCATACCCGTGAATCTTGACTATGCCGCCTCGACGCCCATGCGCGCCGAGGCGCTCCTTGCGCAGCGCGAGTACGACGACAGCGAGCTTGCCGGCGTCAACCCCAACTCGCTGCATTCGCTCGGCCGCAAGGCTGCCGCGCGTCTGGAGGTTGCACGTCGCGAGATCGCCCGCAGCTTTGGCGCGCGCGTCCGCCCGTCCGAGATTGTACTGACCAACGGCGGCACCGAAGCCAACCAGCTGGCGCTGCTCGGTCTTGCCGAGGGCGCTCGTCAGCGCGATCGCAAGCGTGGTCGTGTCATCGTTTCGGCCATCGAGCACGATTCGATTCTGGACAACCTGCCGCTGCTGCGTGCCGCCGGCTTTACCGTCGACCTGGTGCAGCCCTGCCGCTTGGGCTACATTGAGCCTGCCACGCTTGTCGAGCTGCTAGGCGACGACGTGGCGCTCGTGAGCATCATGGTTGCCAACAACGAGACCGGCGTTGTGCAGCCCATCCGCGAGCTTGCCGCGGCCGCGCATACCGTTGGCGCCCTGTTCCACACCGATGCCATCCAGGGGTATCTGCATATTCCGCTCGATGTCACCGAGCTGGGAGTTGACGCCATGACCGTTGCCGCGCACAAGATCGGTGGCCCCGTGGCATCCGGCGCGCTCTACCTTAAGAACCGCACGCCGCTGCGCCCGCGCATCTTTGGCGGCGGACAGGAGGGCGGTCGTCGTGCCGGCACGCAGGACCTGCGCACGCAGCTGGCCTTTGCCGCTGCCGCCTCCGTGTTGCTGCCGAATGTGGACCGGGAGCGCGCGACGCTGCAAGCCCTTTCCGACAAGCTCTACGCCACGCTTACGGCTCATCCGCGTATTCATGCCACCATGGGCGACTACACACAGGCCGATCGCCTGCCGGGCATGGTGTCGATCTACGTTGACGGCATGGATTCCGAGGAGCTCATCGTCAAGCTCGATGCCGCCGGCTTTGAGGTTTCGGCCGGCTCGGCGTGCTCGAGCGGCAGCATGGACCCCAGCCACGTTTTGAGCGCGATGGGCATCGGTCGCGAGCAGGCTCTGGGCGCACTGCGCATCTCGTTCGATGACCGCGTGAATCCGAGCGATCTGGACGAGTTTGCAAGTGCGCTGCTCTCGATCGTAGGCGCCGCATGATCGTAGCCGAGCTTGAGCGCGCGCTGCTGGCGCGCTATCCCAAGACCGATGCCGAGAGTTGGGACCATGTAGGACTCTCCGTCGGCGACCCTGCCGCGGAGATTACCGGTGTTGCCTGCGCACTCGATGCGACCGAAGCCAATGTGCACCGCGCCCAGGAGGCCGGCGCCAACGTGCTGCTAACGCATCATCCCATCTATATCAAGGCGCCCGAGGCGTTTTGTCCGTCGGATTCCGCACGCCCCCAATGCAGCGCGGCGCTCTACGAGGCAGCGCGTTGCGGCGTGAGCATCATCTCGCTCCACACCAATCTGGACCGTTCGCACGAAGCGCGCACCTGCCTGAGCGAGCTGCTGGTCGCCGAACCCGTGAGCTCACTGGAGCACGTGGACGACCCCGAGGCCACCGGCCTGGGCGCGCTTGCAACGCTCAACGACCCGTGCACACTGCGCGATCTTGCTACCCGTGCTACCACAGCCTTCGGCAGCGACCCGCGTGTGTGGGGCGAAGCCGAGCACGCATGCCGTACCGTCGCTATTTTGGGCGGCTCCCTGGGAGACTTTGGAGAGCTCGCCATCGCCGCGGGCGCAGATGTCATCGTAACCGGCGAGGCGGGCTACCACGTGGCGCAAGACCTTGCCTTGCGCGGGCTGCCGGTGATCTTGCTCGGCCACGACCGCTCCGAAGAACCGTTCGTTGATATATTGATGAACTCTGCAGTTGACGCCGGGGTCGACCCCCGTCATGCGATTAAAATACTGAACCCTTGCCAATGGTGGACTGTGACAAAAGGAGAGAACTTATGAGCGCCGGCGCTACGCTACTCAAGCTGCAACAGATCGATTTGGAGCTCGCCCGCAACAAGAGCGAACTTGCCAATATGCCGGAGCTCAAGGAGCTCGCTTCCAAGCGCAAGACCTATGTGAAGCTCAAGTCCGAGATGACCAAGCTCTACGCCCAGCGCAAGGATCTGGACATTGAGCTCGACGATCTCAACACCACCGAGATTCAGACCAACAACGCTATCGAGGCTGCCAAGAAGCGCCATGTCGACGGCTCCGACTACCGTGAGGTTCAGGACCTGGAGAATGAACTCTCAACCCTGGCCAAGCGTCTGGACAAGATCGAGCACACCCGCAAGGACGTCGTTGTCGCCCATAAGGAGGCGCTCGACCGCGAGGCCCGCGCGCAGGCCATCATCGCCAAGTTCGAGGAGGGCGTGAAGGCCGATACCAAGGCCGCCCGCGCCAAGGCTGCCGACCTTCAGGCTCAGATTGACACCGCCACTAAAGAGCGCACCGCGCTTGCTGCCACGCTGCCGGCCGGCGTGCTCACCGACTACGAGCGTCTGCTCAAGCAGTTCCGCGGCCTGGCCGTCGAGACCATCAAGGGCAACATCCCCACGGTCTGCCACACCGCGCTGCAGGCATCGTCCATGAGCGACCTCAACCATGACGGTAGCGAGATCACGCATTGCCCGTACTGCCACCGCCTCCTAGTACTCCCGAGCAAGGAAGCCTAGCGATGACGGCGGCATCCAACAATTCAATGCAACTTGAGGGAAAAACGATCCTGCTGGGCATTACCGGCGGGATCGCCGCCTATAAGTCGTGCAATATCGTTCGCCTGCTGCAAAAGCGCGGCGCGCGCGTCAAGGTCGTTATGAGCGAGCATGCCACCGAGTTTGTGGGCCCGCTCACCTTCCGTGCGCTCACCAACGAGCCCGTCGCCGTGGGCCTGTTCGACGACCCCTCCGACCCCATCCACCACATTTCACTGGCCCAGGAGCCCGATCTGGTGGTCGTGGCGCCCGCGACGGCGAATATCATAGCCAAGATGGCTAACGGCATCGCCGACGACCTCATCTCTACCACGCTGCTCGCCACGCCGCGACCCATTGCAATCGCGCCGGCCATGAACAATGGCATGTGGAAGGCGCCGGCAACCCAGGCCAATATGGCCACGCTGCGCGACCGCGGGGTGTACGTGGTTGGCCCCGGTAGTGGCTACCTTGCCTGCGGCGACGTGGACACGGGGCGCATGAGCGAGCCCGAGGACATCGTCGAAGCCATCTGCGAGGTACTCAATCCCGTGCCGCAAGACCTGGCGGGCAAGCGCATCGTGATCACCGCCGGTCCTACGCATGAGCCGATCGATCCGGTGCGCTTTATCGGCAATCGGTCGTCGGGCAAGATGGGCGTCGCCCTGGCGGGGGAGGCCGCTCGCCGCGGTGCCGAGGTCACGCTCGTGCTGGGACCGACATCGCTCGATGTTCCTCGCGGCGTGGAGTGCGTGCGCGTGCAGACTGCCGCAGAGATGCTTCAGGCGGCCCTCAACGCCTTCCAGACGGCCGACGCTGCCATTTGCGCCGCCGCCGTCGCCGACTACACGCCGGCGGCCCCTGCCGACCATAAGCTCAAAAAAGCCAGCGAACGCCTCGATAGCATCGAGCTCGTCGAGACTGTTGATATTTTGGCTGAGCTCTCGCGCCAGAAAGGCGAGCGCCGTGTAATCGGATTTGCAGCCGAGACCGATAACGTTGTCGAGTACGCCGAGCGCAAATTGGCACGCAAAGGTTGCGATACCATTATCGCCAACGATGTCTCGCGCGCCGATTCGGGCTTTGGTACCGACACGAACAAGGCCTGGATTGTGAGCACAACGGGCACGCAAGAACTTCCCGTGCTAACAAAACCCCAGCTCGCAGATACAATTTTGGACTTGCTTCAAAATTTGTAAAAAAGTTCTTGCACAAGTCTAAAGTTTCGGGTTAATATACTCCCTGTTGCGAGCGAGAGCAGAGCAACAAACAAAAGCTTCGGGACGTGGCGCAGCTTGGTAGCGCACTTGACTGGGGGTCAAGGGGTCGCTGGTTCGAATCCAGTCGTCCCGACCAGAAGTTTGCAGGTCAGGCACCTAGTGCCTGACCTTTTTTGTTTTAGTAATTGCTTAATTTTGATTAATCAACAGGGTGCAAAAAATCTACCTACGCGATAATCGCCTTTTGCGGCTACTTGCGCGTTTTGCACGCACTTGAGCCGATTTATTAACGCGTTATGAATCTACATACGCGTAGCTGGTATATAGCCGAGTACAGGCTGTATTTATCGCGGCGATTTACATAGATATAGCGATTGTAACGAACAAGCGTGTCGCCGTATTTATTCCAGTAGGTCACTTGATTGGTGGGCAAGTGTGCTGTTGCAATGAAACGCCACGCAGGATGGGCTCTATATGAGAACGCCGCGAAGGTAATGGCGGGGGAGTGCGGCAGGCGCTCTGAGAGCCGGTGCATGGCCCCATTTCTCCTTAACTTGATAATTTGTGTTTCAAGCCAAGAATCGGTCGAGCAATTGCCAAAAGAAAGGCCCATGCAGGATTGCACGGGCCTTACATCAGATCAAATTTGAGCTAGAAGCACCAAACGGGGCAGACGCAACACCATCTCGTCGCGGCCTCGACGAGCGACATATCGCAGTCAAGGTAGACATCGAGGAAGTCGTCAGATCCCGCACAGGGGGACCGCGATGGTGGCCACCGCGCCGCCCGAGGGGCTGTTGGCGAGCGAGACGGAGCCCCCGTGGGCGCTCGCGGCCTCGGAGGCGACGTGGAGGCCGAGCCCGTAATGGCGGCCTCCGTCGCGCGAGGAGCGAGAGGAGTCGTCTGTGAAGAGGCGCTCGCAGCCGCGTTCGAGGGCGGCGGGAGAAAAGCCCGGTCCGTCATCGGCGACCTCGATGACGAGGTATCCACCAGCGACGTCGCAGGAGACCACCACGCGCGAGCGCGCGTGCTCGGCGGCGTTGGCCACGAGGTTCGCGGCGGCTCGCGCCAGGGTGGTTCGGTCGAGTGGGGCCTCGGGCGCGCCCGCGACAGCGGGGCCCGTGGCTGCGTCGAGCGTCACGCCTCGCGCCCGGGCGATCTGGGCGGCCTCGGCGAGGACCTGTTCGCAGAGCTCGGCCGGCCGCATGGGGGCCCTCTCCGCCCCGCCGGACCCGCGCGACGCCTCGATGAGCAGGCGCACGTAGCCGTCAAGCCTTTCGACACTGCCGGCTATGTCGCGCGCGGCGGCCGCGAGGTCGGCGTCTTTCTCGTCTTCCAGCTCCTCCGCCACGAAGTCGGCGTTGGCGCGCAGCACGGTGAGCGGCGTCTTGAGGTCGTGGGCGAGCGACGCCATCTGCTCGCGCTGCCCCCGCTCCGCGGCCCAGCGGGCCTCGAGCGACTCGGCGAGGGAGGCCCGCATGGCGTCCATCGCGGCGAGGACGTCGTTCACCTCACGCACGTTGGTGCTGCCGACCGCGAAGTCGAGCTCCCCCGCGCCGACGCGCCCCGCCGCCTCCGCGAGCGGCGCCATCTTGCGCGAGATCACGCGGCTCGCACGGCGCGCCACGAGCGCGAGCGCGAGCGCGCTTCCCACAGCGGCGCCGACGAGCATGAGGTTCTGCGGATTGGGAAGCAGGCTGGCGAGATCGCGCGAGACCCACTGCGGCAGGTACTCGCTGACGAGTGCGCAGGCCCCGCCGCCCTTGAGCGGGAACGCGGCGTAGGTGAGGCCCGAGCCCCCGCCCTCGATCTCCACTGTGCCCGGATCCGCGGCGAGTGCCGCACGGGCCATTTCCGTCGCGTCCTCGAGCCGCGTGCCATCGAGGTCTGTCATCAGCACGTATCCGTCCTTATTCAGGATGAGGTAGCGGTACGCCGTCGGCACGTCCTGCTGTCCGCAGACGCCGTCGCGTGCCAGGCCCTCCGCGACCTCGCGCACATTGGCCGGCCCCCAGCTTGCCTCGTAGACGAAGCCCGCGTTGATCGCCGCGGAGAGCGCCATGAACGAGGCGAGCCACGCCGTGGCGACCGCCGCGAACGCGTAGGCGAAGTAGCGCGCGATGACGAAGGAGAGCGGCATGCCCCCGCGACCTCGCGCCCCGGTCCTTAGAGCTGCCACTTGTACCCCATCCCCCAGACGGTCGCGATCGGATCGGCACCGGCCTCGGAGAGTTTCCTCCGGGCGCGGCTGACCTGCATGGATATGGCCGCGTCGTCGGCGTCGCTCTCCCAGCCGAGCACCGCCTCGCGGATCTGCGCGCGGCTCATGACCTGCCCGGGGTGGCGGGCGAGGTACTCGCAGATGGCGTACTCGGTAGGCGTGAGCGGCACGGCCTCGCCGCCCACGGCGAGGTCGCGCGCCCCGAGGTCGATCCGCACCTCCCCGAAGGAGAGGGCGTGCGAGCGCGACCGGCGCTCACGGCGTAGATGGGCCGCGACCTTGGCGCGCAGTTCCGCGGCCCCGAAGGGCTTACGGACGTAGTCGTCGGCGCCCAGGCCGTAGGCGGCCACGGCATCCTCCTCGGCCACGCGCGCGGTCAGGAAGACGATGGGGCCGTCGAAGTCCGGGCGGATCTGCCGCACGAGCTCGAAGCCGTCGAGCCCCGGCATCATGACGTCGCAGAGCACGAGGTCGAAGCGCGAGAGGTCCATCCCCGGGACCGCCGTCGGGTCCGCCGCCCTGACGACCTCATGGCCGTCGCGGCCGAGGACGCGCGCGAGCGCGTCGAGGATCGCCCGTTCATCATCCACTGCCAGTATCCTCGCCATGTTAGACCTCCTGAAAATCTCGTCGGAATTGTACTAGCGCCGCACTCAGCGGTCCAGAACCCTGCACGCAACCGCGGGCGCCCACATTGCGATCTCAGGGTTGGGCAGCACGCGGTCGGCGATCGAGCGCAGCGCCGAACCCCAGCCGGCGTCGAGCAGGGCATTCCCGCCCAGGACAAACGCTGCGGAGAGGGGGGGGACGAGCACGGCGGCGAGCGGCTTCCTATGCATCTGCCCTCCCGTCCTCGAAGCGGCAGAACCAGGCGAGAAGGACGGCGTCGGCTGCCAGGGTGAGCACGAGGCCAGCGAGCGCAGTCGTGAGGAGAGGGCCCGCCGCGCGTGCGGCGTCGATGAAGGCCTCCACCCCGAGCGACCCCAGGCGTGCGGGCCAGGCGAACGGCACCCTGAGCTGTGTCAAGATTTCGGACAGAATTCGCCGTCCCTTTTCTAGGCGGCC
>CAUAWV010000005.1 GCA_958433005.1 uncultured Collinsella sp. | reverse complement strand
GGGGTTGTGTGTCTTGGCGCTGGGTGTGTCTCCAAAATCCAAACTTGTGGCCGGGCCCTGCGATGTCCGGTCTTCGACGGATTACTGCTGGGGAAAAGGTAGCGCGCTTCGCGCACTTTGATGGGGCTTCGTGCTGCGGAATGCATTCAGAGGGAAACCCATCGGGTCCCTTCGTCCTCGGTCTTCAGGGATTAAAGTTGAGGAGAAGAATGGCGCGCTTCGCGCGGTTTGGATGGGGCCTGTCGTGGTGGCGCATTTGACGCTTCTCGCCTTACGACTGTTCCGGCCGTGGTCCCGTTTGGGATCGCGGCCGTTTTGTTGTGGGTCAAATATGAACGTTGTGTTAATGAGTCGGTGGACGGTGGTGTTTTTCGGTGAGCGGCGTATCCTTCCAACGGTTTATCTAGTGTGTCAGTTGAAAGGAAGAGGGCGCTCGTCATTGTTTGAATGTGAACTGCCGTTTGACCACAAGACGTTGCATCTGGAACTCGAGGATAAGAACTTCGCGGGTGTGATGGAAGGTCATCAAAACGAGTTTAAGACCACGAAATCGCAGGAAGAGCTGGTGGAGGAGTCGCTTGCCAACCCTTACGGCTCGCCTTCGCTCGAGGAGCTTTGTGCTGGCAAGAAGGATATTGTCATCATTAGCTCAGATCATACGCGTCCCGTTCCCTCGCGTGTGACGATGCCTATTCTGCTGCATCACATCCACTCCGCTGCGCCTGAGGCGCGCGTTCGCATTTTGGTTGCTACGGGTATGCATCGTCCGTCGACGCACGAGGAGCTCGTCAACAAGTACGGCGAGGAGATCGTTGCCAACGAAGAAATCGTTATGCACGTCGCGACTGACGACAGCATGATGAAAAAGATCGGCACCCTGCCTTCTGGTGGCGAGTGCATCATCAACAAGATCGCTGCCGATTGCGATCTGCTGCTTGCCGAGGGCTTTATTGAGCCGCACTTCTTTGCCGGTTTCTCTGGTAGCCGCAAGTCCGTCCTGCCTGGCATCGCCAGCTACAAGACCATCATGTACAACCACAACGGTCAGTTTGTGAACGATTCCCACTCGCGTGCCGGCAACCTGTGCCACAACCACGTGAGCGAGGACATGTTTGCCGCCGCCGAGATGGCTCACCTTGCCTTTGTGCTCAACGTGGTGCTCAACGGCAAGCACGAGGTCATTGGCTCCTTTGCCGGCGACATCCACAAGGCGCACGAGGCTGGCTGCGAGTTCGTGAAGAGCCTTGCCGGCGTTGAGCCCGTCGAGTGCGAGATCGCCATTACCACTAACGGCGGCTACCCCCTCGATCAGAACATCTATCAGGCTGTGAAGGGCATGTGCGCTGCCGAGGCCACGCTTCCCGAGGGCGGCGTGATCATCGACGTCGCCGGTTGTGCCGACGGTCACGGCGGCGAGGGCTTCTATCACAACATCGCCGACAACGATCCGGCAGAGTTTGAGCGCGCCTGCATCGATCGTCCTAAGGACGAGACCCTGCCCGATCAGTGGACGAGCCAGATCTTTGCCCGCATCCTGGCGCATCACCCTGTGATCATGGTCACCGACCTGTGCGATCACCAGATGCTCAAGGATATGCACATGACGCCGGTCAACACTATCGAGGAGGCGCTCAAGCTCGCCTTTGAGATGAAGGGTGCCGATGCCAAGGTCGCCGTCATCCCCGATGGCCTGGGTGTTGTTGTCGCACAGCACTAGCGCGCGGCTTAAACGAATCGTTTATAACCGACAAGAAAGATAAGGTTTTATGCTTACCAAACTCCTCTGCGAATTCGGCGCAACGGCCCTCATGATCGTCTTTGGCGTGGGTGTTCACTGCGATACCGTGCTCAAGGGCACCAAGTATCAGGGCTCCGGCCATATGTTTGCCATCACCACCTGGTCCTTTGGCATCTCGGTCTGCCTGTTTGTCTTTGGTGGCGCTGTGTGCATGAACCCCGCCATGGTGCTTGCCCAGTGCATCGTCGGCCTGGTGCCGTGGGGCAACTGCATCCCCTTCATGCTTGCCGATATGCTCGGCGGCTTTGTGGGTGCCGTGATCGCTTGGTTTATGTATGCCGATGAGTTCAAGGCTTCCGAGGGCGTCGTCGACCCCATTGCCCAGCGCAACATCTTCTCGACCAACCCCACCACCGAGGGCACGAACTATGCTCGTAACTTCTTCTGCGAGGCTATCTGCACCTTCGTGTTCATCAGCGCCATCCTTGCTGCCGCTAGCCGCGCCGGCGAGAACGTTCTGATGCTCGCAATCTGCGTCGGCCTGATCGTTTGGGCTGTCGGCATGGGCATGGGCGGCATCACCGGCTTCGCCATGAACCAGGCTCGTGACCTTGGTCCTCGCATGGCCTATCAGGTGCTGCCGATTAAGAACAAGGCCGACAACAACTGGAAGTACGGCCTGCTTGTTCCTGGCATCGCGCCGTTTGTCGGTGCTATTGTGGCCGCGCTGTTTGTGCATGGCTTCTTGGGCATGTTCTAGTCCAAGGCTACATAGTTGTCCGCTGGCCGCATGGGGTAACTTCCCAGCGCGTCCTCGGACATGAAAGAACCCCCGCTGCGCACTGAACTGCCTCCCATTTCTTGGACACAAGAAATGGGAGGCTTTTTTATGGCTGGAAACGCTTTGTACGACGTCGGGATGAGGCTGCGAGCGGCAGAGCTGCACGACGAGGGGCACGGCCGCGCGGCGATCGCGGCCCTTCTCGGGATGCCGGAGGAAACCGTGAGAGAATGGCTGTGCACCTACAGGTCTGCTGGTATCGAGGTTCTGGCCATGATGGGAAAGAAACACACCGCCTATTCGTTCGAGACGAAGCTGGCCGCCGTCAGGGCGGTCGTCGACGAGGGCATGACGAAGCCCGAGGCCATGGAGAAGTTCGGGATAGCCTCGCCAAGCCCTTTCAAGAAATGGCTGAAGGCCTACAGGGAGGAGGGCCCGGAGGCGCTCAGGCCAAAGCCCAGGGGGAGGCCGAGGGGGTCCGGCTCCCCGTCCGGGGAGACGACGCGCGAGCAAGAGCTCGAGCGCAGGATCAAGAGGCTCGAGGCGGAGAACGCCTACCTAAAAAATCGATCGCCCTGAAGGCGGAGAAACGCTCTCGAACGGCGAGAAGGCCGCGGTCGTGAGCGGGCTTTCAGGGCAATACCCCCTCGCCGACCTGCTCGAGTGCGCCGGCCTGGCGAGGTCGAGCTACTACTACGCGCTGTCGCACCCGAAGGCTCCCACCAGGCCCGAGCTCTGGGAGGCCGCCGCCGAGATATTCTCGCGCACCGCCAACGGGTGCGGCCACAGGCAGATCGCCATGTGCCTGCGCGCCGAGCGGGGCGTGCGCATAGCCGACAAGACGACGCTGAAGATGATGCGCGAGATGGGCATCAGCTGCGGGATCCGCCGCGAGACCGACTACCACAGGTACAACTCGTACAGGGGCAAGGTCGGAAAGACCTTCGAGAACGTCATCGGCAGGGACTTCGCCGCCGACGGGCCGTGGGAGAAGATGGGCACCGACGTCACCGAGTTCAAGCAGCCCTGGGGCAAGGCCTACTTCGCGCCGGTCTACGATTTCGGCAGCAAGGAGATCGTCGCCTGGTCCACGTCGCTGCATCCCAACATGGCCCAGCAGCACGAGCTGCTCGACCAGCTCGTGTCCAAGATGCCCGAGGGCTCCAGGCCGGTCCTGCACTCGGACATGGGCTGGCAGTACCAGCAGGCCGGGTGGTGCAAGCGGTTGGAGGAGGCCGGCGTGGTGCAGAGCATGTCCCGGAAGGGCAACTGCATCGACAACGGCGCGACGGAGCAGGTGTTCGGCCATATGAAGGACGAGTTCTTTCGCGGAAGAAAATGGCCTTGCTTCGAAGACTTCAAGAGAGACCTGGACGAATACATCATCCATTGGAACACGAGAAGGAGGCAGGTTAAACTGAAGGGACTGACCCCGGAGGAATTCCGGAATCAGTCCCCATGTGCGGCGTAGGCCGCTTATTAGCCCGTCCAAGAATTGGGGCGCAGTTCACACTTCGTGCGGCGGGGGTTCTTTCGTCCTGCGGAATGCGCTGGGAAGTTACCCCATGCGGCCAGCTGCGGGATCTTAGTCGCGTTGGAACAAGCAACCCAACATATATATCTGAATATGGATGGGAGGGGCGCTTTGTTTTTGGGTGCCCTTACAAGAAAACGTGACTTGGGGAAGGGATGGGCGCTTTGCTGGGATGGCGCTTTGGGATGGGGGCTTACTTAGCTGAAGAGGGGCTGTATGGCTGATAGGTAATCTTTGGCTACGTCGGCTTTGTCGGCTTGGAAGTTGTGCCAGGCCCACCATTGGACCATTCCTACGAAGCTTGAGGCTATGTGGTGTAGTAGGAAGCTTCGGTCCATGGTGGCGGCGGGGCCGTTTGGGTCGGTGGGGACGGTTTCGGCTGCTCGTGACATGATGGTCTTGCGTAAGCAGTCGGCGAAGACGCGTGAGCCGGCGCCGGCTACGAGGGCTCGTACGCCCTGGCGGCGTTCCCAGAGGTTGTTGAGGATATGCTCGACTTGTACGAGCGGATCATCGAGCGGTGTGCCATCGTCGTCGAGGGCGTGGGTGCAGATGTCGCTCACGAGTTCGGACAGTAGGTCATCTTTGCTCTTGAAGAGGCCATAGAACGTGGCCCGACCCACATGGGCGCGAGCGATGATGTCGCCGACGGTGATCTTGCCGTAGTCCTCTTCGCGCAGCAGTTCGGAGAACGCCGCGACGATGGCGGCGCGGCTTTTTGCCTTGCGGGCATCCATGGCTATGCGTCCGTGTGAACGAGCAGGCAGCGGAGCGTACCGGAGCAACCCTCGTAGGGGCGCTTACCGGCGCCGTAGCCGACGGCCTCGATGCGGTAGCGGGCCGGCAGGTGCTCGGACGTGCGCAGTGCGGCGACGATGGCGGCGCCCGTGGGCGTCACGAGCTCACCGGCGACCGGCGCGGGCGTGAGGGCGATATTGCCCGCTTGGCACAGGTTGACGACAGCGGGGACAGGAATGGGCATAAGGCCGTGGGCACAGCGGATGGTGCCGTGACCCTCAGAGAGCGACTCGACCACGATGTCCTCAATACCTAGGTCATCGAGGCAGATGGCGACAGAGCAGACGTCGACGATGGAGTCGATGGCGCCCACCTCGTGGAACATGACGGTCTCGGTCGTTTTGCCGTGGGCCTTGGCCTCGGCGGCGGCGAGCGCGGTAAAGATGGCGAGCGCGCGACGCTTGGCGCCATCGCTTAGCTGCGAGTCATCGATGATGGCGGTGAAATCCGCCAAAGAACGGTGGTGATGGTGGTGGGCGTGATGGTGACCCTCGTGGCCATGACCGTGGGCCTCATGGTCATGCTCGTGGCAGTGCTCGTGTTCGTGCTCGCCATGATCATGATGGTAGTGCTCATGCTCATGTGTGTGCTCGGTGCCCGCTTCGTTGCCGTAGAGCCAGACCATGTCGTGGTCGTGGTTCTCGAGCTCCTCAGCCAGCTGAACATCAAAGTCGCAGGCGTCGATGCCATGCTTGTTTACGCGTGTAACGGCAATCTCAAAGCCGCCGACCGGCAGCGTGGCGAGCTGGTCGCGCAGATGCTCCTCGCTGGCACCCAGGTCGAGCAGGGCCGCGACGGTCATGTCGCCGCTGATGCCCGAGGTGCCGTCGATGATAAGCGTGTGCTGATGGTTGGACATGAAATGCTCCTTAGCGGGCGCAGGACGTGCCGGCGCTCAGATGATTGATAAGACTTGCCTGATAGGCGGCGCCAAAGCCGTTGTCGATATTGACGACCGAAACGCCGCTGGCGCAGGAGTTGAGCATGGCGAGCAGTGCGGCCATGCCGCCAAAGTTCGCGCCATAGCCCACGCTGGTGGGGACGGCGATGACCGGACAGCTCACAAGGCCTCCGATGACGCTCGCCAGGGCGCCCTCCATGCCGGCGATGGCGATGACCACCTGCGCCTGGGCAAGTTCCTCAGCATGCGCGAGCAGACGGTGCAGGCCGGCGACACCCACGTCGTAGAGGCGATCGACCTCGTTGCCGTAGAACTCGGCCGTCAACGCGGCTTCCTCGGCAACGGGCAGGTCGCTCGTGCCGGCGCAGGCGACGACGATGCGTCCGTTGCCGTTGGGGGAGGGCTTGCCACCCACGAGGGCGAGCTGGGCGTCCGGGACATATCCCAGGTCGATGCCGTTGCCGAGGAGCTCCGAGGTGCGGACTGCCTTTTCGTCGTCCAGGCGCGTGACCAGGATGCGCTCCTGGCCGGCATCGAGTAATGCTTTGATAATGGCGGCAATTTGCTCGGCGGTTTTACCGGCGCCGTAGACAACTTCGCCGGCTCCCTGGCGCACCCCGCGCGAAAGGTCGAGCTGCGCAAAGCCCAAATCGGCGGTCGGAGCCGTCTGGATGCGCGTGAGGGCGTCGGCAGGGGTGACTGCTCCGCCGGCAACATCGCTCAGCAGCTGCTCTAGATCTCGCTTATCCATATATGTTCCCTTCGACGGCGCAAAGTTTAGCACTCAAAGGGTATGTTTCCGAACACTAAGACAGAATTGTTCGGAAACTATAGGACAGACTGATTCAATTGCTAGACGGATTGGCTAGTCGCGCAGGATGATGTCCATGGCGAGCATCAGATTGCGCTCGTCGATGGCAAACGGGGCGGCCTCGCGCGTCTTGGGCTTGGCACAAAACGCGATGCCCGTGCCCGCGGCCTGAATCATGGGGATGTCGTTGGCACCGTCGCCGATTGCGACGGTGTGGGCCATATCGACGCCGCACTCAACTGCCCAGTCCAGCAGCTGGATGAGCTTGGACTCCTTGGTCACAATGTCGGCAGCCAACTTACCGGTGAGCTTGCCGTCCACGACCTCCAGACGATTGGCCAGGCAAAAGTCGATGCCCGCGGCGGCCACGATCTTATCGGCGACTTCGTGAAAGCCGCCACTCACGACGCCGACCTTCCAACCCTTGCTGTGTGCCGAGCGCACAAGCTCCAACGCGCCGGGGGTAAATGTCACGCGCTTAAAGGTGCGCTCGAACACGCTCTCGTCCAGGCCGGCGAGCAGCCTCACGCGCTCCTCGAGCGCCTGCTTAAAGTCAAGCTCGCCGCGCATGGCGCGTTCGGTGATCTGTGCCACCTGCTCGCCCACGCCGGCCTCTTCGCCCAACAGGTCGATGACCTCCTGGTTGATGAGCGTGGAGTCGATATCCATAACGATGAGGCGTGCAGTCATGGCGGGCCTTTCCGAGTGCTGTTTTATTGGGGCATATTGTCGCACGTGACGAGCGCGGGCGGGTGTCGCGGCGCGTCAATTGTTTCGTCTCCGTCAAGTCTTTGGGCAGGAGCCACTTTTTCGCGGCACATCGACGCGAGTGCGATAAGATAGAACGCCATGTCTGGCTGCGCGGTTTACGCAGGCTGGGCAAATCTGTACGACGCCGCCCGGAACGACACGGGGCGGCACAGATCCATAAAGGAGGATCACTGGTATGAGCCAGACCCGTCCCATCGATGAGCATTCCATGCACACCCGTACCTGCGGCGAGCTTCGCTTCGAGAACGTGGGCGAAGAGGTCACCCTCACCGGTTGGGTGAGCCGTCGCCGCGACCACGGCGGCCTTATCTTCTGCGACCTTCGCGACCGTGAGGGCATCACGCAGCTTACCTTCGACCCCGAGCACTCCGACGGCGACGCCTTTAAGATCGCCGAGACCATGCGTCCCGAGTGGCCCATCAAGATTCACGGCGTCGTGCGCGCCCGTGGCGAGGAGACCACCAACACCAAGCTCGCCACCGGCGAGATCGAGGTCCTGACCGACCACGCCGAGGTGCTCAATACGTCCGTCACCCCGCCGTTCCAGATCGAGGACGGCATCGAGACCAGCGAGGACACCCGCCTGCGCTATCGCTATCTGGACCTTCGTCGTCCCGAGATGATGGCCAACCTCAAGCTGCGCTCCGACTTTACCTTTGCCATTCGCGAGGCGCTGCACAACCGTGAGTTCATGGAGGTCGAGACGCCCTCCCTGTTCAAGTCCACGCCCGAGGGCGCCCGCGACTTCATCGTCCCCAGCCGCATCCAGCCGGGCAACTTCTACGCCCTGCCGCAGTCCCCGCAGCTCCTGAAGCAGCTGCTTATGGTCGGTGGCGTCGAGCGCTACTATCAGGTTGCCAAGTGCTTCCGCGACGAGGACTTGCGTGCCGACCGTCAGCCCGAGTTCACCCAGGTCGATATCGAGATGTCCTTCGTGGACCAGAACGACGTTATGAGCGCGCTCGAAGAGGTTCTTGCCGATGCCTTCGGCCGCATGGGTGTCGAGATGCCCACGCCGCTGCGTCGCATGAACTACTGGGAGGCCATGGACACCTATGGCTCCGACAAGCCCGATACCCGCTATGGCATGCACTTGGTCGACCTGACCGACATCTTCGCCAACTCCAAGTTCAAGGTCTTTGCGACTGCCGCGAACGAGGAGGGCTCTGTCGTCAAGGCCATCAACGCCAAGGGCGCCGGTGCCTGGGCTCGCGCCAAGATCGATAAGCTTGCCGGCGTGGCTTCCACGTTTGGCGCCAAGGGCCTTGCCTGGATCGCCTTCCGCGAGGACGGCTCCATCAACAGCCCCATCGTCAAGTTCTTCTCGGACGAGGAGATGGCTGCCCTGCGCGAGCGCATGGACGTCGAGCCCGGCGACCTTGTGATGTTCGCCGCCGGCCCGCGCCTGCTCTCCGACGAGATCCTGGGCGGCATGCGTTCCCACATGGCTAACGCGCTCGAGATCAAGCGCGAGGGCCACGACTTCTTGTGGGTCGTCAACTTCCCGCTGTTCCACTGGGACGAGGACCGCAAGGCTTACGCTGCCGAGCACCAGCCCTTCACCCTGCCGACCGAGACCGACATCGCCAAGATCGAGGCCGACCCGCTGGCAGCCGGTTCCTGCACCTACGACTTTGTCATGGACGGCTTTGAGGCCGGCGGCGGCGGTATGCGTATCCACAACGCCGAAATGCAGATGTCCATGCTCAAGCTCCTGGGCTTTACCGAGGAGCGCGCCGAGTCGCAGTTCGGCTTCCTCATGGAGGCTCTCAAGTTTGGTGCGCCCCCGATGGGCGGCTTCGCCCTGGGCCTGGACCGCGTGTGCATGCTGCTCACCGGCTCCGACTCCATCCGCGACGTCATGGCGTTCCCCAAGACGGCCAGCGGCTCCGACCTCATGTCGGGCGCCCCGAGTGCCGTTTCCGGCGCCCAGCTCAAGGACGTCAGCCTGCGCCTGATGTAGGCAAGCGGCTACATATTGCCCGTAACGAGGGAAGGACACGTGCCTTCCCTCGTTTTTTATACGTCGAGATTGTGAGGGCATGGGATGACCGGGCGTTGCGGAAAGTGCGTCCCGGAATCTGCGTCCAGAACGGGTCGCGCTTTCCCAAAGGGGGTCCTCTGGGAAAGCGCGACCCAGAATTCGGCAAAATAATGGGACACAGTTTCCGCTTGAGCGGTCTAACGGAAACTGTGCCCCAGAATGAGCGCTCAAAACGGGGCAGGCTTTCCGCAACAACTGTCTGGCGAAAAGCCCGGCCCAGTTTCCTACAGCGAGTCTCTCTGAACGAGCTGCATGTGCATCACGGAGGTGGTGGGCTCGGCGCCCTTGATCATGTCGAGCGCAATGTTGGCGGCCATGTGGCCTTCTTCGCGCAGGGGCTGGCGGACGGTCGTGAGTGCGGGGACGCAGCGCGCCGCAATCTCGTGATCGTCGAAGCCGACGACAGAAACGTCCGCCGGAACGGATAGGCCTGCCTCGTTGAGTGCGGTGATGACGCCAGCCGCGATACGGTCCGATCCGCAGAGCACGCCATCGAAAGCAATCTCGCGCGCGAGGATCTGGTGCATGGCCTGATAGCCGTCTCCGCTGTTCCAGCCGGTATAGATAACGTTTGCGTCTGGGAGGTCTTCGCCCAAGACGGCGCGGTAGCCGCGCAGGCGGTCGACAACAGCGGGGTTGTCTTGCGGTCCCAACACGGCGACGATATCTTTGCGCCCGCGCTCCTTCATGGCGAGTGCCGCAAAGCGTCCGCCCTCTTCGTCGTCAGAGTAGACCGTCGAGAACACATCGCGATAGGGGTGACCCTCGAGCTGGCCGCACAACACGGTGGGCACGCCCAGCTCGCGCAGTACCTCGAGCAGTTCGCTGCCCTTGTAGGGGGAGACGTTGATTACGGCGTCGAACGAGCGGCGCTCAAAGTGCTCGCGTGCGCGGTTGCGCTCATGCGTAGAAGACGCCTGCAAGATAACGGGCAGATAGGATGACTCCGACAGTTCTTCGGTAATGCCGCTCAAAAACTCGCTATAGGTGGGGTCGCTGAAGAGTTCACTCAGGGGCTCGGTCACGAGCACGGCGATGATTTCCGTGCGTCCGACAGCGAGCGCTCGGCCACGAGCGTTGGGGACAAAATTGACTTCCTTGGCCGCTGCGCGGACGCGCTTTTTGGTTTCCTCGCTAATGCGGGGCGAATCGTTGAGGGCGCGCGATGCCGTGGAGCGCGACACGCCGGCAGCTGCGGCAACCTCGGCAAGCGTAGGTGCGGTGCGAACTGGTTGGGTCATGGCGTCTCCTGGAAAATGCGGTCGATGTTGTCATTGATACGGGCTGGTGCGGATACAGCTTACTATAGTGCGCCTGAACAGCGTTCATGATATCCGGCCACTGGTGGCATTTCACGTTCAAGCTGCTGTTGAACATGGCTTGCACGGGTGGGGCATAGATGGGCGCGGCCGTTGTCAGCCGCCTGGGAATGCTGTTTTGCGCTGAGTTTCGATACTCAGGGTGACATAAGTGTCGTGGTTGTACAACCGGTTGCACCGTTAACCCGACCAAATCGACCGTTCAGCGGACAACCGGTTGCACAGTTTTTTGCATCGCCCGTAAGATAAGGACAACCGGTTGCACAAGAATCACTAAGATGACGAAGGAGCATCACCATGGACGCCATTAACGATTGGGAAAACCAGGCGCTCACCCACAGGAACCGCCTGGCACCCCATGCGTACTTTATGGGTTACGAGACCGCCGATCTCGCTGCAACGTACAGCCGCGAGCTGTCGCGCGGGTTTGTCCAGCTGTCCGGCTCGTGGCAGTTCCGCCTTTTTGAGGGCCCCGCTGCCGTCTCCAATGAGAACCTCTCCACGTATAAGCCCGAGTGGGATCACGTGGAGGTTCCACACCTGTGGCAGGTAGATGGCTATGGTAATCTTGCCTATACCGACGAGGGCTTCCCGTTCCCGGTGGATCAGCCGTTTGTTCCCTCCGATGACCCCACGGGCGTTTACCAGCGCATCGTCAACCTTCCCGCCGTTCACGCCGGCGCTCGCGAGATTATTCGCTTCGACGGCATCGAGAGCTATGGCGAGCTGTACGTCAACGGCCAGTTTATCGGTATGACCAAGGGTTCGCGCCTGTCCGCTGAGTTCGACGTGACCGACGCGCTCGTCGAGGGCGATAACCTGTTTGCGGTCAAGGTCCTGCAGTACAGCGATGGCAGCTATATCGAAGATCAGGACATGTGGTGGGCCTCGGGCATCTTCCGCGATGTGTACCTTATGCAGCGTCCCGCAGCGCACCTGGTCGACTTTAGGTTCCGCACGCACCGCGAGGGCGATACCGCTCTGATCACGCTCGATACGATGGCCGAGGGCGCTACCCGCGTCGTGTATACGCTCAGCGATGGCCAGAATGTGGTCGCTACGGGCGAGTGCGTCGACGGCCATGCCGAGTGCAGCGTGACCGATGCCCACTTCTGGAATCCCGAGGACCCCTTCCTCTATGACCTTACGTTTGAGGTCTACGACGGTGACGAGGTCAGCGAGTTCGTTCCGCATCGCCAGGGTCTTGCCGAGGTGACGGTCGAGGGCAATCATATCTACCTCAACGGCATCTACTTTAAGATGCATGGCGTCAACCGCCACGATCACGACGATCATAAGGGCCGCGCCGTGGGCCTCGATCGCATGCGCCGCGACCTGGAGCTCATGAAGCAGCACAACATCAACGCGGTGCGCACGTCCCACTACGCCAACGATCCGCGCTTCTACGAGCTGTGCGACGAGTACGGCATCATGCTGGTCGCCGAGACCGATATGGAGAGCCACGGCTTCGAGAATATCGGCAATATCGCCCTGGTCACCGACGACCCTGCCTGGGAGCCGGCTTACGTTGACCGTGTTGAGCGCCTGGTGATGCAGGAACGCAACCACGCGTGCATCATCATGTGGTCGATGGGCAACGAGAGCGGTTATGGCTGCAACATCCGCGCGATGTACGCCAAAGCTCACGAGCTCGACGGTCGTCCGGTCCACTACGAGGAGGATCGCAACGCCGATACCGTCGACGTCATTTCCACCATGTACTCCCGCGTGTCGCAGATGAACGACTTTGGCGAGCATCCGTTCCCCAAGCCGCGCATCAACTGCGAGTACGGCCACTCCATGGGTAATGGTCCCGGAGGCCTGTCCGAGTACCAGGAGGTCTTCGATCGCTGGGATTGCATCCAAGGCCAGTTTATTTGGGAATGGTGCGACCACGGTTTGGCTGCTGTGACCGAGGACGGCGTTGCCTACGACATGTATGGCGGCGACAACGGCGATTACCCCAACAACAGCAACTTCTGCATCGACGGCATGGTGTTCCCCTGGCAGCAGCCGAGCCCGGGCCTTACCGAGTACGGCCAGGTCATCTGCCCGGTTCGCATGGCCTACGATGCCGAGGCGGGCGAGCTGACCGTCACCAACAAGCGTTGGTTTACCACCCTCGAGGATGTCTGCCTGTCGGCGGAGACCCTGGTGGACGGCGACGTGGTCTGCCGCAAGACGCTCATGCCCGGTGCGGTTGCCCCCGGCGAGTCCGTCCAGCTTCCGCTGGTGATTCGCGAGGCCGCAGTGGGCGAGACCCTGCTGACCGTGCACGCCTACACCATGGCGGCTCACGCCTGGTGCGAGCCGATGTTCCAACTGGGTGCAAGCCAGTTTGCCATCGCAAACCATCCGGCGCCGGCAATTGCCGCTCCCACTCGTCCTGAGCTTACGGTCGAGGAGACCGAGCAGGAGATTCGTATTCGCTCCCTCAACGGCGAGCTGACCTTCAGCAAGGTCAACGGTACCGTGAGCGAGTGGAAGGCATCCGGTCGCGACGTCATGACCTCCGGTCCCCAGGTTGGTTTTTGGCATCCGCTCGTCGATAACCACGCCCAGGAGTACGACTCCCTGTGGAAGGATAACTTCATCGATGTGATGCAGACGTCTACCCGCAATGTTTCTTGGAAGCAGGACGACAATGCGGTCGTCGTTACCGTGAGCCAGCGTATCGCTCCTCCCGTCCGCGCGTTCGGCATGCGCGTCGAGCTCGTCTATACCGTGCTTCCGAGTGGCCGCGTCGACCTCAAGGTTTCCGGCGAGCCCTACGGCGACTATTCGGACATTATCCCGCGCATCGGCATCTCCTTCGAGGTTCCCGGTTGTGATCGTGCCGTCGAGTGGTATGGCCACGGCCCGGGCGAGAACTATCCGGACTCGCTGCGCGCCAACCCGGTCGGTCATTACCGCACTACGGTCGACGACATGTTCACGCCCTACGTTATGCCCCAGGACTGCGCCAACCGCGAGGGTACCCGCTGGGTCGCCCTGCGCTCCAGCCACGGTGACGGTCTGGTCGTGACGCGTCCGAGCGACGCCGCTTCCAATCCGTTCTCGTTCTCCGCATGGCCCTATAGCTGCGAGGCTATCGATAATGCCAAGCATGTCTACGATCTTGTCCCGGGCGACACGGTTACGGTCAACATCAACGACCAGCTGCTCGGCCTTGGCTCGAACTCTTGGGGTTCCGAGGTGCTCGATTCCTATCGCACCCGTTTTGAGAGCTTCAGCTTTGAGGTGTCCCTGCGACCGCTGACGTCTGCCGATCTGGCTCAGGCGCTGGCACCCATTAAGGAGGCATAAGTCATGCATATCTTTAACTCGCGTGCCGATTTCGACGCCCAGATGAAGTCCGTCAAGAAGTGGATGCGTACCGGTCAGGCACTCGACGGCGTTTCTGAACTGCAGCACGATGTGGCGTACTCTATCGGCGACTCGCTGGTGTATTGGTGGGTGAACGCCCACGAGGCGGCTACTGCCGATCTGGTCGGTCACCGTCGCTACCATGCCGTGCTCGCCCCGCTCGACGGCAATCTGACCGTTGAGGTGGCTTCCAAGGCCGATCTTACCTGTACGCGCGCCTACAGCGATATCGATGATCGCGAGCGCTTTGAGGGTACGGGGGAGACCGTGACGATTCCCACCGGCGGCGTTGCCGTCGTCGAAATTGACGAGGCCTACCGTGTCGTGGCCGATGCCGCAGATCCCCGCGTCGTGGTACTGCACGTGACAGTCGAAGGTTATTCCTTCCCCAACAAGTAGTATTCGTCCGCCTGGACGTTTGCTTCGCGCCGTTAAGGGGGATGGATTTGTTGACTCCCTTTTCCCCATTCCCCTTAGCAGGTGCGCCGTCCGTGTTTGCACTTGCAGCTCGGACGGTTTTAGATGACATTTAACAGATGATTGGGAGGGCTTATGAGCTCTGAAAAACGAGGAACGATTGGTTCGTTCGCTCTGCTGGGCATGACGGTCGCCGCCGTGTTCGGTATCAAGAACATCATCAACAACAACGCGGCCATCGGCTTGGCAGCTGCGCCGTCGTTCTTCTTCGCCACGCTTTTGTACTTTGTCCCCTATACCCTGGTTACCGCCGAGTTCGTCGGCCTCAACAAGGACTCCGAGTCTGGCGTGTACGCATGGGTTAAGACCTCGATGGGTGGTCGCTGGGCGTTCCTGACGGCATTTAGCTACTGGTTCGTTAACCTGTTCTTCTTTGCGTCCGTCCTGCCCAACGTCATCATCTACGCGAGCTACGTGTTCTTTGGTGCCAACGCCGAGCTTTCGCAGCTGTGGATCACCATTATCGAGATCGTCGTCTTTGCTATCGCCACGTGGGTTTCGACCAAGGGCGCTAAGTGGATCGGCTCCATTTCCTCCTTCGGTTCGACCGCGGCTCTCGGCCTGACCGCCGTGTTCATCCTGCTGTCCCTGGCTGCTGCCTTTGGCGGCGTTGAGTTCGCTACGGCTCCTACTCCCGCTAACATGGCTCCCGACATGAGCAACTTCGCAACTGCGTGGGGCTTCTTCGGTACGCTTGCCTGGATCATCCAGGGCGTTGGCGGCGCTGAGTCTGTCGGCGTGTTCCTTAACGACCTTAAGGGTGGCGTCAAGGCCTTCGTGCGCACCGTCGTTATCGCCGGCCTGACCATCGGCCTTCTGTATGCAGGCGCTTCGCTGCTGGTTAACCTGTTCATCCCCGAGGGTGGCGTTGCCATCTCCACCGGTATCTTCGACGTATTCGGTGCTGTCTTTGCCCACTTTGGCATTCCCATGGAAGTGTCTACGCGCGCCATCGGCTTGATCCTTCTCGCCGCCACGCTGGGCTCCCTCATGATGTGGACCTCCGCTCCCATCAAGGTCTTCTTCACCGAGATCCCCAAGGGCGTCTTTGGTAGCAAGATCGTCGAGCTCAACGAGCATGGCATTCCTGCCCGCGCTGCTTGGCTGCAGTTCGCCATCGTCGTCCCCATCCTGATCATTCCGGCCCTGGGCTCCGGTAACCTCGACGACCTGCTCATGATCGTCACCAACATGACTGCTGCCACCGCTCTGCTCCCACCGCTGCTGATTTTGCTTGCCTACTTTATGCTGCGCAAGAACTTTGATGCCGCTCCCCGTGGCTTCCGCATGGGTTCGCGCAGCTTTGGCCTGGTCGTTGCCGCATTCCTGCTTGTGGTCTTCTGCTTCGTGCTTATCTGCGGCACCATTCCGCTCGATCAGCCGCTGTGGCTGACGCTGGTCTACAACGTTGGCGGCGTGGTTGTCTTCTTGGGCCTTGCCGTGATGTGGTACAACCGCTACATCAACCGCCTGCGCGAGACCGATCCCGAGGCCGCCGAGAACGAGCTTCGCCCTTCCGTCCTCGATATGATGGAGTAGCGGCTAGGATTAATCTACGGCTGTGGAATAAATCGATTCCCTTTCCTAAGGAGGGGCCTTACGAGGCCCCTCCTTTTGTGTTTTGGGGCATGGTCTTGGCCCCCGTGGTCAAAAAATGCCAAATATGAGTACTGTTGCAAAAGAAGTGCCATATTTTTCGGCCTGCTCTGAGCGAAAATGGGCTCAAAATCGATTTATCTAACTCCCTTTAAAGGGCGTTTGACGGCTTTCAACCTCTTCGAATCGCTCAAGCTAGGCAATTTGCTCTCGATTTTGCTGCTACTAAATTTGTAACAGTACTCATATTTGCCACTTTTTGACCACGGGGTATCCGGAGGGGCCCTCGATAAGCATCTAACGCTACAATAACTACCACGTGGCTGGGTTTGCCGGCCGAATGTGTGATGTCGTGGGAGGGGACATGGTCGAGTTTACAAAGACGATTAAAGATCCGTTGGGACTACACGCCCGCCCGGTTGCGCTGCTCTATGACATCATTGCCAAGCATCGTAGCGACGTGTCGGTCAGCATTGGCGACCGCCACACCGACGGCCGTGACGTGATGGGCCTCATGGCGCTTTACGGCGAATGTGGCGAGGACATCGTCTTTCGCGTTTCGGGCGTAGACGAGGCTTCGTGTGTCACGTCGATCAGAAACCTCTCGCTCTAAACGCAACAATGTGACAAAGGGACAGTCCCTTTGTCACATCTCTGGGAGGCGCTCTTTGCGGCGCCTCTTTTGTTTCGTATGGGAAACTTTTTCGAAAACTGAATAGGGACCCTTTTCAAAAAGTTAACCACGTGTTAGTTTACTATAGCGAACATAGACGTGGTTAACTTTTGCTGCGTCGATGTTGAGGACGAACTGACGTTAGGAGCGCACTCATGTCTTGCGGACCGCAGATGCCGGCTTTGCCGCTCTCGATGGTAAAGGCGGGCGAAACCGTGCACGTGTCTCGTGTAAAGGGCAATCAGGACATGAAGCACCACCTCAAGGACCTCGGCTTTGTCGAGGGCAGCGAGATTCACGTGGTGAGCTCGAGTGGTGCCAATATCATCGTCACCGTGCTGGGCGCACGTTTTGGCATCGATTCCAAGGTTGCCATGCACATCATGACCGTCGGTTAGTCCGCAGCATTTCATTAAAACCGAAAGGGGGACAAGAGGATGAAGACGTTGGGTGACGTTAAGGTAGGCGAGAGCTCTACCATCGTCAAGCTTCACGGTGAGGGCGCGCTGCGCCGCCACCTTATGGACCTGGGGCTCATCAAGGGCACTTCATTCAAGGTCGTAAAGGTTGCGCCGCTCGGTGATCCGGTCGAGATCAACGTACGCGGCTACGAGCTTTCCATCCGCAAGGAAGAGGCTGCCGTCGTAGAGGTCCAGTAAGGGCTTGCGGCGTATATTTCTGCAGGTAAAGTTAGGTATTCCTAACTTAATGCAGCAACTTTAAAGCACATTATCCAGCCTGCGCGGAGAAAGCAGCGCAGGCACACAAGGAAGAAGGATTGAATGGCGGATTCTCAGATCCATGTCGCGCTGGCGGGTAACCCCAACTGTGGCAAGACCACGCTTTTCAACCTGATCACGGGCGCCAACGGCTACGTTGGCAACTGGCCCGGCGTCACGGTTGAGAAAAAGGAGGCCAAGCTCCTAAGCGACAAGAACGTTACCATCACAGACCTCCCTGGCATCTACTCGCTTTCCCCCTACAGCCCCGAGGAGCAATGCTCGCGCGATTACCTCATGAGCGGCGAGCCCGATGTCGTCGTCCAGGTGGTCGACGCCACCAACCTCGAGCGCAACCTGTACCTGGCGCTTCAGGTTATCGAGACCGGCCTGCCCGTGGTCGTTGCCCTCAACATGGCCGACTTGGTCGAGAAGAACGGCGATAAGATCGACACGGACAAGCTCTCCAAGAAGCTCGGCTGCCCGGTCATGATGATCTCGGCCCTTAAGAACAAGGGCATCAAGGAGCTGTTCGAGCAGGTCAAGAAGTCCGCTGCTTCCAAGGGCCAGGTGCCGGAGCACAAGTTCGATTCCTCCATCGAGGACGTTCTGGACCACATCGAGAACAACCTGCCGGCGAGCGTTCCCGCCAACAAGCGCCGCTACTACGCGGTCAAGCTGTTTGAGCGCGACGCGGACGCCTGCAAGCTCATCAACCTCACCAAGGAGAAGGCCGCTCGCGTGGAGCAGCTGGTCGCTCAGTGCGAGCAGGACTGCGATGACGATGCCGAGTCCATCATCACCGGTGAGCGTTACGGCGTGATTGCCCATATCATTGACGAGTGCCTCACCAAGGCTCCGGCCAAGATGAGCACCTCCGAGAAGATCGACCGCGTGGTTACCAACCGTATCCTGGGCCTGCCGATCTTTGTGGTCATCATGTTCTGCGTGTATTACATCGCCGTTTCCACCCTGGGCGGCACGGTGACCGACTTCACCAACGACCAGCTCTTCGGTACCGACGGTTGGTACGTACTCGGCCAGGGTCGCGACGCCTACGACGCGGCCGTCGAGGCTGCGGGCGACAATGCCGACTCGGTCGACCCGGCGCAGTACGGCCCCTATGTTCCCGGTATTACCACCATGGTGCACGACGCCCTCGTGGCGGGCGGCACCGAGGACGGTGGCCTGGTCGATTCGCTGGTCTGCGACGGTATCGTCGGCGGCCTGGGCGCCATCTTCGGCTTTGTGCCGCAGATGTTCCTGCTGTTCGTCATGCTGTCCTTCCTGGAGGACTGCGGCTATATGGCCCGCGTCGCCTTCATTATGGACCGCGTGTTCCGCCGCTTTGGCCTGTCCGGTAAGTCCTTCATCCCCATGCTCGTGTCCTCGGGCTGCGGCGTCCCCGGCGTCATGGCCACCAAGACCATCGAGAACGAGAAGGACCGCCGCATGACGGTCATGACCACCACGTTCATTCCCTGTGGCGCCAAGCTGCCGATCATCGCCCTGCTCATGGGCTCCATCATCGGCGATTCTTCCACCACCGCCGCATGGATCAGCCCGCTCTTCTACTTCCTGGGCGTCTTTGCCGTCATCGCCTCGGGCCTCATGCTCAAGAAGACCAAGCTCTTCGCCGGCCGTCCGACGCCGTTCGTTATGGAGCTTCCTGCCTACCACTTCCCGGCGATCCGCTCTTGGGCGCTGCACGTGTGGGAACGCTGCTGGGCCTTTATCAAGAAGGCCGGCACGGTCATCTTCGCGTCCACCGTCGTCGTTTGGTTCCTCTCCAACTTTGGTAGCTACAACGGTTCCTTTGGCTTCCTGCCTGCGATGGATGGCATCCCCGAGGAGTTTATGGACTACTCCGTGCTTGCCATGCTCGGCAACCTGGTCGCTTGGATCTTCGCCCCGCTCGGCTTTAGCACCTGGCAGGCAACTGCGCTGACTGTCTCTGGCCTTGTCGCCAAGGAGAACGTCGTCGCCACCGCCGGCTCGCTGCTGTCGGTTGCTGACGCCGCCGAGACCGACCCGAGCCTGTGGACCGCGTTTGCCGGCATGTTCCCGACTATGGGCGCCTGCGTTGCCTTCGGCGCTTTCAACCTGCTGTGCGCCCCGTGCTTTGCCGCCATGGGCACTATCCGCAATCAGATGGACTCCGGCAAGTGGACCGCGATTGCCATCGGCTACGAGTGCGCCTTCGCTTGGGTCATCGGCCTGTTCATCAACCAGTTCTACAACCTGCTTGTCCTTGGCCAGTTTGGTATCTGGACGGTTGTGGCCATCGTGCTGCTGGTTGCGATGCTCTTCCAGATCTTCCGTCCCATGCCCAAGCACGCTTGGACCGACGAGGATGAGACCAACACCGCTTCCGCCGCAGTTTCCGCTTAAGTCCGAATAAGGATTAGCCCCTTTCCACGAGCCCGGGTGTCCCAGCGACACTCGGGCTTTTTGGTGGGGGAGATGTGGCGTTTCCGCAGATAAAACCGACCAAAATAAACCTGTCCCTTTTTGGTAGGTGGAGAATGGGGTAAAGTAAGTGGTGGTTAACTAGAGGAGGCTTGCTATGGCACCTATCGATATTGTTGTACTGGCTGTTATCGGCATTGCGTTTGTCGCCGTGTGCGTGCGCATTTATCGCAAGGGCACCTGCGCCGACTGCGCTCAAGGTGGCGTTTGCACGGGACATTGCTCCAACAAAAAGACGTGCGCCGCGCTTAAGGGCGTGGACAAAATTGCCGAAGATTTGAGCCGCGGTATTCATTAGCCGACCAGCGTTTGGGAATGCATTACTTCGGATACGGCAGTTGCTGATACGATAAGTACGTTAGCAACTGCCGCCGAGCGGCCCAAACGAAAGGAACCCTGTATGGAGTCCTCCGCCTACCCGATGCTCTTTAGTCCGATCAAGGTCGGTACGACCGAGGTCAAGAACCGCGTCTTTATGCCGCCGGTGTCCACCAACCTGGCCGATCATGGCTATGTGACCGACGACTTGGTCGATCATTACCGTGCCCGTGCCAAGGGCGGCGTGGGCCTCATCATCACCGAGGTCGTGACGGTCGAGCCTACCTATACCTACCTGCCGGGTGACATGTGCTGCTACGACGACACGTTTATCCCTGGCTGGGAAAAGCTCGCCGCGGCCGTCCACGAGTATGGCTGCAAGATCATGCCGCAGCTCTTCCACCCCGCCTACATGGCCTTTAACATTCCGGGCACGCCGCGCCTCGTCGCCCCGTCCTTTGTGGGCCCGTCCTATGCCCGCGAGGCGCCGCGCCCTATCACGGTCGATGAGATCCACGAGCTCACGCATCAGTTTGGCGACGCTGCCGTGCGCATGCAGAAGGCCGGTGTCGACGGCGTCGAGGTCCATGCGGCGCACGCCCACGGCATGCTCGGCGGCTTTTTGACCCCGCTCTATAACAAGCGTACCGACGAGTACGGTGGCTCGCTCGATGCCCGCATGCGCTTCTTGCTCGAGGTCATCGCCGAGATTCGCGAGCGCTGCGGCAAGGACTTCATCATCGACGTCCGTATCTCGGGCGACGAGTACACCGATGGCGGTCTGACCCTCAACGACATGATCTACGTCTCGCGTCGCCTGGAGAAGGCTGGCGTCGACATGATCCACGTGTCGGGCGGCACTACCATCAAGCGCGGCTCCGCGATTCCCGCCGCCGGTACGCAGCAGGCCTCGCACGCCGCCTGCTCGCGCGAGATCAAAAAGCATGTGAACATTCCCGTCGCCACGGTCGGCCGCATCAATGAGGCATGGATTGCCGAGGAGCTGATCGAGGACGGCGCTGCCGACATCTGCATGATGGGCCGCGCCAATCTGTGCGATGCCGAGTTCTGCAACAAGGCCGCTGCCGGCAATGCCGATGATATCCGTCCCTGCATCGGTTGCCTGCGCTGCCTGAATGGCATCATGTTTGGCAAGCGCATCTCCTGCACCGTCAACCCGGACGTGGAGCGCGACGAGGCCGGCTACGAGCCTGCCGCCGAGGCAAAGAACGTGCTCGTTGTGGGTGCCGGTCCTGCAGGCATGGAGGCAGCCTACATTGCCGCCAAGCGCGGCCATAACGTGGTGCTCGTGGACAAGCAGGACGAACCGGGCGGCGAGATGCGCATCGCAGCCGTTCCGCCGGCAAAGCAGGAACTCACCCGCGTGATCAAGTACCAGTACCGTCGCCTGGCCGAGGCCGGCGTCACGTGCGTCTTTGGCACCGAGCTTTCGGCCGAGGACATTCAGCGCGACTACGCGGGCTACGAGGTCGTCCTGGCCTACGGCGCCGAGCCCATCGCTCCGGCATTCATGCAGGGCTTTAAGCAGGTTATGACGGCTGACGACCTGCTGGGTGGCAAGGCTTTCCCGGGTAAGAAGATCGTCATTGTGGGCGGCGGCACCGTTGGCTGCGAGACGGCCGATTACCTGGCCCCGTTGGTCAACGACCTTTCGCCGGCCAATCGCGATGTCACCGTTATCGAGATGACCAAGACGCTTGCCGCCAACGAGGGCGGTGCCGGTCGCGCGGTGCTCATCACGCGCATGCTCTCCAAGGGCGTCAATGTGCTGACCGAGGCCAAGGTGACCGAAATCACCGAGGACGCCATCAGCTACGAAAAGGACGGCGAGGTCCACACCATCGCCGACGCCGATACGCTGGTGCTTGCCATGGGCTATCGTCCCAACACCAAGCTGGCCGATGACCTTGCCGCTGCCGGCGTTGCCACCCACGTGCTGGGCGATGCCCAGAAGTGCGGCAACATCCGCGACGCCATCGGCGATGGCTACAAGGTTGCCTGCGAACTCTAGTCAACCCCTTGGTGCGTGGGGAGGGGGCGTCTCTGCGCCATCCGATAGCAAAATAGCGGTGGTGTCCCGGGTTTCGGGATGCCACCGCTTGCTCTTGCGGTGCTGGCGACGTGAGCACCCCCTCTTTCACCGCAATTGAGGGGATGGGGGATGCGGTAGTATTACGTGGTGATATTCGACAAACCGTGGGCTTCATTCGAGGGCTTTATGGAACAACACCAGCATTATCAGAGCCTGCAAGATCAGGCATACAACGCATTGCGCTCCAAGATCATCTATGCCGAGCTCAAGCCCGGCACGCGCCTTTCGGCGATTGGTCTGGAAAAGGAGACGGGAATCGGGCGCACGCCCATTCGCGAGTCCTTTGTGCGCCTGCGTGAGCAGGAGCTAGTGGAAACGCGTCCCAAAAGCGGCACCTATGTCTCAAAAATCAGCATGGAGCGCGCCGAGAACGCCTGTTTCTTGCGCGAGAAACTCGAGAGAAGCGTGCTCATTAAATGCTGCTCGGCAGCCACGTCCGAGCAAAAGCAGCGGCTCGAGCAGATCCTTGCCGAGTCCGAGTCGCTCGACCATCGCGAAACGCGTCGCTTTTTCGACTTGGATAACCTGTTTCATGAGACGTGTTTTGTGATTGCCGGCCGTCACATGTTGTGGGATTGGATGAAGAGCATCAATACGCATTTTGAGCGATACAACTGGTTGCGTATGGTGTCGCAGGATCTGGATTGGGAGCCGATTCGTCGACAACATCGTCGGATTCTCGAGGCCATTAAGAGGGGCGATACCGACACGGCGAGCTATCTTGCCGAGACGCACTTGCACCTGATGCCCGAGGAGCAGGGCCCGGTTATCGCCTTGCATCCCGACTATTTCGAGCTTTCCAAAGACTCGGCTATCTAACTCGCCCCTTTTATTTGCTGCGGTGAAATTAAGATCGTTCTGCGGCTCTGGTGGCGTAGGCAGTCCGTATAAATGCCTAAAATGGCTCAGGTTGCCGACAATGGGGAAACGGGGTGCGCTATGGCGCAGATGAGAATCAAGGACATTGCCGCCGAGGCGGGCGTGAGCCCGGCCACGGTCTCGCGCTACCTCAATAACCGCCCCGGGCAGATGACCGAGGAAACCCGCGCCCGCATCGCGGCGGTTATCGAGCGCACCGGCTATCGCCCGCGTGCCGCCGCGCGTAATTTGCGCAGCTCGCGCACCAATCTCATCGGCGTGATCATGGCCGACATTAGCAACCCGTTCTCCAGCGCCATGCTTGAGGACCTTTCCGCCAGCGCCGCTGCGCGCGGCTGCTCGCTCATGACGGCCGTTAGCGGCAATGATCCTGCTAAGGAGGCCGAATCGCTCACCAGGCTTATCGATGCCGGCGTGGACGGCCTCGTCGTTAACACCTGCGGCGGCAACGACGAGGCGATCGCCGCGGCCGCGGGACGCCTGCCTGTCGTTCTGCTCGACCGCGATGTTGCCGCCGGCGGCATCGATCTGGTGACCTCCAACAACCGTGAGCTGGTTGCCGGCCTGGTAGACGCCTTGGCCGCTGCTGGCAGCGAGCGCCTGTGCCTGCTCACCGAGGCAAGCGATGACAGCCCCGTGCGTCGCGAGCGCGCCGAGGCCTTTGCCGACGAGCTTTCGCGCCGCGGCCTTGCGGGTGAGGTCGTCACCCTGGCCGACGGTGGTGCCACGGGCGTTGGCCGCTTGGACGAGACCATCCGCGGCTATGCGGGCAAAAAGCTCGGCCTCATTGCCGTCAACGGCCTGGTCTTTCTGCGCCTGACCGAGGCGCTGGCACAGTTGGGACCTTCGTTGCCGGCTGGCCTCAAGATTGCGACGTTTGACGATTACCCCTGGAACCATGTGCTCTTTGGCGGTGTGACCACGGCAGCGCAGGACACTCTTACCATTGCCGAGCGCGTAGTCGAGCGCCTGTCCGAGCGTATCGACATCGTTACCACTACGGTGGGCGATGCCGCAAAGCTCGCCCCCAAGCGCATCGAGATCCCCGGCCACATCGAACACCGCGCTTCGACCTCGCGCTAGTCTGTGTGATAATATATAGACAATGTCATACAGGAGGTATCCATGGCTGCGTCTGTGCTGAGTGTGCGAGTGGACTCGTCAATTAAAGATTCATTTGCCGAGCTGTGCGAAGAACTTGGCATGACTTCGTCTGTTGCGGTCAATATGTTTATGAGACAGATGCTGCGCGAGCGCTCACTGCCGTTTGTTCCTTCACTCGGTAAAAGCTCTGCGAGCGAAAGCGTCGCGGCGGGCATTTTGGATACTGCCCAGATTGAGTCCGCCGTCCGCGAGGCAGCCAGCTCGATTCCCGCCATCAAAACCGTGATTCTTTTTGGATCGTATGCCCGTGGCGAAGCGCGTGCCGATAGCGATATCGACTTACGTCTCGAAGTTGATCGCGAGCAGGGCTTTGGTCTTTTCGCGTTGTCGGCGTTTGGTGAGGCGGTGCGCAAAGAAACTGGGAGGCAGGTTGATCTTGTCTCGAGCGACCATCTTGATGCCGATCTTGCCGCGGTAATCGAGCGCGAAGGAGTGATCCTTTATGATCGCGCGTAAGTCAGACGGCCTGTTCGCGCACGTTTTTTGAGCGCTTGATACGCTTTAACCCTGCGGAAACATTTTTCTGCGATAGTATCTGCGATATAGACCAGTCGAAACCCGCCCGAAAGAAAGGGGAGCGACATGAACCAGCAGAACATCGATTACGTACTCCGCTCCGTAGAGCAGCGTGACATCCGCTTTGTGCGTCTGTGGTTTGTCGACATTCTCGGCCGCCTCAAGAACTTTGCCATTAGCCCCGAGGACCTCGAGGTCGCTTTTGAGGAGGGTATTGGCTTTGACGGCTCCGCTATCGAGGGCTTTGCCACGCCCGAGGAAGCCGACATGCTGGCGTTCCCTGATGCCTCGACCTTCCAGATTTTGCCGTGGCGTCCGAGCCACAACGGCGTCGCCCGTGTGTTCTGCGACGTGTGCACTCCCGATCGCGAGCCCTTCGCCGGCGACCCGCGCGCTGCGCTGCGTCGCATGTTCCATAAGGCCGAGAAGGCCGGCTACCTGCTCAACGTTGGTGCCGAGCTGGAGTACTACTATTTCCCCGACGAGCGCACGCCCGAGCCGCTCGACAACGTGGGCTACTTCGATCTTTCGGTGAGCGACGCCGCGCGCGACCTGCGCCGCAACACGGTCCTTACGCTCGAGAAGATGTCCGTGCCCGTGGAGTACACCTTCCACGCCGCCGGTCGCTCGCAGCACGGCATGAGCCTGCGCCACGCCGAGGCCCTGAGCATGTCCGACGCCATTACCACGGCCAAGCTCATCATTAAACAGCAAGCTTACGAGAGCGGTTGCCACGCCTCCTTTATGCCCAAGCCGTTGGCGGGCGAGGACGGCAGCGCCATGTTTTTGCATCAGTCGCTGTTCGACCACGACGGCAACAACGTCTTTTGGGGCGAGGCCGACGAGAGGTACCATCTCTCCGACGTCGCCAAGCACTACATGGCCGGTATCTTGGCGCACGCGCGCGAGATCAGCGCCATCACCAACCCCACCGTCAACTCGTACAAGCGCATCACCACGGGTGGCGACTCCGTGCCGCAGTACGCCACGTGGGGCCTGCGCAACCGCGCAAGCATGGTTCGTATCCCGGTCTACAAGCCCGGCAAGCAGCTGTCCACGCGCATCGAGCTTCGTAGCCCCGATCCCATGGCCAACCCGTATCTGGTCAACGCCGTCACGCTGGCGGCTGGTCTCGACGGCATCGAGCGCAAGCTGGAGCTCCCGCTCGAGGCCACGGCCGAGACGCTCAAGCTCAACGACCGCCAGATGCTCGAGGCCGGTTATACGCCGCTGCCGCGCTCGCTTAAAGAGGCACTCGACGTCTTTGAGGACTCGCAGTTTATGAAGGATGCCCTCGGCGAGCACATCCATAGCTTCTTCCTCAAAAAGAAGCGCGACGAGTGGCATAAGTTTGAGTCCACGATCACCGAATGGGAGATCAAGCACTACCTGGCGAACTCCTAATCGCGCTGGCTTGTCCCAGTACGATTGAGCTCATTTCTTTGGAGGCCGATATGTCCGAAAAGAGTGCCCTGTTCATGGCGCGCACGACGCGCTTCCACGAGTTTGCCCGCAGCTTGACGACCACCCTGGGTGTCGAGGTGAGTCTGGCCACCCCCGATTCGCCAACTGCGGCGCACGACTTTGACCTGCTGATCCTCGATTCCGATGGCATCCGCAGCGACCGCATCGATCAGATTGCCAAGTGGCTCGACGATCGCGGCGGTGTTCCCATGCTGGTGATCGTCGACGACGAGGCGCTCGGCACCCTGCGCCTGCCGAATCATGCGCATGCCGACTTTGTATGTCCCACGGCGACGCCCAACGAGCTCAAGGCTCGTGCACAGCGTCTGATGGGCGAGGAGGAGCCCGTCGCCTCCGATGATGTGCTCAACATCGATAACCTTGAGATCAACCTGGCCACCTACCAGGTGACACTCGATAGCGAGCCCATTGACCTGACGCTGATGGAGTACTCGCTGCTGAGTTTTTTGGCGACGCATCCCAACCGCGCCTACAGCCGCGAGGTACTGCTGCACCGCGTGTGGGGCTTTGAGTACTGCGGCGGTACGCGCACCGTCGACGTGCATATCCGACGCATCCGCTCCAAGGTGGGCCCGCAGATCGCGGCGCACATCACCACCGTCCGCGGCGTGGGCTATCTGTTTAAGGACTAGCAAGTAAATAGAGGGCAATGTGAGGGTACCGGAGATTTCTCCAGTACCCTTTTCTCGTTTAGGGCGAAAAGAAGACCTTTCACCGATTAAAAGTGTGTCAGTAAAAACAATATCAAACGTATAACACTATCTAGCGAATATCATTTAGTTACCGTATCTCCCTACTACACGGATGGAGGAAGAAATGCGTTATTCGAGAAAGGTGATTGTCGGATTCATAGTGTTGCTTGCCGCCCTGATGTCTCCAAGGTTGGTTTTTGGAGACGACGACTTGGTCCGTGTCACACCGCAAATAGCTGTGGAGCAAGCGCAGGCTTTCTTTGATGATGTATCGGATGAGCCGGTGACCGCTTGTGACCCAGTAAAAATGGTGAATTCCGATGGGGAATCAATCGGGTATATCGTTCGTGCGAAGCGGGATGACGTTAACTATGGCTACGTCGTATTTGATTCAGAGCGATCTTGGTGGATCAGCGAATACTGCTTGGCTCCGAACGCTCTTTTACCTATCGAGAGTGCAAGCGAAGAAATTGCACTCCTCGCATCCTCGGATAACGTCGTTGCGTTAAAGATTGACGAGCTAACTGTTGGCGTTGCCGACTTAGATAAAAACATTGTTTTAGACGCAAGTGGAAAAAAAGTACCAAATAAATTGTCCTCGGGAGGCAATCGCAGCGGATCGCCGGAACATTTCGATGACGTTTTTGTATCTGCCAAGGATTTGTATAAACAGGGATATGTTGTTGATGCGAGCAAAACGGTTTCGGGAATAATAACGCCAACGCAAACAGAAGTTATCAAAGAAACGGGGACTTATGCTTGCGCTGTTTCGGCAATGTTTGCAGTTAGCAGTCACTATGTGACTTTGAACCGCCTTAAATTGTCCGATTTATACTCGGAGCTTTGGAGGCTGTCGGGGACATGGGAAGAAGAAGAAAAGAAATATGATCAAGCGACTGGTCTGTACTTTACTCAAGGCAAGACTTCTCCTGATAAACCCGCTCCGGCCTTAAAGGAGTTTTGTGCAAGACGAGGCAAGGAGCTTGAGACGTCATTCGTTTGGTATCCGTCATGGGATTCCTTTAGGGTGAATACCGACTCGGGGAATCTGAGTATTTTCTCTGGAAGGCTCCGGTCAAATGGCAGCGGGCACGCAATGGCAGTTGTGGGCTACGTGGCAATGCATAACACATACTCGAATGCCAAGAAGTACCTGCTTGTTGTTTGGAATGGATGGACAAACCAGCTACAGTTTCTTCCATATGACGTATCAATTTACACGTCTCACGATGGCACATATTGCAAGGGTTGATTGTACTCGTGAACGGCGACAAGTTCATTCGAAGGGCAATGCTCCTATTGGTGCTTTCCTTTGCTTTGCTCACCGCAGCGAGCTTCTTTCTGTTAAGGGCGACTAATGGGGGAGAAAACGACACGGTTGTTGCAGTCGAGGTGCGCGCTCTATCGGATGTTCATAACGGGCAATTTGAGGCGCTTATGCCAAGTGGTTGCCGTAAGAGAATCGATATGCGCCGTAAGTCAAGTTCCGGATATGTCTCAGGGTTGAAAGCAGGTGATAAATGGATTCTAGTTTTTGTGGAAGATAAGGAACTTGACGGGACTGTTCTGTATCCCCATTCAGCTGAGAAAGTCAAATCAAGTAGACAAGGGGAATGAAGAATGATTGATAGAAAGCAGTTCTTAGGTCTGATGGCGGGGGCTCCTATTTTGATGCGAGCCGGGATGGCAGAAGCCGTGGAGTTGCCGGACGCTCAGAAGCGATTGACGCTCGTGGTCGACACGGTGGTCAGAGATGAAAATGGCAATGAAAAAACGCGAACAAGAAGCAGAGAGACTATTTTCACGCCAGAGAGCAAAACTGTGTCTGCCGACGCTATGGCCGGTGATGTCATAACAATCCAGAGGGAATCAGACGAAACGTTGCCGCTGCTTGCCAAGATTGAGCTCACAGTCGCTTATTATAACGATAAAACAGAAATTGAGATTCGTTCCGGAAAGTACTCGATAGTCCAAATCGATCCGCTTGTGATGTATGCAAACGCTTGGTACGCGCTCATGCAGAAGGATAAATACGTGATGAATAACTTCACGGAAAGCGAAGCATCATATGAAACGGGGTGGGAGCCAACGCCATACGACGCGGAGAAAGATAAGTGGACGTGCGGATCAGGCATGGGCGCGACGATTACGGACTTCATTAACGATTCAACATATAGCTTTGCTATCGACTGTTATATCGAATAGACATGACGGCATAAAACGAATTGGCCTATAAGCATGTCATTACTTAAGCAAAGCTGAAATCTTGGCATCTAGTGCTCGGGACTGCCCAGCTTGGGGTACAACTCGACGTGAACAATGATGGCCCGCCACATGTTTGGCGGGCCTTTGGTTATTTGACGAAAGGATCGCAGCTATGAGCGAGAACGATTCCCAGCGTCCCCAGGATGCGGGCAACGCCGGCGAGACCCAACAGCAGCCGCGTGTGCAGGTAGAGTCGACGCCTGCCGACAGCAACATTCCCTACGTGCAGGCCTACGACACGCAGACCGGAAAGCCGCTGGGCAGCCAGCAGGTTGTAAACAAGCACACAGTGGTCAAGACTAAGACCAAAAAGCTGCCGATCTTTATTACGGCACTCGCCGGCTGTGCCTGCGGCGCCCTGCTGGTCATTGCGCTCATTATGAGTGGCACGCTCAACATTGGCGGCGGAAAGAATGCCGTGACGGCGGGTGCTTCGGGTTCATCGACGCAAAAGATTACGATTGATTCCGAGGACACCACGCTGGCCGAGGCCGTTTCTGCCAAGGCCCTGCCCTCTGTGGTCTCCATTACCGCTACTTCGAGCGGTAGCCAGAATGGCTCACTTTCGCAGTCTGCTGACGATTCGAATAACTCGGGCAGCGTCGGCTCGGGCGTAGTACTCGATACCGAGGGCCACATTCTCACCAACAACCACGTGGTCGATGGCTACGATCAGTACGTGGTGACCATGGATGACGGCACTACGTACGAGGCCGAGTTCGTGGGCAACGATGCCTCGAGCGACCTGGCCGTCATCAAGCTCAAGGACGCCGATGCTTCCAAGCTCACCCCGATCGAGATTGGTGACTCCTCCAAGCTCAACGTGGGCGAGTGGGTTATGGCGATCGGCTCGCCGTTTGGCAACGAGCAATCTGTATCCACGGGCATCGTGTCGGCGCTGTATCGCTCCACGGCCATGAGCTCTACCAGCGGTAACACCATCTATGCCAACATGATCCAGACCGATGCCGCCATCAACCCGGGCAACTCCGGCGGCGCGCTCGTTAACGACAACGGCGAGCTCGTGGGTATCAACTCGCTCATCGAGAGCTATTCGGGCTCCAGCTCGGGCGTGGGCTTTGCCATTCCGGTTAACTACGCCAAGAACATTGCCGACCAGATTATCGACGGTAAGACGCCGGTGCATCCGTACATGGGCGCCACGCTTTCGAGCGTCAACGCGCTCAACGCCCGTACCAACAAGCTGAGCACCGATAGCGGCGCGTATGTGGCGAGCGTCGTTGAGGATGGTCCCGCCGCCAAGGCCGGCATTCAGGAGGGCGACGTCATCACCAAGCTGGGCGACGACGAGATTACGAGCGCCGATGGCCTGATCATCGCACTACGCAGCCACGAGGTGGGCGAGAAGGTCGAAATCACGCTCATGCGCGGCAAGGAAGAGAAGAAGGTCACCGTCGAGCTGGGCTCCGACGAGGAACTGCAGAACCAGCAGCAGAACGACAGTGCAACCGACACTGGCAACGGCGGTATTACCGATGAGCAGCTGCGCCAGTACCTGGAGGAGCTGCTCGGCCAGCAGGGCCAGGGCCAGGGCTACGGCCAGGGTTTCTAACGAGCTGTATCGCACATATCGAAGCCAGAGGGGCTGTTCCGCCAACGCGGGACAGCCCCTCTTTTCGCGATGATCCCTTGGAGACGGAGGAAAACGGATCATTTAGAAACGGCAAGGGCATGGTTTGAACGCGCGATCCACTCCAGTTTGATGGCTGCCGATTCGGTGCGGTTGGAAAGGGCGATTTGGCTCCATCGCGACCGGTGGTACTCTTGTATCCGTTTGAAATCGAGCGAAGGAGTGCCGCTATGGAGCAATCGAGCCTGTTTGGTGACGGCGTGGACATCGATACCGAAACGCCCGCGAGCACGGATACCGCTGCACCGGCCGATGCTCGTGCCCAGGCGGCAGCGCGTGCGGCCGAGCTGCGCCACGAGCTCGATTACCACGCCTATCGCTACTACATGCTCGATGCGCCCGAGATCACGGACGCCGCCTTTGACAAAATGCTCGTTGAGCTGCAGCAGATCGAGGCGACCTACCCCGACCTGGTGACGCCCGACAGCTATACCCAGCGCGTGGGCGGCTACGTGAGCGAGCAGTTTACACCGGTCACACATATGGCGCGCATGTATTCCATGGACGATGCTATGGATCTGGACGAACTTGACGCGTGGCTCCAGCGCGCCGAGGATGCGCTCGGTGCCGGCAGCGTCACCTATACCTGCGAGCTTAAGATCGACGGTCTGGGCGTGGCGCTTACCTATCAAAACGGCACCTTTGTGCGCGCCGCCACGCGCGGCGACGGCACCACGGGCGAGGATGTGTCGCTCAATGTCCGTACCATCAAGGATGTGCCCATGCACCTGTCCGAGCCGGCGCTCGCCCACATGGGCGCCGACCGCGAGCGTACCATTGAGGTACGCGGCGAGGTGTACATGCCCAAGGGCAGCTTTGTGCGTCTGAACGACGAGGCCGATGCCGAGGGCCGCGACCCCTTTGCCAACCCGCGCAACGCCGCCGCCGGCAGCCTGCGCCAAAAGGACCCCAAGGTCACGGCGCGCCGCGACCTGGCTACCTTTATCTACGCCATTGCCGATACCGATCCGCTGCACGTCCACAGCCAGCGCGAGTTTCTGGACTGGCTGCGCAGCGCCGGTTTTAGCGTCAACCCCAACGTGGCCCGCTGCGCCACGCCGGCCGAGGTCCATGAGTTCTGTGCCCAGGCCCTCGAGCATCGCGGCGACTTGGACTACGACATCGACGGCGTGGTCGTAAAGGTCGACAGCTTCCAGCAGCAGCTCGACCTGGGCTTTACCGCTCGCGCACCGCGCTGGGCCATCGCCTTTAAGTTCCCGCCCGAGGAAAAGCAGACCGTCCTGCGCGAAATTCGCATCCAGGTGGGCCGCACCGGTGTGCTCACGCCGGTCGCCGAGTTCGATCCGGTGACGGTCGCCGGTTCTACCATCGCGCGCGCCACGCTGCACAACATCGACGAGATCCGTCGTAAAAACGTGCGCGAGGGCGATACCATCATCGTGCACAAGGCGGGCGACGTAATCCCCGAGGTCGTGGGCCCGGTGCTCGACAAACGCCCGGCCGATTCGGTCGACTGGCACATGCCCGAGGTCTGCCCCGTGTGCGGTAGCCCCGTGGTCCACGAGGACGGTGAGGTTGCCTACCGCTGCGTGTCCATCGACTGCCCCGCGCAGCTCAAGGAGCGCCTGCTCCACTGGGTGAGCCGTGGCTGCATGGACGTCGACGGCCTGGGTGACGAGATCGTCGACAAGATGATCGCCGCCGGCCTGATCCATGATGTCGCGGACTTCTACCAGCTCACGGTGGACGACATCGCCGGACTGGACACTGGCCGCACCTATGCCAGCTCCAACAGCAAAAAGGGCGTCAAGAAGGGCGACCCCATCCCGGTGGGCCTCAAGACGGCCGAGAAAATCATCGCCGAGCTTAACAAGTCCAAGAGCCAGCCGCTCGGTCGCGTGCTGTTTGCCCTGGGCATCCGCCACGTGGGCAAGAGCGTGGGCGAGGTCATCGCCGAGCGATTTCTGTCGATTGACAAGCTCATCTTGGCGAGCGAAGAGGACATCGCCGAGTGTGAGGGCATCGGTCCCAAGATTGCGGCGAGCGTCAAGCAGTTCCTGGCCGTGCCCGAAAACCTTGCCGTGCTGGAGCGCCTGCGCCAGGCGGGCCTGTCGCTCGAGGTCGACTTGGGCGCCGCGCATGCACAAGCCGCAGCCGACGCGGGCGTGGCGGGCGAGCTCGCCGATGCACAACCGCTCGCGGGTCTGACCTTCGTGCTCACCGGCACGCTCGTCAACCGCACCCGCGACGAGGCGGGCGCGGCGCTCAAGGTGCTCGGCGCCAAGGTTTCGGGCAGTGTTTCAAAGAAGACGAGCTATCTGATCGCCGGCCCCAAAGCGGGCTCCAAGCTCACCAAGGCCGAGCAGCTGGGTGTGCCCGTGTTGGATGAGGACACACTCGAGCAGATCTTGGCTACTGGTCAGGTGCCCCAGGCTTAGCGCATCGATAACCAAATTGAAGATCCGCCCGGAAAGCATGATGCCTTCCGGGCTGATCTTACTTTGCCGGGGCAACCGGCACCGTGATCTGTGTCACGTAGGTTGCCGGATCATCGCTGATGATGTCGTCGATGAGGGCGATCTCGCGTCACCCCGCTACGCTGCCAATTTGTCAAAAGCTCCGCGGCGGTTGAGCACGGTAAACGCGACAACACAAATGACCGCCGATAGAATCGACCCGCACGGCGAGGCGATGCCCATAGGAAACAACGTATCGGAATAGGCGTTCGACAGCAGCCACGCGCCCGGCACGCGAATGAGCGCCACGGCCAGCACGTTGTGCGCAAAGCCGATGTAGCTCTTGCCGTACGCAGCGAAAAAGCCGCTAAAGCAAATGTGGATGCCGGCAAAAATCGCGTCGAAAATATAACTGTGCATATAGCCGGTACCGGCCGCGACCACTGCGGGGTCCTTGGCAAAAAAGCCAATAAACGCCGGCGCCACCAGCCACATCAGCACCGTGATCAGGCAGCCGTACACTACCGAGATGGTCATGGCATCCTTGAGCACCTGACGTGCGCGGTCACCCTTGCCCGCGCCGGCGTTTTGCGCCGTGAGTGCGCTGACGGTGGCGCCCATGGAGCTCGGCACAATGAACAAAAAGCTGATCATCTTTTCGACCAGGCCCACGGCGGCGGCGTCGACGAGCCCTCGGTGGTTGGCGATGACGGTGATAAACATAAACGCCACCTGGATGCAGCCGTCCTGCACGGCCACGGGCACGCCGATCTTTAGGATGCTACCGAGCACCTCGGGCTGGGGGCGCAGGTCGCTGCGCTTGAGGTGAATGTGCGTACGGCGGCTCTTGAGCCACACGAGTGCGAGGGCCACGCTTGCCGTCTGGGCGGTTACCGTACCGAGCGCCGCGCCCACGGGGCCGAGTCCCATGTGGCCGATAAACAAAAAGTCGAGCGCGATGTTAATGATGCACGCCACGCCGATCACGTACATGGGTGAGCGTGAATCGCCTAGGCCGCGAAAGATAGCCGAGAGGATGTTGTAGGCGGCGATAAAGGGAATGCCGACAAAGCAGATGCGCAGGTAAGCAGCGGTGCCTTCGACCGCCTCGGCCGGCGTGCCAATGAGTGCCACGATCTGCGGGCACAGTGCGAGCAGGACGGCGGCCAGCACCACCGAGACGCCCATAAAGAGCGTGATGGTGTTGCCGATGGCGGTCTCGGCGCGGTCGAAGCGACGCGAACCCACGGCGTGGCCGACGATGACCGTCGTTCCCATGGCCAGGCCCACGAGCGTCACGGTAATGATATAGAGCGTCTGCGCGCCGTTGCCCACGGCGGTGATGCCGGCGGCGCCGCTAAACTGTCCCATCATGTACAGGTCGGCCATGCCGTAGAGCATCTGCAAAAAGTACGAGAGCATATAGGGCAGGGCAAAGACCGCGATGGTCTTGAGGACATTGCCGCGTGTGAGGTCGTGTTCCATGGGCGGGGCACTTTCTGGATTGGTTCGTTTACGTACCAGTGTAGTGAAAACCCTACAACGATTGTAGAGTCAAGGTTTGTGTTAGCGGCGGGCGAAAAAAGTCACGCTCCAAGCACGATGCTTTGACCCCTCCATGCTCCTCGCCTCGCCTCGAACCATCACAACATTCGCCGTTTTTGCCAAAATCGGGGAAAGCATCGAATGTTGTGATGGTTTTTCTGCCACTCGATCGGGTGGAATCGCTTTCTTGCGCGCGAAGGTGTGCGGACCCGTGGGCAGGGGAATAAGATTGGTTATCCGACTCCATTGGAGGGCTCATGGACCTGCCGATCGTCCTGTCCCATAAGACTGCCTGGCTGTACCACAACGTGGCGCGCCCGTCCGAGCCGCTCTCGCGGGCAAGCAGCCTATACGATGAGGACTCGCTTGCTAACGAGGCGGAGCCAACTGCGGGCCTGCCCAAATTGGGGCTCGATGCCAAGGGGCTGAGGGCTTCAACGGCAGTCGGGATCGTTACCGACTATCTGGTTTCGCTTGGTATTCCACGAGAAGAACTCAATCATATCGATACGCTCGTCAACTTCGATTTTGAGCGCTCGACGCCGACTGGATTTAGGTGCCACGTGTTTGGAGCGCCGGTACCTCCAGGCCATCTTATCGAGGTGGCAGAGGACCTTCTGGTGGTTGATGAGGTCATGTGCTTTGTCCAAGCGGGTTCGTGGATGAGCGAGCCCGAGCAGCTGGAATATGGCTACGAGATCTGTGCCCGGTACCATTTGAATCATCTGTCGACAGGCGATTATATCGAGATGGGGCAGAGGTATACCGTTGCCGACTTGATTGCTTATTGCAATGAGAACCGATCTCGTCAGGGGACTGTACGCGCGGCCGCCGTGCTCAGGCGCGTGCACGATGGCTCGCGTTCGCCCATGGAGACGGCCACCGCAATCATGGTCGTCGCGAAACGTTCCCAGGGAGGGCTGGGATACGTCAAGATCGAGCTCAACCATCGGGTCGATGTTCCCAACGAGTTCAAGTATCTCGCAAAGGCCGGGTATTTCGAGATCGACGTATATGCGCCTGCGAGCGGTACGGGGATTGAATATAACGGCTCGGACCATCTTGATAAACAGCGCAGCGCGTCGGATGCGGAGCGTATGACCGTGCTGAGCGCGCTGGGCTTTAGGATGATCGTCCTCACCGGGACTCAGTTTGCCCACCAGCTGCAATTGCACCGGGCGATGAACGCCATCGCGCTCGCTATGGGCCTCAAGTGCGACCGAAGCGAAGCATTCCAAAAGCGGCAGAACGACCTGCGAGAATTCGTGATTCGGCACTGGGACGGCGACATTTAGGGGCGCTTTGGTCCTTCTACGGGGTGCCGCGGGCAGACAAACCATCACAACATTCGACGTTTTTTGCCAAAAACGGGAAAAGCACCGAATGTTGTGATGGTCTGTGCTGAGGATGGGCTTGGAAAGCCCGTTTTGCTCGAAGCGACCTGTCCTGTCGTACGGGTGTCGGCATGATTCTCTCGTGGGGTATTATGTTTTCCGAAGAATAAAACGCCGCGTGAGGGGAGGGCTGCGTGGACGGGCACGTGCAACATGACGGCTTTGGCCGCGATATCAACTACCTGCGCATTGCCGTTACCGACAAGTGCAATTTTCGCTGCATTTACTGCATGCCGGCCGATGGCGTGACGCCCCGCGCGCACGACGAGCTGCTCAGCGCCGAGGAAATCGCCCGCTTTGTGCGCTTGGTGGCGGGGGAGGGCATTCGCCGCGTGCGCCTGACGGGTGGCGAGCCGCTGGTCAGCCGCCGTATCATTCCGCTCATTCGCGACATCCGCGCGATTCCGCAGATCGAGGACATCTCGCTCACCACCAACGGCGCTCTGCTGCCTAAGCTGGCACCGCAGCTCAAAGATGCCGGGCTTAGCCGCGTCAACATCTCGCTCGACACGCTCGACCCTACGCTGTTTGGAAAGATTACGCGCCTGGGTCGGCTCGAGCAGACCATGGCTGGCATCGACGCGGCGCTGGCCTGGGGCTTTGAGCCCGTTAAGGTCAACTGCGTTGTGGTGCGCCGGCTCAACCAAGATGTGGCGGCCCTCGCGCGGCTCACGCTCGACCGTCCCATCCACCTGCGCTTTATCGAATACATGCCCATTGGCGACGAACACACGAGCTCGCATTGCGCTGTGGACCCGCATGCGCCCACGCTCAATCCCGAGTTGTGGGACGCGAGCGATACCGTGCCGAGCGACGAGCTACGGGCGCGCATCAATGCCGGGGCCGCCGCGACGGGGCTGGGCGAGCTCGGGCCGCTCGACATCAACGACGCTCCTGCCGGCGCGGGCCCTGCGCGCTATTGGCATTTTCCGGGCGCGGCGGGAACGGTCGGCTTTATCAGCGCCATGTCCAACCATTTTTGTGCGAATTGCAACCGTCTGCGCCTGACGGCCGATGGCAACGTGCGTCCGTGCCTGTTCAGCGATGCCGAGTATTCGGTGCGCGACGCCCTGCGCCGTGGTGATGATATGCAGGTACTTTCGATTTGGCGCGATGCCGTGGCCCACAAACCGCAGGAACACGCGATAATTGAGGGCACGCAACGATTTATGTCCCAAATCGGAGGATGATCATATGGCCAAGAGCAGGTACGCCGATGCCACCAAGGCCGCTCGCAGGGCCGCGATGTCTGCCCACAAAGTCACGGCTGCGGCGAATGCTGGCAACGCCGACGCGTCCGCACAGCCGTCTGCCAGTGCTGCCACCGAGCCCGCCCGCGACGCCCGTCGCGACGAGCTGACGCACGTGGACGCCAAGGGCGAGGTACGCATGGTCGACGTGTCCGACAAGGCCGAGACCCATCGCATTGCCATCGCCGAGGGCACCATCCTCATGCACCCCGAGACGCAGACCATGGTGCTGCAGGACCGCGCCAAAAAGGGCGATGTGCTCGCATGCGCGCGCGTGGCGGGCATCATGGCCATCAAACGCACAAGCGACATCATCCCCATGTGCCATCCGCTGCTCATTACCAAGAGCAAGTGCGACATTGCGCCCATCGCTCCGGCGGGGACGCCGGCCGATGACGTGCCCGAGGGCTGGGCGCCGGCGCGCGCGGACGGGCAGGTTGGTTTTCACGTACTGGTTACGGCGGGCGTGACGGGCAAGACGGGTATTGAGATGGAGGCGCTGACCGGCGCGAGTGCCGCGTGTCTGACCATCTACGACATGTGCAAGGCGGTCGATCGCGGCATGGAGATCGTTGACGTTCGCCTGCTGCACAAGGAGGGCGGCCGCTCGGGCGTGTGGGACCGCGCAGAGCGTCAGGCCGCTGCCGTTGAGTCCGTGGCCGCTGACGGTGCCGCACCCGCGAGCGCGCCCGTCGCCGTCGCGCCCGCAGCTCCGGCCCCGGCCGTCCCCGCGATCGCGTTTATCGGCTACCAAAACTCGGGCAAGACCACGCTCGTCGAGAAGGTTATCGCCGAGCTCACCCGCCGCGGCCTGCGCGTGGGTTCGCTCAAGCATCATGGGCATCACGGCTTTGATATCGACGTGCCCGCTAAGGACACCTGGCGCCATCACCAAGCCGGATCAAAGCACGTGGGCCTCATCTGCGCCACGCGCTGGGCGGAGTACGCCGACACGCGCGAGGAGGACGAGATGCCCGCGCGCGAGCTGCTGTCGCGTTACAACGATGTCGACGTGGTGATCATCGAGGGCTACAAGACCGAGGGCTTCGACAACATCGTCGTCGCGCGCTCCGGTGTCGACCGTCTACGCGGCAAGAGCTCGCTCGACCTGGTCGACGGTCACACGCTGGCCCTTGCCTGCAACGAGGCCCTGGCACGCCAGGCATTCGACGCCGGCTTAGCGACCCGAGCCATCAACATCAACGACGCCCGAGCCATCTGCGATCTTATCCAAGATCATCTTTAAGGCTCGACGCTGCGCCGGCCCCAAGCACCCCATCTCGCCCCTCAAGCCGTCGCTCGCGTACCAAAGTACGCGTCGCTCCTCTTTCGGGGCGACCTGGGGCACTTGGAACCGGCTCGCTGCGCTGCCATAACCTGCCAAAAAGGGACAGGCATCTTTGTGGTGGTTTTTGCAAAAAAGCTTTGACTTAAAGTTAGCTCAAGGTGTCATAATCGCTGACAAACGATTGCGATCACGGAGGCCTCATGTCAAAACTGTACTTTATGCGTCACGGTCAAACGCTCTTTAACTTGCTTCGTCGCAAGCAGGGCTGGTGTGACTCGCCGCTCACCGAGCTGGGAATCGAGCAGGCTAAAACTGTCGGTGCGACCCTGCGAGGGCGTGGCCTTACGTTTGACCATGCGTACAGTTCGACGTCCGAGCGTGCGTGCGACACGCTTGAGCTTGCGTTCCCCGGTCAGCCTTACGAGCGCGTCAAGGGCCTTAAGGAGTGGAACTTTGGCAAATTTGAGGGCGCGAGCGAGGATTTGAATCCGCGCCTGCCGTACGGCGATTTTTACAAGCAGTATGACGGCGAGGGCGAAGTCGAGTTTCGCGAGCGTATGATGGCGACCATCACCGAGTTCATGCAGCGCCCTGGACATGAGAGCGTGTTGTGCGTGAGCCATGGCGCCGCAGCGGCTCAGGTCATGCGCGGCGTGGGCGTGGAGCCGCTCAAGATGAAGCACCGCATTGGCAACTGCTGTGTGCTCGAACTCGACTTTGATGCTACTACCGGCACATTTGCTCTTGCAGATTTGTACAACCCCTACGGCACCCCGCGCGAGTAACATCGGGGCATCAGCCAAAACCACCACAAAGGGGCCAGGCACCTTTGTGGTGGTTTTGCCGTTTACAGGCGATTTCCTACCGTTCAGCGGACTTTCGCACCAATGGGGCTTACGCTGCATGCAAGTTTCATCCTACAATCGCCCACGTGCTCACAAGTTTGTTACTCCTCGGGAGGCATCACTTGCGCATAATAGAAGACGAGGAATATCGCCCCGTCGTCTAGCGCCGATGTCCGAGGAGTTTTTTCATGCTCATTTTAAAGAAGATCAACAATAACGTTGCTCTCGCCGCCAGCGATGACGGCCGAGAGGTTGTTGTCTTTGGCAAGGGCATCGGTTTTCACGAGATGCCCTACGAGCTTGCCGATGAGTCGCTCATCCAGCGCAAATTCTATAACGTTCCCGAGAGCCTGCAGGATATGGTCGGCACACTTCCCGACGACGTTCTGCTCGCGGCAAGCGACATTGCCTGCTTCGCATCCCAGCAGCTCGGTTGCAAGCTGTCCGGTGGCCTGCCCTTTATCCTGGCAGATCACCTGCAGTTTGCCGTTCAGCGCGACGACGACCAGATCAGCGCTCCCAACCCGCTCGAGCATGAGGTGGCTTTCATCTACCCGCGTGAGCTCGAAATCGGTCAGGCCGCGCTCGCCATCGTGCAAAAGCACACCGGCGCCAAGCTGGGTCAGAACGAGGCCACGAGCATCGCGCTCCACATCGTTAACGCCGAGGTCGACGGCATGGGCCGCGCCAAGGACATGGACTTCATCATGAAGAGCACCCGCGTGCTTGACGAGGTAACCCATTCCGTGGAAAAGCAGCTCGGCTGCTCGCTCGACACGGCGTCGTACTGCTACATTCGCTTTCTTGCGCACCTGCGCTTTTTGGTTCGCCGCCTTGTTAAGGGCAGCTGCACGCAGACCGAGAACTCCTCACTGTTTATGCAGGCCGCCCGCGATTTTCCCGAGGCCTACCAGTGTGCGTACGCCATCAACCGCGTGTTCGAGAAAGAGTTCAAGCAGAGCTGCTCGGACGAGGAGCTCTTGTATCTGATGATGCATATCAACCGTCTGCGATCGGCTTCGCAGACCGAGTGAGTAAAGCCGCCAGCCCGGCGGCAATCGCAACAATTCTTTTTGGTTTCTAACTGCGGGCAAGGTACCGGCTCGCGGTAGGGGATATTTTTGTCGAAATTTGGAAAAGAGAGGACAGATCATGGCAGGTAAATACGACGATCTTGCTGCCCAGATCGTAGAGCTGGTTGGCGGCAAGTCCAACGTCAAATGCGTCGCACACTGCATTACCCGTGTTCGTTTTAAGCTCAAGGACGAGTCGAAGGCCAATGACGAGGCAATCTCCGAGCTGCCCAACGTCATCAAGGTCATGCACGCCAACGGCCAGTACCAGGTTGTTGTGGGCAACATCGTCGAGGACGTCTACGACGCCGTTCTCAAGGCCGGCGGTTTTAGCGACGGCGGCGCCGTCGACGCCGATGACGACGATGCCGCTCCCAAGGGCGTTACCGATGTGATCATCGACCTCATCTCGGGCATCTTCGCCCCCATGCTCGGCACCTTCGCCGCTGCCGGTATCATGAAGGGCCTGCTGGCGCTCGCTACCTTCCTGGTCCCGAGCTTTGCCAACGACGGCGCCTACACGCTGCTCTACACCGTCGCTGACGGCATGTTCTACTTCCTGCCCGTGGTGCTTGGCTTTACCGCGGCCAAGAAGTTCAAGATGAGCGAGTTCAACGGCATGGCCATCGCCTTTGCCCTGGTGTATCCCACCATGGTTGCCCTGACCTCGGGCGAGGTTGTCGGCTCCGTCGAGCTCGGCTTTGCTGGCACCTTCTCTTGGTACACCACGTTCCTGGGCCTGCCGCTCATCATGCCTGCCTCGGGTTACACCAGCTCCGTTATCCCCATCCTGCTCATGGTCTGGTTTGGCTCCACCCTCGAGCACTGGGTTAAGAAGTGGATGCCCGCTTCTATGAAGATGTTCTTCACCCCGCTGATCGTCGTCACCGTTACCGTCACCCTTGGCTATCTGGTCATTGGCCCCATCGCCACGCTCATCACCAACCTGCTTGGTGAGTTCTTCGCGCTGCTGTTTGGCCTGCCCATGATCGGCTCCCTCCTGGGCTGCACCCTCGTCGGTGCCTTCTGGATGTGCCTGGTCATCTTTGGCTTCCACTGGTCGCTCGTGCCCATCGCGCTGGTCAACCTGTCCACTCTGGGCCACGACTACATCCTGGGCTCCGTTATCGCCCACTCCTTCTCGCTGGGCGCCGTGCTCTTCGCCATGTATCTCAAGAACAAGGACGAGAAGTTCCGCGGTATCGCGCTGCCGGCCATGATCTCCGCCTTCTTCTTTGGTGTCACCGAGCCCGCTATCTACGGTGTCGCCCTGCCCGATAAGAAGGCCTTCATCAACGCCAGCATCGGTTCTGCTGTGGGCGGCCTCATCATTGGTCTCTCCGGCGCCGTGGTGTACATGTCCGGTGGTCTGGGCGTCTTCAACTGGCTGTCCTTCATCGACCCCTCCGGTGTTAACGGCATCAACCACATGATCTGGGCTATCGTTGCCTCTTTCGTGGGTGCCGCCGTGGGCTTTGCGATCGAGTTTGCCACCTACAAGCCCGAGGCTGCCAAGTAGCCCAAACGACAAAGACTCGGTACCAAGCCGGCGGGGGGAGCGCCCCGCCGGTTTTTTTCAAAGGGGCTAGATGCCATGCGCTCGTCCGAGCGACTGCCCAAAATCAAAACCATGCCGGATTACGGGGCTGAAACGGTGAGTGCTGACCATACCCCGTTTTTCCGTAAACTGACAAGCCTCCTACCTGCGGTTTTGTCCTTGCCGTTTCTGGCATGCTCAAGGGGCACTGGTTCTGCCCCGTAAACCGGCATGGTTTTGAACCTGCCAATAAGGGACAGGTTTATTTTGGTCGGTTTTATCTGGGCAAACGTCGTCTCCGTCAGCTCCGTCCGCATATCTTAAGCCGGCATAGTTTCGATGGGTCGGTCCGTGCGCGTCCCGCAACATGCCTCGCCACGAAACCGGCCTATCTACTACGTTTAAGTGGTAGGGGCCAACCACACGGTGGTTTTTCGAAAACCGCCAAGCCGTCTACCTGCGGTTTTATTTTTGACAATTGCGGCGTGGTCGGGGGTTCACGACTAAACGTAGTAGATGGGCCGGTTTCGTGGCGGCCGACTCAACGCGAACTCCGATCGGGACGCAAATTACCTCGTGGACGCCGCTTCGGCGTCCACGCAACATCCCAACACGTACGAAAGGAGCCAACATGGCTTTTCCCGATGGATTTCTGTGGGGCGGTGCCACTGCCGCCAATCAGTGCGAAGGCGGATACAACGAGGACGGCAAGGGCCTCGGCGTTCCCGACATCATGACCGGCGGCACGGTCTCCGAGCCGCGCCACATTACCGACGGCATTCTGCCCCAGTACCACTATCCTAGCCACGAGGCCGTGGACATGTACTATCACTATCTCGACGACATCAAGCTTTTTGGCGAGATGGGCTTTAAGTGCTACCGCATGTCCATCAACTGGAGCCGTATCTTCCCCAACGGCGACGAGGCCGAGCCCAACCAGGCCGGCATCGAGTTCTACCGCCGTGTGTTCCAGGCCTGTCAGGAGCAGGGCATCGAGCCCATGGTCACCCTTAGCCACTATGAGCTGCCTTATGGTCTGTCCAAAAACTACGGAGGCTGGAAGAACCCCAAGCTCATCGATTTCTACCTCAACTACGCCCGCACCGTCATGACCGAGTACAAGGGCCTGGTGCGCTACTGGCTCACCTTTAACGAAATCAATTGCCTGCTCATGGGCGGCTTTGGCGGCGTGATGGGCGGCGGCATGGTGCCCGAGGCAGCCGACACGCCCATGGCCTTTGGCGACTGCGACTGGGACGACCCGCAGGCGCGCTTCGATGCCCTGCACCATCAGTTCCTGGCGAGCGCCAAGTGCGTCACCATGGGCCATCAGATCGATCCCCAGAACAAGATCGGCTGCATGATCGCCGGCAACGCCTGCTACCCGCACACGTGCAATCCGGCAGACGTTCTGGCCGCACAAAAGCAGCAGCGCGAGATGAACTTCTACTGCGGCGACGTGCAGGTGCGCGGTGCGTATCCCTCGTGGGCGCCCAGCGTGTGGCGCCGCGAAGGCGTGCACGTGGAGGTTTCGCCCGAGGACGCCGCCACGCTGGCCGCCGGCAAGGTCGACTTCTACAGCTTTAGCTACTACATGAGCGCCACGGCCACGGCTGACCCGGTGCTGCTGGAGCAGGGCAACATCTTTGGTGGCGCCGGCAACGAGTACCTCAAGAAGAGCGATTGGGGTTGGGCGATCGACCCCGAGGGCCTGCGTTACTACCTGGAGGAGGTCTACGACCGCTACCAGGTGCCGCTGATGATCGTCGAGAACGGCCTGGGCGCGGTGGACGAGGTCGAGGCGGACGGTGCGATTCACGACGGCTACCGCATCGATTACCTGCGCGAGCATATCAAGCAGATGGAGATTGCCATCGAGGACGGCGTGGACCTGATGGGCTACACCATGTGGGGCTGCATCGATTTGGTGAGCGCCTCGACCGGCGAGATGAAGAAGCGCTACGGCTTCATCTACGTCGACAAGGACAACGACGGCAACGGCACGCTCGCCCGCAGCCGCAAGGACAGCTTCTTCTGGTACAAGAAGGTCATCGCCACCAACGGCGCCGACCTGGCCTAGCCAAGTCTCAACCAGCGTAAACGTCGCAACCACCACAAAGGGGCCAAGCACCTTTGTGGTGGTTTTTGCTTTGGTGGATGTGTGGGATATGCCTTACAATCTACCAAGTAGTTCATGACGGGCGAAAAACGGAGAGAAGGGGCTCGATGTGTCCTTAATGTTTCATGCGGATAGATTGATTTGACAGACGGTGGCGAATGCCCGCCGTCCGCATTCGTATGAAACAAGGAGTCTCCATGCTCGCCTCTCTTTTCTCAAAACCTCAATCGTCGCTGTCCGCGCAGGCTAAACGCCTGGTGGCAACGCGCTTTCTCATCTACACCGGCTTTCAGACCAGTTATTTTATTGGCGTTATCGGAACACTCACCTATGCAGACGATGCCTCGGTCGTCGCGACATCGCTGGCCGTCCTGTTCATGAACGTTTTCGTGATCCTGGGATCCTTTGCGGGCGGCGCTGCGCTCGACGCATGGGGTCCGCGCCGCCATTTCTTGCTGAGCATCGTCGGCACGCTCGCAACTGGCACGACAATCATCGCCTTTGGTAGCGCGACCGGCGTCGTCCTGCTCGGCGCGGTGTTTCTGGGCTTTACGATGGGATTCGCCCAGCCCATCGCCACATCCTATCCGGCCTACCTCACCAACGACCCCGTCGAGCTCAAAGACACCAACTCCGCCATCGCCATGTTCTCAAATGTGAGTATCATCGTCGGACCCACGCTGGGTGGCTTTGTCGCGGCGGCTGCGTCGTCGCGCGCGGTGTTTGTGCTCATGATGCTCTTTACCGTCCTGGCGCTCGTCGCCGGTTGGGGCTTTAGGCCGCAGACCAGCCATGTCGCCGGGCATGCGGATGCCGATTCAGCAGAGGAAGGGGAGCGTGCGGGACAAAGCTCCAACCCCAGCGCATCCTCCCGCGCTACCTTCGCAGCCAGCATCAAGACAGTCTTTACCAACAGCGTCCTCGCCCTGCTGTTTTGTATCATTTTTCTTTCGAACTTTGGCTATGGCGCCTTCGATCCGCTCGAGTCGTTTTTCTATCGCGATGTCCTACACGTCGGCGTTGAGTGGATGGGCTGGCTCTCGTCGGCCTCGGGCGTGGGCGCGGTGCTGGGCGCTATGGTTGCGCTCCGGCTGCCGCCGCGCCTGGTCAACCTTAAAACACTGCTCGTGGCGCTTATGTCCGTGGGCGTGGGAAGCCTGATTTACGTGGGAACGCCGTACGTGGGCGTTGCCCTTGTCGGCCAGATCGCCCTGGGCATAGCTTGGGGTGTCGTCAACCCGCTCCACAACACCATTGTGCAGACGACGGCACCGCTCGAGCAGCTTGGCCGTGTGAACTCGGTCATGGGCTTTGGCAATATGTTCGCCGGCGTGGCCCCTCTGGCGATTGCCCCGTGGCTGGCGGCAACATTTGGCGTACAACGGACACTCGTGGGGGCAGGCATGGTCGTGACGGCGGTCCCTGCGGCGTTGCTGCTGTTTGGACGAAATCATTTGGATCGTGCCGCAAGGCAGTAAAAACCATCACAACATTCGATGAAAATCGCGATTTTGCCGAAAAACGTCGAATGTTGTGATGGTTTGCGCCCCGGGTCAGGCCACCCTGCGGGTCCGGTCACCACAAAGGGGCCAGGCACCTTTGCGGTGGTTTTTGCTTTGACGGGCCGCACCCGCGCCTTGGTATACCATGTACACCATTTCCGACCACACCCCACACCGCCGCACAACCCAGAAAGGCTCCCATGGACACCACCTTCAGCCACATCAAAGCCGTACTCTGCGATATCGACGGCACGCTGCTCACGAGCCAGCACACGGTGTCCCCGCGCACCGTGGTGGCGATCCGCGCCCTGCGCGAGCGTGGCGTGCTGTTTGGCCTGTGCACCGGGCGCGATGCCCACGCGACCGAGGCCATGTACGAGCTCTGGGGCATCGAAGGCCTGGTGGACGTGCTCGTGGGCTGCGGCGGCGCCGAGGTCATCGACCGCGCGCACGACATCAACGAGCTGAGCTATCCGCTGCCGGGCGAGACCATCGCGCGCATCTGCAAGCACATGGCGGACCTTCCGGCAACGCCCGTCTGCCCCCGAGACGGCGTGTTCTACGTGCCCGAGAGCAACGCGTGCGTCGAGCATCTGTCGCGCGTCGACGGTGTGCCCTACCAGGTGGTCGATTTTGCCGAGTTTTTGCGCGAGCCGCAGCCCAAGGTGATGTTTACCATGGCGCCCGAGGTGATGCCGCGGGTGATTGAGCGGGCGTCGACGTTTGCCGATGACACTGTTAAGGCGGCGGCTCTGCAAACCACGCAGCGGCTCTACGAGTTCATGGATCCGCGCGTGTCCAAGACGCGCGGCCTTGTGCGCGTGGCAGAGCTCAACGACATGGAGCTCCAGAACATTTGCGTGTTTGGCGATGCCGATAACGACACCTGCATGGTGACCGACGCCGGCGTGGGCGTGGCCATGGCAAATGGCAGCGACGCCACCCGTGCCGCCGCCGATTTTGTAACCGCCAGCAACGACAAAGACGGCATCGCGATCTTTATCGAGGAGCATCTGCTGTAGCGCCGGGGGAGAACCACCACAAAAGGGGCAGGCGCCTTTGTGGCGGCCTCAGGCGATTTGGGCGAATTGATACCGAAAATCTGCGCGAAAATTCAAATATGGTCGTCAGAACATTACGCTTCTAACCATCGATGGGTTTAAGATATTCTCACCAATTTGATAGGATATTCATCCCGGTTAATGGCCTACCGCTCACGGTCGATTTTCGACCGTTCACAGGATGTTTGTTCTTGAGCAAAATGTTGTGCAAATAAATAAAATGCTATTAAAAAACTGATAGCTAACTCAATTACCAGTAGAAACAAAAAATAGATAGCGAGTAAACGAAGGTAAATCTGAGTAAATGTCAAGAGAATTAAGAACTTGCACAAAAATGTCAGTTTTGCTGCTCAGATGTTTAAACAATCGTTATAATTGCATTACTAAACGAGCGCAATTACAGATTGCGCAGATACGTTTGATAGTGAAAGAGCAAGATCGCGGTCTCTTGGGGAGGAGACATCGATGAAAGCGAATTCAGACAAATCTAAGCAGAGTAAAAAAGCGACGCGCCGTGTACTGGCAGGCGTTTTGTGCGGAGCCTCCGTTTTGAGCCTGGTACTGTCGCTCGTTATGCCCCCGATCTCGCAGGCCATCGCCAACGATGCCCAGACAGTTTCTACCGCGGAAACTGTAATGGGGGGGGGGTTCCTCAAGTGAGTCTGCTGGTGTAGACAACACTGCTAACGAGGATGCCGTAAACCAGGATAGTGATGGTGCCGTGGCCGACGACGATGTTCAGTCGGAGGAGCAGTCCAAGGACGAGTCACAGGCAGAAGATAATGAAGCGATCGACGATGGTGCTGGTTCGTCAGCCGAGGAGGCTGTGGCGAGCGAAGAGACAGCCACGGACATCAATAATGCCGATGATTTGCAGAGAAAGCTTCTAGGCGTTGTGGAAAATAAAGCCGCCAGCTTTAAGCTTTCGGCTGATATTGACTATGCTGGCGAAATCACACTTAACAAGAACGGCAGCATGATAACGCTGGACCTAAACGGCTTCAAAATCACGCATTCAGGCGACAATTCAAACAAGCCGCTCTTCAATATCGCCAATAACGCTGCGCTTACCCTCAAAGATTCTAAACAAGGGTCTGATCAAAAGCAGGATTCGGATGGCGACAATAACGGGCGAGTTGCCTTGATGGGATGCGACAGTTCTGGCATTCCGACTAAGCTGACGTATTACGTGACCGAATCGACGCCGAACGGTACAGGGACAACCGAGACTCTCTATAGGCACGAGGTCAGCATCAAGGGTGCCATCGTGGGTACCGCTGCTGGCTCCACGATGAAGCTCATCAACGTTTATGCGGGCGGTACGTTTAATCTCGATAGCGGCGTACTTACCCAAAAGAAAAATTGCAACGTCGGCAACCTCATCTATGCCGAAAACGGCTCTACCGTCAACATGAGCGGCGGCTATGTGTGTGGCGCTTCTAGCTCGGGCGCGGGCGCGGGCATTATGGTGTCCAACGCGAATGGCGGCGCTTCGACCCTCAATTTGACCGGTGGCGTAATTGCAGGCAACTATGCCTCCAATGGCGGCGGCGTGTACGCTAACGGATCCACAATTAATATGACCGGCGGCACGATTTCCGGTAACGGTACGTTCAAAGATCGATCAGGCTACGGCGCCGGTGTTTGTGCCGTTGGTTCAACAGTAGTCATTTCAGGTGGTTACATTACCAACAACAACTATCAGTTCTACAGCGACAATGAAGGCTCTACGAAGCATATCGGCAACGGATGTCACGGCGGTGGTGGTATTGCTGCCTTCAATAACGGCAGTCTCACAATTAACGGTGGCTACATCACCGGTAACTATTCTGCCGAGGCCGGTGGCGGTATTTATGCTGGCGCTTGGAATCAGGCCCTCTCCTTGTTTTCGTTCTCTGGTGGAAGCATCGCCAGCAATGTGGCGCAAAACTCTGAGGGCGGCGGCATCCGTATCGCTGCGCCTACAGTTGGCGAATTTAATGTGATCGGCGAGAAAGCCTACATAACTAACAATACGACTAATACCCCCAATGACTGGGGCGGCGGCGGCGTGTTTGTCCAGGGAGGCAACAGTGCCGAAGGCGTTAATTCGGCGTGTCTCAAGATATCCAACGCCCTGATTACCAAAAACTCGGCCAAGGGCTATGGTGGTGGCTTCGCGGCCTGCCCGAGCGGCAAGACGGCGATTACAGATGCCAATGGTATTGCGATTTTCGGAAACACCGATGCAAACGGTGAGAATCTATCAGGCGGCACCAATGGTAAGAATGAAGACCAGCCTTCAAGTGTTGATGGCGGTGAGATTACTGATGACTTCAAGAGGCGTGGCCATGAGGACCTCTTCCTTATCCGCAAGTCGGATAACGCTGACTATATCGCAGCCGTAACGGGCCAGATGCTCGGCGGTGGTGCTGCAAATTGGTCGGGCACGATTGACGGTCAGCTTGCGACCATCGGTAAGTATGACGGAGCCCAAGCCAAGTACATGATTGGCCTAAAGTCCAAACCGTCCGCTGAAGATCAAAATGCTGCTATAGGGCTGGCTACGTTATATATCACGGGCAACAGCTCCAATATCCACGGTGGCGGAATCATGACCAACGGAGACGTTGTCGCCGGTTCCACTCGAGAGGTCAAGGTTTACCCCAAGATGAAGCTCAACGGCACCAAGGTGCTTGAGGGCGGCAAGCTTAAAGGAAATGATTTCGATTTCCAGCTTCTCAGGCAGAACAAGATTATTAACGAACTAGGCGAGATCTCATATACGATTCCGAGCTTTGACTCCAATGGTGATCTTCAGCTCAATCGCTGCTCGGTGGTCGATACGGTGAAAAACGATGAGAACGGAAATCTCACCTTTGATCTGGGTGAAGTTTATGCCGATGACGATCTTGTTTACTACTTGGTAGAGGTTCCGGGCACGGACAAGGACAAGGGCGTGACTTACGACAAAACGATCTACAAAATTGATCCTGAGGTTGTGAAGGATGAGGGCAAGTCGCACAACGTGCTTGACATTAAATACACGTATTACAAAGTCAAGAGCGTTTCGGTAACAAAGGTAAAAAATGACGGCGCTGGCGCAAGAACGCCAGAAACAGAACCAGCAGCCGTCACAGAAGCTGAAGGCGAAAACGCTGTTATCGTTGCGCTTACTAGTGGTGCAACTTTCACCAACAAGTACACTCCGTACACCTCCAGCGGTTCTTGGACTCCCAAGGCGACTAAGGTCGTTGAGGGTGGCGAGATGAAGGAGTTTACGCTTCAGCTTGCGACCGATGGCAGTTTTCAGCACATTATTCGTGAGGCCAATACTACTGGCGATAACAAGAAGCAGACGCTTTCGTTCTTAGATGACTCTGATAAGGGGATTGAGTACTCGCTCTCCGATATCACGAAGGAGCCTGACTCCACGGGCCGTGGCGCTTCCAAGACCTTCACGTACTATGTGCGCGAGAAAGACAACAGTTCGCTGTTCTCGCACTACAAGTTCGATAATTCGGTCTACAAGTTCACAGTTGTTGCAACGGACAATACCAGTGGGACCATCAGCTGTAAGGTGACCTACAGGAGGGGGACCGTTGACCCCGGCGGTACGTGGGTAAACGCCGATACTGCGGACCACGAACTCACCGACAGTTCCAACCCCACCTTCACCAACACCTACTCCACCTCTTTGCCCCTTTCTGGTATGTCGGGCGTCACTCTGACGTACCTTGCCGGCGCGGTGGTGCTTTGCGCTGCTGCGGCCTGGATGCACATTCGTCGCAAGGCGAATGCGAAGGGAGGTAAGCGTCGTGAATAAGAAAGTTTGCTCCTTCCCGATCTTGTTTGCGCTGCTTGCCCTCCTGATCGGCACCTGCGCGGTTGTGTTCCCCGCATCCGCGCAGGCCGCGCCGACCTCGACCGGTTCCATCACGGTGAGCGGCACCGTGGCGAGCAGCTACGACGCCTACCAGATCTTTAGCGCCAACGTCGTCGACGGCGACAGCGACGCCAAGATCGCCACCGACCTCGCCTGGGCAAGCGACGCCGTGCGCGACGCCGCGCTGCCTGTGCTGCACAGCGCCGGCATGCCCAATTCCCAGACCACCGCGCAGGAAGCTGCCGAGTGGCTCGACACCGATTCCCACCTTACGAGCGCGCTGAGCGCACAGCTCGCTCGTTCCCTTCAGAGTTCTGGCGCCGAGCCCGTGGCCCTTAACGCGGGCAAGGCGGCCGAGCTGCCCTGCGGCTACTGGCTCATCGTCGCCAATGACGACGCCATCTCCCAAAACGAGGCCGGTACCGCGCCGGTCATGGTCCTGGTCGGCGGCAGCGCCGTCACCGTCAAGCCCAAGGCCGCGACGCCCAAGGTGGCCAAGCACGTGCTGGAGGACAGCACCGCCGCCTGGCAGAAGGCCGCCGACGCCACGGTCGCAGACGACCTGTGCTGGCGCCTCTCGGCCACGGTCCCGGCGGGGCTCACCGCCTACGACACCTACGCGGTGCAGTTCGTCGACACCATGGGCGCGGGGCTCGACCCCTCCAAGGTGGCCGCGAGCATGCGCGTGTACGCGGCGGCGGGCGCGGACGGCGGCTTCGACGCCGTCTCGGCTGGCAAGGACGGACGCGCCGGCACCAAGGCCGTGAAGGGCTGGACCGACATCACGGCCCAGTGCGTCACCAAGGTGGCCTCGGACGGGACCTTCACCGTGCGCACCGGCGACCTGATCGCCGCGCTCGGCGGGGCCGACGCCTTCGCCGCGGGCGCCCGCGTGGTCGCCGTGTACGACGCGCCGCTCGCCGGCGGCTGCAACCACGGCATCGCGAAGGGCAACCCCAACGAGGTCTACCTGCGCTACCCGCGCTCTCCCCTTGCCGACCAGTCCGGCGACGCCGGCTTTACCCGCACGCCGAGCGATGATGCGTGCGCCTACACCTGGGATCTCGCGCTCACCAAGCGCGGCAGCGACGGCGACAAGCCGCTTGCCGGGGCGGTCCTGAGCATCGCCGACGACCGCGGTCGCACGCTGGCGGCCGACGGCACGTGGGATGCGCAAGGCAAGGCCACCGTCACCACGGGCGAGGACGGCCGCGTGACCGTCTCGGGCGTGGACTCGGGCAAGCTGGAGGTCCGCGAGCTCAAGGCGCCCAAGGGCTACACCGCCTTCGAGGGCACGCGCTGCGTGACGGTCAAGGCCGAGGGCCTGGACGCCGACCAGGTGGCCGCCGCCAAGCCCAAGCTCACCATCACGGCCGAGTCGCCCCTGCGCGCCGACAGCGCGGACGGGTCGACGGGCAGCCTGGAGGCGTCGCTCATCAACACGCCCACCGGCACACCCCCTAGCATTACCACCGGAGGCTTTATGCCCTCGACTGGCGATATGGCAATGTACGCCGCGGCCGCCGCAGCGGTCGCCGGAGCCGCGCTCATCGTGGTCGCGCTCCTGGTCAAGCGGGGAGGTGGCAGCCATAAAGAGTAGCTGGCAGCCCCACAGAGAGCGGGGCGAGACGTAGCGAAGTAAATGCTAAGACACAGACGGATGATGACCGATCGAATGAGAACTAACTGGAAAACGGAGGAAAAGAAGATGAGCATGAGCAAGAACATCGCACGCCTGGCAGTAACCGCCGGCCTCACAGCAGCGTTGAGCTTCGGCGGAGTTATGGCACCGGTCACGATGGCGTTTGCTGAGGATGCGGCTGCAACGGCCAATGGCTCGGTGACCATCACGAACGTTAAGGACAACGATACCGAATTCTATGGCTATCAGATTTTTAATGCTGATGTTGCGATAGTCAAGGGTAAGACGGTTGTGCGCAATATCACCTGGGCGAACGATGATGTGAAGACGGCTGTCGAGAATGTCATTAAGGATAACGGTTACGGTGGTACAACCGCTCAGGATGCTGCAGACTGGATAACGTCCAAGGTGACAGGGACCGATAAGACAACCCGTGTTGACTCTAATCACATTGCTTATAAGATTGCCGCTGCCGTAGACGATCTTACTGACAAGACGACAACGACCAAGCGCGTTGCCTCCGGCCTTAAGCATGGTTACTGGCTCTTTGTGACCAAGGCTGACACTATTGGTGATGGTGAGGCAGGTACGTCCCCCATCTTCACTGTCGTGGGAAGTGCGCCTGTTGAAATCACCGAGAAAACGGGCATCCCCACTGTCGAGAAGAAGATCGTAAGCGATAAAGACGGTACGGAGTACGATGCCGCCGACTCTCGGATCGGCCAGGACGTGACGTACAACCTTTACGGTACCGTCGCCGAGAACTTCGATAAGTACAGCACGTATTTCTATCAGTTCTCCGACCAGATTTCCAAGGGCCTGACGCTGCAGAAGAATAGCGCCAAGGTGTATCTGTACGATTCCCCTGAGGCAGCAAAAGCCGATCCGAGCCATACGAATAATACGGGGAAAGATATTACGACGGACTTTACCGAGAAGTCTTATGATGCCGATCCGTCTGACGGTAGCGTTACGACGACATGGACTTGCAACAACCTTAAAACTATCCAAGGCGTGACCATCACGGAGAATTCTTGCATCGTCGTCTCCTATAAGGCAAAGATTAACAGCATGGCTACCGTTGGAGACAATGCGGGTAACACCAACACTGTCAAACTTGAGTATTCAAACAACCCTATGACCAACGACACCGGCACGACGGTGCCCGATGAGGTCAAGACCTACACCTATGGCCTTAAACTGAATAAGGTTGACCTTGGCACCGAGAACGCACTACCGAATGCACAATTTACCATCAAGGTGAAGACGGCGGCGGATTCAAACCTAATGGGGAAATACGTTCACTCCGATGGAACTCTTGGAGATGATGCGTATGAGTTCACGACTGGCGACGATGGCACCTTTGCTGTCAAGGGCCTCGGTGCGGGAACCTATACGGTAGAGGAGACTGGCGCCCCTGAAAACTACGATAAGGTCGCACCTTTCGATTTCACGATTAAGCCGAAGAATGAAAGCGGGACAACAGGTGAAAGCTCGAGCACGGATAAGTATGAACTAACCGCTCCAAGTGATCAGGTTATCATCGGTACGCCGAATGATGAGAAGGGCGACAACAGGCTCGAAGCCGAGACTGGCACAGCTACAAACGACGACGGCACCTTCAACATCACCGTTGGCGATACCAAGCAGGTCGGCCTTCCCCTCACCGGCCTTAACGGCGTGACCTTCACTTGGATCGCTGGTGGCGCGGTGCTGTGCATCGGTGTGGCGCACCTCATCCGCAGCCGTAAGCAGGCCGAGGAGTCCGAGCAGGAGTAACGCTCGCTCACCCATCCCTTTGGCAGGTGGGATGTGATGGCCATGAGACTTGCGGACACTTTTCTCGTTCATCCACGTTCTTGCTTTGCCATTCTCTTTTCGGGACAGACTCCGCAATGGAGTCTGCCCCGTTCTTTTTGGACAACGCAGACAGCCTCCATCGTCCGATGCGAGCACGTTCGTCATCGCGTTTCTTGACTCGTATGAGGTTCGGTTTAAGGTCCGTAGGCGCACGCGCGGTGCGGACGGTAGAAGGCATTTGCGCCGCAACAAGCGCAAATAAGAATGCCCGGGGGTCGGATCCCGGGCATTTAACAAAAGCTGAAAACTAGGCCGCCCGCGCTCCCAAACATTTACGCGGGGTGCGTCGTTTTCTATTGATATTGTATCCCGAATCGCCCCGCCGATCCGGGACATTTTGAAAACTCAAATGCTGGCTTATCCTCGACTGGACGGTGCAGTCTAGCTGTGTTGTCCGGCGTGGAAGCTCGCTAATCGGCTATTATTTGTTTAGACAACATGAGCTGTAGAGGAGTGACCGGCGATGGTGCAGGGCGCCAAACATATGAAGAGCAATAACGCCGCGGCCAACGGTGGCTCAAGCCCTCAGCCCAAACCTCAACCAAAGCCCAAACGCCGCCGCAAGCGGCTGCCGCGTTGGGCCGACCGGCTCATCACCATCGTCATCATCCTTATCGGCGTGGGCCTTATGACCTGGCCGTGGATCTTGGACCGGCTCGAGGCCTCGGGCGTGTTCAACCAGATCAGCACCGTGTCCAGCACCGTGGACGCGCTGTCTGCCGAGGAGCGCGAACGCATCTTGCTCCAAGCGCGCTCCTATAACGAGCAGCTTGCCGGCGAGGCCACCGAGCTTCCGGCCGACCAGATCGAGCCCTACGCTCAGCAGCTCATCTTTGACCGCGACCCCATGATGAGCTGGGTCGAGATCCCTTCCATCGACGTGAGCATGCCCATCTACCACGGCACGAGCGAAGAAGTCCTTATGGCGGGCGTCGGCCACCTGGAGGGCACGAGCCTGCCGGTGGGCGGCACCTCGACGCATTGCGTGCTCACCGCGCACTCGGGCATGCGCAACCTGAGCATGTTCGACGACATCCATTCGCTGAAGCCCGGCGACCTGGTGCTGCTGCACACCATGAACAAGACGCTCGCCTACAAGATGGTGGACTCCGAGGTGGTGCTGCCCGAGGAGATGGAGTCACTGACCATCGAGCCCGGCGCCGACAAGGTGACGCTCGTCACCTGCACCCCTTACGGCGTGAATGACCATCGCCTGCTGGTGCATTGCGTGCGCACCAAGTACAACAAGAAGGACGTCGACAAGCAAAAGTCGCTGGCCGGCCGCCACTGGGGCAAGCGCGAGTTTGCCGTGCTCATCGTGGTCGTAGCCATTGTGCTGTTGCTGCTGGATATCGTGATCCACGCGGTCCGCAAGCGCCGCAAGACCAAGGCCTCGGCATAAGGCATTCTTCAGAACCACCACAAAGGGGACAGGCACTTTTGTGGTGCTCGTGGCTTTCAAACCATCACAACATTCGATGAAAATCTCGATTTTGGCGAAAAGTGTCGAATGTTGTGATGGTTATCGCTGTGGGCAGGACGGTTTTCGTTGTGGGCGAGACGGTTTTCGCTACGGACGGTGCGGTTTCGCTGCAGAATCGCCAGCCCATTACCTGCCAGCCCGCCGCCCTCGTTACGTTTTCGCTGCATTTAGGTAAAGCGCCTGCTCCAAGCGGCGTTGCCTTGTATACTAGAGCGGTTTATCTGTTATGCGGAAGGGAGCGCCTATGGCACTCAGCGAGAAAGACGTGCGCGGTATCGCCGAGTACGCAAAGATCGCACTGACCGATGACGAGCTCACCCAGATGACGTCCTACATGAACGACGCCGTCCAGATGCTCGAGCCCGTCTTGCAATATGACTTGCCCGACGTGGAGCCCACGTTCCATCCCATCGGAAGCCTGTCCAACGTGATGGGCGATGACCTGCGCGAGCCCGAGCGCGACCTGCCGCTCGACGTCGCGCTCGAAAACGCCGGCAGCGCGCGTGAGCGCTACTTCCGTGTGCCGTCCATTTTGGGAGAGGGGGAGAGCGAGTAATGGCGCAGAGCTTCGATTCCCTTACCGCCGCCCAGATCGCCGCGGGCGTTGCCGCCGGCGACTTTACCGCTACCGAGGTGGCCCAGGCCTCCCTTACCGCCATCGAGGCGCGCGAGGGCGGGGTCCAGGCATTCCTACAGGTGGCGCCCGAGCTTGCGCTCGAGGCCGCCGCGCGCGTGGATGCCGACCGTGCCGCAGGCAAGCCGCTGCCCCCGCTTGCGGGCGTGCCACTGGCCATTAAGGACAACATGAACCTCGTGGGCACGCGCACCACCTGCGCTTCCCGCATGCTCGAGGACTACCAGAGCGTCTACACCGCCACCTGCGTCCAGCGCATGCTCGACGCCGGCTGCCTGCCCATGGGCAAGGCCAACATGGACGAGTTCGCCTTTGGCAGCTCCACCGAGAGCTCGGCCTTCCACCGCACCAACAACCCCTGGGATACCGAGCGCGTGCCCGGCGGCTCCTCGGGCGGCTCCGCTGCCGCCGTCGCCGCGGGAGAGGTTGCGCTCTCGCTGGGCTCGGACACCGGTGGCTCCATCCGCCAGCCGGCGTCGCTGTGCGGCGTGGTGGGCTTTAAGCCCACGTATGGCGCCGTGAGCCGTTACGGCGTGGTTGCCTTTGGCTCGTCGCTCGACCAGGTGGGCCCCTTTGGCCGCACGGTCGAGGATGTCGCGCTGGCCATGAACGCGCTTACCGGTGCGGGCCACGATCCGTACGACTGCACCAGCCAGGATTGCGCCGTCGACTTTACCGAGCATCTCAACGACAGCATCGAGGGCAAGCGCGTGGGCATCATCCCCGCGTTTATGGAGGCCGAGGGCCTGACGCCCGAGGTCAAGGCCGCTGTTCAGCGCGCCGCCCAGGAGCTGCAGAACCAGGGCGCCGAGCTGGTCGAGGTCGACCTGCCGCACCTGGACGCCGCCATCGCCGCCTACTACGTCATCGGCCCGGCCGAGGCGTTCTCCAACCTGGCCCGCTTCGACGGCATTCGCTACGGCTACCAGGAGGAGGGCTGCGCCAACCTGTCCGACCAGAGCTCGCTTTCGCGCGCCCACGGCTTTGGTGCCGAGGCCAAGCGCCGTCAGATGCTCGGCGCCTACCTGCTGAGCTCGGGCGTGTACGACAAGTACTACTACGCTGCGCAAAAGGCCCGCACGCTCATCACGCAGGACTACGACGCCGCGTATGCCAAGGTGGACACCATCCTCATGCCCGCCTCGCCGCGCACGGCCTTTAAGTTTGGCGAGATCAGCGACCCCACGCAGATGTACCTCTCCGACCTGTACACCATTTCGCTCAACATCTGCGGCAACGGCGGTATCTCGGTGCCGCTGGGCCTGGGCGAGGATACTCAGCTGCCCGTTTCTGCCCAGCTGGTGGGTCCGGCCTTTAAGGACCGTCAGCTGCTCACGTTTGCCCGCGCCCTGGAGCGCGGCTTTGCCGATGCCGCCACGGGTGCGCCCGCGCTTTCCGTCGCGCCCGCTTTTGCCGGGAAGGGAGGCGAGCTGTAATGAAGGAGCTTTCCGAGGTCCTGCAGGATTGGGAGGCCGTGATCGGCCTGGAGATCCATACCGAGCTCACCGCACTCGATACCAAGATGTTCTGCAATTGCAAGCTCAGCCACGATGACGAGCCCAACGCCAACGTGTGCCCGGTGTGCCTGGGCCTGCCCGGCGCCCTGCCGGTGCCCAACAAGCGCGCCATCGAGAGCATCGTCAAGGCGGGTCTGGCCACCAACTGCGAGATCCAGCGCCACTCGATGTTCTACCGCAAGCACTACTTCTATCCCGATATGGCCAAGAACTTCCAGACCACGCAGGGTCCGGTCGCCTTTGCCATGTACGGTCACCTGGACCTGGACGTGACCGGTCGCGGTGCCGCCGAGCGCCCCGACTGCGCGTTTGGCGAGGCCGAGGCCCAGAGTCTGGCAAGCGCCTCGGCCAACGCCGAGGGCCTGTCCACGTCCATGACATCGACCATGCGCGAGGGCAACCAGCGCGCCGGCCATCTGGCCAGCTACGATGCGTCCAACCTGCAGATGCCCGAGCGTCGCGAGGACGGTTCCTACACGGTGCCCATCCGCATCCTGCGCATCCACATGGAGGAGGACGCCGCCAAGATGGTCCACGTGGGTGGCGCCGAGGGCCGCATTACCGCCGCGGCCGAGTCGCTCGTCGACTACAACCGCTGCGGCACGCCGCTCATCGAGCTTGTCACCGAGCCCGACTTGCGCACGCCCGAGGAAGCGCGCCTGTTTATGGAGAAGCTCCGTCGCATCTTTGTGACGCTGGGCATCTCGGACTGCTCCATGGAGAAGGGTTCCATGCGCTGCGACGGCAACGTGTCGCTGCGCCGCCGCGGCGAGACCAAGCTGGGCACCAAGACCGAGCTCAAGAACCTCAACTCGTTTAAGAGCCTGCACGACGGCCTTGCCTACGAGATCTGCCGCCAGGCCGAGGTGCTCGAGGAGGGCGGCATCATCTATCAGGAGACCCGCCACTGGGAGCCCAGCCGCAAGCGCACCGTGGTCATGCGTGTGAAGGAAACGGCAGACGACTATCGTCTGTTCCCCGATCCCGACCTGGCGCCGTTCGATCTGGATGACGAGTTCATCGACCGCTGCCGTGGCGAGATCCCCGAGCTGCCCGATGCCAAGCGCGCCCGCTTTGAGGCCGACTTTGGCATTAAGGCGGCCGACGCCGAGCAGATCGCCGGCGACCCGGAGTTTGCCGAGTTCTTTGAGGCGGCCGCTGCCGGTATGGCTGGCAAGGAGGCCCAGACGGTTGCAAACTTGCTGGTGAACGAGATGATTGCTTACCTTAAGGGCGCGGGCGTGTCGCTCGCCGAGTCCGGTATCGCGCCAGCTCAGGTGGCAGCACTCGCCAAGCTGCTGGCGACCGATGCCATCAGCTCCAACCAAGCGCACGAGGTCTTTGAGGCCATGGCCCAGACCGGTGACGATCCCAACAAGATCGTCGACGAGCGCGGCATGCGTCAGGTGAGCGATGCCGGTGCGTTGCAGCCGATCGTGGACGAGGTGCTGGCTAACTGTGCCGATCAGGCGCAGCAGTATCGTGACGGCAACCAGAAGGTTATCGGCTTTTTGGTGGGCCAGTGCATGAAGGCGAGCCGCGGCAAAGGCAACCCGAAGCTCTTCAACGAGTTGCTGAGAAAGGCGCTCGCGTAGACTCACGGGCGGGGAAGGCCCCCGGAGCGGTGGGGTGCTTCCTCAAAATTTCGAACAGTCCTGCGCAAGACGAAGGCCACATTAAGTGGCCTTCTTTGCGTGCGGAACTCATTTTGAGCAAGCGCCCCGCCGCTCCGGGGGCCTTCCCCGCCCTGACGACTCGGCCTTCCGGGTCAGGTGGGCTGAATGGAATTTGGTGAATGGGCGTGCCGTTGGCGCGCCCATTTTTGTGAATGTGACAAAGGGACAGTCCCTTTGTCACATTGCAGGTGACCTTCTCTGCATGTGGAGCTCATTGGTCTGTCCCTTTGCTGGCTCCTTACTGGTGTTGGGAGCGCCAGGCGGTGGGGGTGGTGCCGGTGTGTTGCTTGAAGGCTTGGGCGAAGGCGGCCTGCTGAGGGTAGCCTAGACGCTCTGCGACCTGCGCTATCGTGAGCGAGCTATCGGCCAAAAGGTCCTGTGCTCGCTCCATACGGCGTCTGCGAATGTAGGCACCCAGGGACTCGCCGGTTTGGGCCTTAAAGGTGGCGCATAGCTTGGAGCGGCTTGTGTAGAGCCTCTCGGCTACCTCGTTGATACCCACACGTCTGCCTTTGTCGAGCGCGCGCTCAATCATTGCCGTTGCTTCTTCGGCAATGGTTATGCTGGCGCGTGTGTCTGCCGCCCGCCGCGCCTGCTTGTGGGCCGCGCGCGAACAGGCGAGCTCCGCGACCATGGTCTCCACGATGCCTTGCATATAGACGTGTCCGCCTACGGTGCGGGCGCGGTCCTCGTTAATCCGGCGCAGCGTGTGGCAGATGGCAGACGTCGCCTCCTCGTGCCACGACTCGGCAAACGCCTCAAAGACTCCCGCGAACTCAGTGGGATACCGATGCTCCAGCTCGTCAAAATACCCGGGCAAAAAGAGCACCGAGCGCGAGTGATAAAGCTGCCCTGCAAACAGCGGACTTAGTTCCTCGCCGCAGCTATCTTGGATAAAGCTGCACACCGCGCTGTTCGGCCACGGTCCATGCAAGGGTTTAAGGTTCGCAGGCGTTATGCCAGCCTCGGGCATGCATATAAGTGTGGGCGCGCTGACCTCGCTCACGCAGGCGTACGGTTCGGGTGTGTATTCGGCCAGGTACATATCGTGCATCGGGGTAATGAAATGCTCCATAACGATGCAGGCGGGGGAGAGAGGCATGATCCATGCGCGTCCGTGTGCCCGATCGTTTGCCACCTCGCCGGTAAAGACGGCGCCCTTGCCGGTAAGCTCCAGGCCAAACTGCTCAAACTGCGGTGCGTAGAGCTCGGTTATGTCGGTCGCTGCCCGCCGTATTTGCAAAAGCGTCCCTTTCCTTTACAGAAACGTCCACGCCTGGCTCGATTGTGAGCCTTGGCTAACACATCAATGATAAGTTCATTACGGTTAACTCTCAAGCCGTTAGAAGGGAATCTCATGGCAAAGGGGTCAAAAAGGGAAGGCGGCGGTATCGGCGAGCTGCTTGCATATGCCGGCGACCGCAAATTCCTAACGTATTTGGGCATGGCTCTCTCGGCGCTCTCGCAGCTGCTGAGCTTTGGCCCGTTCGTGTGCATTTGGCTTGTCGCGCGCGATCTGATCGCCGTGGCACCTAACTGGAGCGAAGCCTGCGGCATCGCGACGTATGGCTGGCGGGCCGTGGGGTTTGCGCTGGCAAGCATCGTGGTCTATTTCGTGGGGCTCATGTGCACGCACCTGTCTGCGTTTCGCTGCGCGTCCAATATTCGCAAGACTACGAGCGAGCACCTGCTTAAGCTGCCGCTTGGCTACTTTGACACACACGCCACCGGTGAGCTGCGCCGTATCGTAGACGGATGCGCCGCTTCCACAGAGACTTTGCTCGCACACATGCTGCCCGATATCGCAGGCGCCGCCGCCATGGTCGTGGGCTTGCTCGTGCTGCTTTTCGCCCTCGATTGGCGCTTGGGCGCGGCGTGCCTCATTTCGGTGGCCGTTTCGTTTTGCGCCATGGCCACCATGATGAGCGGCAAGGGCGCCGAGTTTATGAAGGCCTACATGGGCGCGCTGGTCAAGATGAACAAGACCGGCACCGAATACGTTCGCGGTATCCCCGTGGTCAAGGTGTTCCAGCAGACGGTCTACTCCTTTAAGGCGTTCCACGATGCAATCGCCGAATACGCCGACATGGCGCAAAACTATGCGGGTACATTCTGCCGAGGCCCGCAGGTGCTCAACCTTACCGCGCTCAATGGCCTCGTGGCATTTCTTTTGCCCGTGGCGTTGCTGTTGGCGCCGGGTGAGACGGACTTCGCGCATTTTATGACCAACTTCACGTTTTACGCGATCTTTTCGGCCGTGGTGCCGACGGCCATGACCAAGCTTATGTTTGTGGGCGAGGCGTCTCAGATGAGTGCCGATTCGCTGGCGCGTATCCGAAGCGTTATGGATTCCAAGCAGCTCTCCGTGCCTGCCCAGCCCAAGCATCCTGTTGGTAGCGATGTGCGCTTTGAGGACGTGAGCTTTACCTACGAGGGTGCCGAGGCACCTGCCGTCGATCATGTGAGCTTTAGCGTTCCCGCAGGTAGCACCCTTGCGTTGGTTGGTCCCTCGGGCGGCGGTAAGTCAACCTGCGCAAGCCTGATCCCGCGTTTTTGGGATGTTTCCGCGGGTCGCGTGCTCGTAGGCGGCGTAGACGTTCGCGACATGGATCCCCACGAGCTTATGGACCAGGTTGCCTTCGTGTTTCAGACCAACCAGCTGTTCCGACAAACACTTGCCGACAACGTGCGCGCCTCCAAGCCTGGAGCCACTGACGACGAAGTGCGCGCGGCCCTCTCCGCGGCCCAGTGCGACGATATCGTGGCCAAGCTCCCGCAGGGCATCGACACCATGCTCGGCGCCGGCGGGGCGTACCTTTCGGGTGGCGAGGTCCAGCGCGTGGCACTCGCTCGCGCAATCCTTAAGGACGCGCCTATCGTGGTGCTCGATGAGGCCACAGCGTTTGCCGACCCCGAGAACGAGGCGCTCATCCAGCGCGCCTTTAGCAAGCTGGCGGCGGGTCGCACGGTCATTATGATCGCGCACCGACTCTCGACTGTAGTGGGCGCAGACCAAATCGTGGTGCTCAACCAGGGCAGCGTGCAGGAGGCCGGCACCCATGCCGAGCTGCTGTCCCAAAAGGGTCTATACGCCAAGATGTGGGCCGAATACGAACTGGCCGCGAGCTGGAAAATCACTGCAGCGACCGCGGATGCCGCCGTCACGAAGGGAGGCGAGGCATAAATGTTCGCCTCATTCCAAAAGAAGTATTTCCTATCCGATAAAGGCGTCGCCGGCGTAAAACGCGGCATTTTCTGGACCACGCTCACCAATCTCATTACCATGGCCGGCATGGGCTTTTTATTCCTGGTCATGGCCGGCTTTGTCGAGCATCTCGCCAGTGGGGCCGATCTGCCGAGTGCACTGCCTATCGTGGGCGGTCTCCTGGTCTTTTTCGTGATGCTCTTTGCCTCTAACTGGCAGCAGTATTACTACACCTACTGCATCTTTTACGAGGAATGCGGCAAGCAGCGCATGGGGATTGCCGAGCGCTTGCGCAAACTGCCGTTGTCGTTTTTCGGCCGTCGTGATCTGGCCGATCTAACCGAAACCATCATGGGCGACGTTCAGACTATGGAGCATGCCTACAGTCATGTGCTGGGAGAGCTTTGGGGTGCCATCATCGCAAGTGCCATCGTGTTCGTGGCGTCGCTGTTCTTTTGCTGGCAGCTGGCGATTGCGGCGTTTTGGAGCGTGCCCGTGGCCTTTGCCGTGCTGTATCTGACACGCGGGCCCATGACCCCGGTGTTCGACCGCGTGCGCGCCGAGAAGGTCAAGGTCACCGAGGCGATCCAGGAGACGCTCGACTGCGTGCGCGAGATCCGCGCCACCAACCAGGAGGCCCATTATCTTGAGGGACTCAACGCCGTGATCGATGCCGAGGAGCGCGAGACCACCAAAGGCGAGCTCGCCAACGGGCTTTTGGTCAACTCCGCCTTTGCCATCCTGCGCCTGGGGATTGCCACCACGTTGGTCACGGGCGCTGCGATGGTCGCCTCCGGCCAGGTCGACTTTTTGGTGATGTTTGCCTTCCTGCTTATGGTGAGCCGTATCTATGCACCCTTTGACCAGGCGTTAATGTTAATGTCCGAGCTGTTTGCCGCCGAGTCGTCTGCCAAGCGCATGCGTTCCATCATGGAAGAGCCTGTGGCGCGGGGTAGCGAGAAATTTGAGCCCGTGGGCCACGATGTTGTGTTCGATCACGTGGCATTTGGCTATGGTGCGGGCGAGGACGGCCGCGCCGGCGAGAAAGTTCTTACCGATGTGAGCTTTACCGCCAAGGAAGGCGAAGTTACGGCGCTGGTCGGTCCTTCGGGTTCCGGTAAGTCCACGGTGAGCCGCCTTGCCGCGCGCTTTTGGGATGCCACCGCGGGCAAGGTTGCCGTGGGCGGTGTGGATGTTGCAAGCGTCGATCCCGAGGTACTGCTGCGTGATTACGCCATTGTGTTCCAAGACGTGCTGCTCTTTGACGACACGGTGATGGGAAACATCCGCCTCGGGCGTCGTGATGCCACCGATGAGGAAGTGCTTGCTGCCGCGCGTGCCGCCAACTGCGACGAGTTTGTGAGCCGCATGCCGCAGGGCTATGGCACGATGATTGGCGAGAACGGCTCCAAGCTGTCCGGCGGAGAGCGCCAGCGCATTTCCATCGCCCGCGCGCTGCTCAAAGACGCGCCTATCGTGCTGTTGGACGAGGCGACGGCGAGTTTGGATGTGGAGAACGAGACCGTGGTACAGCAGGCACTCTCCCGTCTGCTTACAGGTAAGACGGTTATCGTTATTGCCCACCGTATGCGTACGGTAGAAAATGCCGACAAAATCGTTGTACTCAAGGATGGTGTGGTTGCCGAGCAGGGCACTCCGGCGCAGCTCAAGGCGGCAGGTGGAGAATTCGCCCGCATGGTGGCGCTGCAAAAGGAAGCAGCTACCTGGCAGCTGTAAGAATGTGACAAAGGGATAGTCCCTTTGTCACATTGACAATCGGTTACTCCGCATCGTTAATTTTCAAAAGGTTAGCCATGGCTGACCTAGATAGTTAGATAGAATTAAGGTATTTCAAAAGCGTGCTCGAGCAAACTTGTTTACTCGGGTGCTGAGGCACCGTGCCGCGTCCAATGCGGCAAAAGGGAGAAACAACATGAAGAAGTCGACGTTTAACACCCTGCTTGTCGGTGGCGGTTTTCTGCTCGGTACGGCCGGCATCAAGCTGCTCACCAGCGCTCCGGTAAAGAATGCCTGCGTGCAGGGTATCGCGTGCGGCATGCGCATCAAGAACGGCTACCAGGACATGGTCGAGCAGGCCAAGGCTAATGTCGACGACATGGTTGCCGAGGCTGCTTACATCACCCAGAGCGAGGCCGCTGCTGACGAGGCAGCCGAGTAACGCTCCCAGGCACAAACTATGAGATTCTCGATTATTAGCGAGATCCCCGGCAGGACCCGTCTTCAATTGGCGGGTCCTGTGCCAGAGAGCGATCTCGATGCACTTCTTAAGCTTGGCGGCGACATCGACGGCGTGCACAAGGTGCGCGTCTACGGCCGCATCGGCCAGATGGCGCTCGAATACGATGAGCCGCGCCGCGCGAGCGTGCTCGACGCCTTGGGCGCACTCGATGCTCAAGCTATCGCCGATGCCAAGTCGGGCTACGTGATGCAACTCGAGCCGCGCAAGCACAAGCTCGTCATGGATCTTGCCACGCTTATCGGCGCCCACTACGCACGTCGCTGGTTTCTGCCCACGCCCCTGCGTGCGGTGTTTGTCGTGGCCGGTTACATGACCTTTTTGCGCGCCGCCCTCCGTGAGCTCGCGCAGCCGCGCCTGACCGTTCCCGTGCTCGACGCTTCGGCCATCGGCATTTCGTTCGTCAAGCGTGATGTCGACACCGCGGGCCAGACGATGTTCCTGCTCAACGTGGGCGAGCTGCTCGAGGACTACACCCGCGCCATGAGCGAAAACGAGCTCATCAACTCGCTGCTCGATGTGCCCGACAAGGCGCAAAAGGTCGTCGGCGACACCGAGGTAAGCGTTGCCGCCACCGAGCTCGAGCCCGGCGACTTGGTGGCCGTGCGCACTGGCATGTCCATTTGCATCGACGGTGTTGTCGAGCAGGGGAGCGCCATGGTCAACCAGGCGACCCTGACCGGCGAGCCGCTTGCCGTCGAGCGCAGCGTGGGCGACGACGTGTTCGCCGGCACCGTCGTGGAGGACGGCAGCGTCTTGGTGCGTGTGCGCGCCAACACGGCGCAAACCAAACTGCGCTCAATTGTCTCGCTCGTGCAGACGGCCGACTCGCTCAAGTCCGAGGGCCAGTCGCATATGGAGGACCTTGCCAACAAGATCGTCCCGTGGAACTTCCTGCTCGCGGGCCTGGTTGCGCTTACCACCCGCAGCCTCATCAAGACCTCGGCGGCGCTGATGGTCGACTACTCGTGTGCACTCAAGCTCACGGGTTCCGTTGCCGTCATGACCGCTATGAGCGATGCTGCCAAGATGGGCGTCATGGTCAAGGGCGCGAAGTACTTTGAGTCGTTTGCCAAGGCCGACACCATTGTGTTTGATAAGACTGGCACGCTTACCGAGGCGCAGCCGCGCCTGGCTTGCGTGCTCACCACCGATGGCTGGAGCGAGGACGAGGTCCTGCGTCTTTCCGCTTGCTTGGAGGAGCATTTCCCGCATCCGGTGGCGCGTGCCGTGGTCAACGCCGCCCGCGAACGCGGGCTTGAGCACCGCGAGCGCCATGCCGCGGTCGAGTACATCGTGGCGCACGGCATCGCTTCGTCCATCGAGGGGCGTCGCGCCATTATCGGTTCGGCGCACTTTGTATTTGAGGACGAGGGTGCGCAGCTCGAGTCCGACATCAAGGAGCAAATCGAGCTCCAGATGCAAGGCCTGTCGCCGCTGTATCTGGCGGTCGACGGCAAGGTCGTCGGCGTGCTCGGCATCGAGGATCCGCTCAAGCCCGGCGTCCGTGAGGCCATCGCCGACCTACATGCGCTGGGCGTCAAGCATGTCGTTATGCTCACGGGCGATTCGGAGCGCACGGCCGAGCGCATTGCGCGCGAGGCGGGTGTCGACGAGTTTAAGGCCGAGCTGCTGCCCGAGGACAAGTACGCCTATGTGGAGCGCATTAAGGGTGAGGGGCGCCACGTTGCCATGGTGGGCGACGGTGTCAACGATTCGCCGGCACTCGGTTTGGCCGACGTGGGGCTGGCAATGGGTGGCGGAAGCGACATCGCCAAGGAGGTCGCCGATATCATCCTGACCGACACGGATCTGGCCGCGATCGTGCGTTTGCGCCGCATGAGCCAGGGCCTCATTGATCGTCTGACGAGCTCCTACTCTAAGGTGATGCTCACCAACTCGGCGCTGTTGGCATTGGGTATTACCGGCGCGATTACCCCGCAGACGTCGTCACTGCTGCACAACGGCTCGACGATTGCCTACAGCCTGAGCAACGCGAAGGCTTACCTGCGTTAGCAGACGTGTTCGCCCACGTTATCTGGCCTGCGCCCAGACGGCATCGGTGTCGTCCGGGCGCAGGTCTTTTGCATTTGGATGCCAACGTATGGGTTGATTCGTTTTGCGTCGACCATGCCGAGTCGCTTGCCGCGCGTGCGTTTATTGGGCGGGCGATGGAGACGGGGGCGTTGCTGTTCTTTCCGGTGCATATCGCTAAGGACGTGCTGTACGTTGTCCAACACGAGCTGAAGCGTAGCGTTCTTGCCAGCGGGGGAGCGCTCGACGAGGCTTCTGCCCGCGCGATTGGCGATGCGGCGCTGGCGTTTGTTCGAAATATGACCGAAAACGCCACGGCCGTGGGTGCAGATGCGTCGGACCTTTGGCTGGCCGACAAATACTTAGCGCTCCATCGCGATTACGAGGACAACTTGGTGCTCGCCGCATGCAAGCGCGCGCAGGTTGATTACTTGGTAACTAACGATCGCAAACTGCTCGAACATGCCGATCTTGCAGCAAAGACACCTCGTCAAATGATGCCGATTCTTGCTTTGGCCAAACGCGACGGCGCGGCTATCGGGTGACGCGAACTGCTTGCGGGCTTCTTGGACGACGATGAGCCAAGGGGCCCACGTCTGCTATTTACAAAAGCTCGGCCTTAATGGCGGGACTTTCTGCGAGCTGCTCGGCCGCCTTTTCGTCGGAGCTGTCGAGTACTGCCAGACTGCGATAGACCCACTCGTTGACCTGGGTGTTCTTGACGCCTGCGGTTTGCATGAGGGCGCCTACCTCGCGGATTGCTGCGAGCAGATCAGCCTTGGGACCCGCGAGCTCGACTTCGATGCCGTGGTAGGCGGCCACGCCGCGGTTCTCACTCACGTGGTCGATAAAGTCCTCGACGGTCTCAAGCTGCTGGGCGAGAGCTGCATCATCGTCAGCGTCCAGCGCGACGAATGCGTTCGATACCGTGAGGGCGGGATGTCCGCAGGGGACAAAGCCCTCAATGACATCCATGGCTTCGGTAATGGTTGAGCCCAGGCCCACGAGGGCATTGACGAGTTGCTGCTTGGTATCCATAACGGTCCTTTCGACGGGTCAATTGTGCTTGGCGAAAATATACGTGACGCGATCGGTAGCAAAAGTGCGAAGTACAGCGCACATTGGGGTCTTCACAGCTCGTGGATAGAACATCTGTCTGCCTTTAGAACGTGGTAAGATAGCACTCCACAAGCGGGGCTCGCCCCGTATGTTCCTTGAAAAGTCGACGGCTGTTGGGTACTCGTGCCCAATGCCATCCAGACTTTCCCGACATTCGGGGGCGACTGGTTTCGACACGATAGCTCTGAGAGAGGAAGCAAGCCGAGGTCTCCTCGCCTCGTTAAACAGGGGTACCGTCAAATTGAATTGACAACAACTCTTCTTTTGAGCCTATGGCTCTCGCTGCTTAGTTTATAGCGGCGCGTCAACCCGGTGATTTCCCCGACACCGGCGCGACGTCATTTTAGGGGAATGCTCCTGCGCACGTAATCGGTATGGCGCAGGCTAAGACCGAACCGGTTAGGACGCCGCGAGCGTGTCGCTGCGCGCAAAGCGTCCGAGACAAAACCAGCGACTGAGCTTGGAGATGCCAATCAGGGGGCTTTCGTGGACCGGAGTTCGATTCTCCGCGCCTCCACCACAAGTAATAGGTAGGTAGATATTCGTATCTACCTACCTTTTTATTTCCAGCCCGTACCGCGGAGAATCGAACTCTATGCAGGGCGCGGGCGTAAAGAAAACGCGTGAGCGTTTTTAGCCCGCGGGCGAGGACGCCGGCAGGCGGCCGAAGCCGGTGCGGATTTGCGAAGCAAATACGCGGATTCTCCGCGCAAACTTCCGACTCAAAATGGATGCGATGTTTATCGAATCTCAGCTGGCCTCGCCCAGCATCAACGGATCCCCCCGTACCGCGGAGAATCGAACTCTATGCAGGGCGCGGGCGTAAAGAAAACGCGTGAGCGTTTTTAGCCCGCGGGCGAGGACGCCGGCAGGCGGCCGAAGCCGGTGCGGATTTGCGAAGCAAATACGCGGATTCTCCGCGCAAAGCTCCAGCTAGATATAGATGCGATGCCGATCGGGCGTCTTGCCCCGGACTCAACCCATCAACGGATCCCCCGTACCGCGGAGAATCGAACTCTATGCAGGGCGTGGGCGTAAAGAAAACGTCGCGGCAGCGCAGGGTGGGACGTGCTTTCCCAATGGCGGCCCAGGCGGAAAGTCCATCCCGGAATCCGCGCTCAGACTGGGACGTAGTTTCCGGATGGCGCCTCAAGCGGAAACTGCAACCCGGAATCGAGCCGTAGAGTGGGACGTGCTTTCCCAACGGCAGCTCAAGCGGAAAGCACATCCCGGAATCTCGCCTCAAACTGGGACACACTTTCCGCTTCACCTGCCGCCTCGAAAAACCCGCGCGCTTGCCATCCCAAAACTGGGTAGAAGAAGGCCAAAACGAAACAGCAGGAGGTCAACATGACTGCAGAAGATAAAGCAAAGAACGCCGGCAGGGTCGCGCTCGTCCTGGAGGGCGGTAGTTTTCGCGGGCAGTTTACCGCGGGCGTTCTCGACGTTCTCATGGAGGCCGGCGTCGAGATTCCGGCGGTATATGGCGTATCGGCCGGCGCCCTCAACGGCGTGAACTACAAGTCGCACCAGATCGGCCGTGCTAACCGCATCAACCTGGCTTTCTGCAACGACAACCGCTTCATGGGCGCCGCATCGTTTGCGTCCACGGGCTCCATCGTCGGCTACGACTTTATCTTCAACGATGTCCAGGACCGCCTGGATCCCTTTGACAGCGAGACGTTCGACGCGAGCCCCATCGAGATGTACGCCGTCGCGACGGACATGCTCTTTGGAACCGCCGCGTACCTGTCGGTCAAAAGTGCCGTGCTCGACCTCGACGCCGTGCGCGCATCGACGTCGCTGCCGCTGGTGACGCCACCGGTCGAGATTGACGGGCACAAATACGTCGACGGTGGCGTAGCCGATTCGGTCCCTATCGAGCACGTGCTGGAGGAGGCAGGCTTCGATCGCGCGGTCGTCATTGTCACGCAGGACCGCTCGTACGAGAAAAAGCCCTACGAGTTTATGCCCGCCGCACGAGCCCGCTATGCCGACTACCCCTATCTGCTTGAGGCTATCGAGACGCGCCACGACCGCTATAACATCCAGCGCATGCATCTGTGGAAGTATGAGCGTGAGGGCCGTGCGCTGGTCGTTGCTCCGCAAAAGCCGGTCGAGGTCGGCCATGTTGAGCACGATCCGGCAAAGCTCCTCGACCTGTATATTCAGGGCCGCCAGGAGGCAAAGCGCCTGCTGGGAGATATCGAGGCGTTTGTCGAGCGCTAGTGTCGCGACGTCATGACCCATGGACGACATGTGCAGAAACTCTGGTCGGAGTCAAAATACCTGTTGACTCGTACGGCGAGCGGGGTAATATGGACGGGTTACTTGCAGAGCCCCGTGAATCTCTGTAACAACACGTACTGTACATGGAGGAGTCTAAGTGATTTCGAAATCGACTCACTACGCCAAGCAGGGCGAGGTCCAGCGCAACTGGGTTCTCGTCGACGCCGATGGTGCTGTCCTGGGCCGTCTTGCCACCCAGATCGCAATGATCCTGCGCGGTAAGAACAAGCCTCAGTTCACGCCCAACAGCGACTGCGGCGACTTCGTTGTCGTCATCAACGCCGATAAGGTCCAGCTTACCGGTAACAAGGCCGACACGAAGACCTATTATCGCCACAGCGGCTACAACGGCGGCCTTAAGGCTGAGAGCTTCCGCCAGGCTATGGAGAAGCACCCGGAGAAGGTCATCGAGCGCGCTGTTCGCGGCATGCTGCCCAAGACCACCCTCGGCCGTGCCCAGATGACCAAGCTTAAGGTCTACGCTGGTGCCGAGCATCCGCACGCTGCCCAGAACCCCACGAAGATTGAGCTGGAGGCTTAAAGATGGCTGAGAACACCGTTGTCTACCAGGGTACCGGCCGTCGTAAGAACGCCGTCGCCCGCGTCCGTCTCGTCCCCGGCACCGGCAAGGTGACCATCAACAAGCGTGACGCCGAGCAGTATTTCGGCCGTCATCAGCTCGTTGAGAACGCCCTTGCTCCCTTCAAGGTGACCGACACCGCCGGTCAGTTCGACGTTATCGCTCTGTGCGATGGCGGCGGCATCTCCGGTCAGTCTGGCGCTCTGCGCCTGGGCATTGCTCGCGCTCTTCTGAACGCTGGCGACTACCGTGCTGATCTCAAGAAGGCCGGTTTCCTTACGCGCGATGCTCGCGTGGTCGAGCGCAAGAAGTACGGCCTCAAGAAGGCCCGCCGCGCTCCCCAGTTCTCCAAGCGCTAAGGTTTTATCTCCTTTCGAGATACAATGTACAAGCGGGGCCTGCCGATTCCTCGGCGGGTCCCGCTTTTCTTTTTCGACTAGGGTGGGCGGTTGCATATCGCCTGCTAGGGAAGGAGCGATCCTATGCCCCAGAACATCTTCGGTACCGACGGCGTCCGTGGCGTCGCCAATGCCGGCCTCTCGTGCGACCTCGCGTTTCGCCTGGGCCGCGCGGCGACCAAGTTCCTTGGTCCGGATATCTGTGTCGGCCGCGACACGCGTCTTTCGGGCACCATGCTCGAGAGCGCTCTGACCGCCGGCATTATGGCCGAGGGCGGCCGTCCGCACTGCTGCGGCGTCATCCCCACGCCGGCCGTGGCCCTGCTCACCGTTCAGAACGAGCTCGACGGCGGCATCGTCATCTCTGCTTCGCATAATCCGCCGGAGTTCAACGGCATCAAGTTTTTTAGCCGCAAGGGCATGAAGCTTCCCGATGCTGTCGAGGAAGAGATCAGCGCCTGGGTAATGTCCGAAGAAGCCATGGCTGCCGACACGCTGCCGACCGGTGCCGGCGTGGGCCACATCATTAAGATGAAGGATGCCCGCAAGGCATACGTCGACCACGCCATCGATACGCTTGATGGCCTGAGGCTCGACGGCCTGGTCGTTGCCGTCGACTGCGGTCACGGTGCTTCCTGCCAGACTACGCCCGCCGCTCTGCAGCGCTTGGGTGCCACGGTCCATGCCATCAACACCGATTACTGCGGCACTGACATTAACGTTGAGTGCGGCTCCACTCACCTCGAGCCCCTGCGCGAGCTCGTACTGCGCACCCATGCTGACATTGGTCTGGCCCACGACGGCGACGCCGACCGCGTACTGTTCGTGGACAGCGAGGGCAATGAGATCGACGGTGACTACATCCTGGCTATCTGCGGTTCTGACCTCGCCGCTCGCGGCAAGCTCGCCAACTCCGAGATCGTCTCGACCGTCATGTGCAACCTTGGCTTCTCCATCGCTATGAAGGAGCAGGGCTTCGAGATGGTTCAGACTGCCGTGGGCGACCGCTACGTTCTGGAGCGCATGCTCGCGGATGGCGCCGTCATCGGCGGCGAACAGTCCGGCCACATCATCTTCCTGGAGCACAACACCACCGGTGACGGCCTGGTGACGGCTCTGCAGCTGCTGGCCGTGCTCAAGCGCACCGGTCGTACCCTCACCGATCTTGCCGGTATCATGAAGAAGTACCCGCAGGTACTCGTTAACGTGCATTCCGACAACAAGGCTGGTCTGGACGATTGCCAGCCCATCTGGGATGCCGTCGCTGCTGCCGAGAAGGAGCTTGACGGCCGCGGCCGCATTCTGGTGCGTCCGAGCGGTACCGAGCCACTGGTCCGCGTGATGGCCGAGGCCGAGACGCACGAGCTGACCCAGCGCGTTGTCGACGACATCGTCGAGGTTGTCAAGCGCGAACTTCCCTAATGGTCAAAAATGGGTGCCAAGTGGTAAACTGTTAAGGTTATTTGATTGATTGGTATGTCCGAGGGGGAGCATGTTCACTAAAGTCCTAAGGTCTTTTGGTATGCGTGGTCGAGTCCTTACGCTGGATGCTCCCATCTCGGGCGACGTCATTCCGATCTCCGAGGTAAACGACCAGACGTTTGCCACCGGTCTTTTGGGCCAGGGCGTGGCGATTCAGCCCACCGGAACGCGTGTGATTGCACCGGCTGATGCCAAGGTCGAGGCCATTTTTCCCACGGGGCACGCCGTTGCGCTTAACACGGTCGATGGCCTGGACGTGCTCATCCACGTTGGTTTGGACACTGTTCAGCTCGAGGGCAAGCACTTTACCGTACATGCGCAAGTGGGTGACATCGTCCATAAGGGCGATGTGCTCATTGAGTTTGATCGCGAGGCAATTGCTGCCGAGGGCTACGATGTGACGGTTCCCATCTTGGTGTGCAACTCCGTTGAGTTCTCGAGCATCAAGGGCTCCGTTGGCGTGCATGTCGAAGAGATGGACCAGCTCATCGTTGCTCGCGAGCGCTAGTAAGTGCACGTGGCCATTAGCCTACAATTCAAACACGTTTACGGAGGGCGCCCTTGAAAGAGGGCGCCCTCCGTGGCAAGATGGGATTTGTCCGAAGCTAAAAGGCTTCGGGTCACCGTGGACGGGCAGGGGCCTCGACGCGGCTAGACACGAGACACATACATTACGCGACCTCGCCCTGGTGGCCGCACACGTTGGTTGCGGCCGACGCAGGCCGCGGGCAAGTGCTTGTAAGGGGAGCCTTGCCTCTCTTGTACGAGAAAGGATGCGTAATGAAGATCATTAAAGCTAAAGACTACGAGGATATGAGCCGCAAGGCCGCCAATATTATCTCGGCGCAGGTTATCCTCAAGCCCGACTGTGTGCTGGGCCTTGCCACCGGCTCTACCCCGATCGGTGCCTACAAGCAGCTCGCTGCTTGGTACAAGAAGGGCGACGTCGACTTTGCCGAGGTCAGCACCTACAACCTGGACGAGTATCGTGGCCTTTCGCACGACGATCCCCAGAGCTATCACTACTTTATGCGTAAGAACTTCTTCGATCACATCAACATCGACCTGAACAACACGCATGTGCCCGACGGTTCCAACCCCGATGCCGCCGCTGCCTGCTCTGAGTACGACAAGGTCGTCGCTGCCGCCGGTTATCCCGATCTGCAGCTGCTCGGCATTGGTAACAACGGTCATATCGGCTTCAACGAGCCCGACGACCACTTCTCCAAGGGCACGCACTGCGTCGATCTCACCGAGAGCACCATTCAGGCCAACAGCCGTCTGTTCGACAGCATCGACGATGTCCCTCGTCAGGCCTACACCATGGGTACCCAGACCATCATGTATGCCCGCATGATCCTGGTCGTCGCCAACGGCGAGGCCAAGGCTCAGGCCGTGCATGACATGTGCTATGGCCCGGTTACGCCCGAGTGCCCGGCTTCGATCCTACAGCTGCACACCAACTGCGTTGTCGTTGCCGACGAGGCCGCCCTTTCGCTCTGCGAGTAGCGCGAATCCTGCACCTCGACATAGCCTTGCCTAAGGCCTCCGCATTGCGGGGGCCTTTTTGCTATCCCTTTCCGCCCACTTGACCAAGATCTTGCCGCAAGCTTGACGAATGCTGGATGCCCAACAGCTTGATTCATCCCATACCATATTCTATGCAAAAATGCCACTAAAAGGTCGTAGACGGTAGCGGGTGCTAGGCGAGTTGAATGACATGGCTGAACCTTGTTCATTTACGTTACACTGCCGCTTAGATGGGACAAGCTGACAAGCTCATTTACCTGCTTAAAGACCGATTAGTCGGGGGATTAATAACAATCTGCCCTTGCTGTACAAAAACTTGCCGCTTGCGTACCAAAAGACAACCTAAAGCACAAGGTCGCTCTATTCATAGCGCGGCCTGTATGGTCTTGCGGTTACAGTGTCCATACGGTCGAGTTGAGGAGCGGGCATGGTAAACGATTTGAGCAGTATAGACGACCTCGAGCTGATGCCGCTGGGCGGAGGCTATATGGTGCGACGCGAGCGCTTGATGAATGAGCTTATAGCCAAGGGCCGAAAGGCCGGCATCGTGGTTCTTTATGCGCCCGACGGGTTTGGGAAGACCTCGGTGCTGCTGCAGTACACCCATGAGGTTAAATGCGACCCGACGCGAGGCCCCGTGCGGATTATCGAGGCCGATCGCGCCATTGGGCGCGAGGTGTTTATGCAGCTCGAGGTGGTTACCGAAGAACTCAAAGACAAACCGCACTCCCTTATCGCGATTGATAATGTGCCAAACCTCGATCAGCACGATACCGAAGACCTCATCGACAGGATTCGCGGCCTGCGCGCTATGGGGGTAGGGGTCTTTATC
>CAUAWV010000004.1 GCA_958433005.1 uncultured Collinsella sp. | reverse complement strand
AATCAAGTTAAGATCGGACCTTCCAGAGGCAAGTCGACTCAAACTGCAAGGCTCCATGTTGGAATAAAGAGCGCTGTCGAAGTGCCAACAACACAAAGCTTGCCAGTCTCAAATAGAACCTTTTGGGAGTCCGATTGGGCCGCACACCGAATCCCCGCTGGTGGTTTTTTATAGCTGCGCAACAATAAACAAGGTTAGTGCCAGTCCAGCATGAAATTGAGGAACGTATGCATTTTTTCTCAGTAAGTGATCGTCGTTACTGCTTCGATGAGGTCACTCGCAATTGCTTTCAGGTTGACCAAGCATCAGAAGATGCGCTTCGCATATTTGAAGCATCGGGAAGAACGGTCAACTCGAAGTTGCTAACAAAGTCACTTGCTGCGAAAGGCTACGACCAAACGACCATAGCAGAACTTGAAGACGACATTGATGAGTATCAACGATTGTCTGAGCGGACTTTCTTAACAAAAGACACGCCTCGAAAACTTAGATCCATCGAACTCCACGTTTCACATGCATGCAACCTTGGTTGTAGTTACTGTTTTGCCGGTAAAGGAGATTATGGAACGTCTCCTCTGCTGATGACAGACGAGATAGCCTTCAAGGCGGTCGACTACCTCGTCGCAAGTTCATCGGAAAACGAAACGCTTGCGATCGTCTTTTTTGGTGGGGAACCCATGATTAACGAGCCGCTGATATGGAAAACGGTCGACTATTCAAAAAGAATATACCCCAATAGAAACTTTACCTATTCTATTACGACCAACGGAACGCTTTTGAATGACACTGCTGTGAATTCTTTCAAGGAGCACGGGTTTTCTGTTCTGATTAGTCTCGATGGTACAGGATGCAAGCACGATGCATCGCGCCCGTACAAGACGGGAGGCGGCTCTTTCTCCGATATCGACAAAAACGTTCGTCGTTTTTCCGAGTCGTTCCCCTTCGGCGCAAGAGCGACCTTAACAAATAATAACTGTAACCTTGTTGAAGACTATCTTCAGTTTAAAGAGATGGGCTTCAGAAGGATTTACTTCTCGCCCGTGAGCTCATTCGATGAGAATATCAAACTCGACGAACACTCATTAAACAAAATCAGGGCGGGCCTAATAGATTTGGCGGATCAATATCTCAAACAGATTGATCAAGGGGAAAAGCCCTTGTTTAGAACATTGAAAACTGCAGTTGATTTGATTATGAGCAACAGGATCGCCTTTGTCGGATGCGGGGCTGGCAGGCGTTTTATTTCCGTGACTCCCGAAGGGGACGTATACCCCTGTCACAGGTTTGTCGGGATGATGCGAGTCAAAATGGGCAACATCGTCACCGGAATTGACGAAACTAGGTATATTGAAAACTGGAGTCAGGGTGTCGAAAAAAGAATTGACTGTACGGACTGTTGGGCTCGGTCTTTCTGTGGTGGGGGCTGTAGCTGGGAGGCTGCAGACGAGCACGGCTACTTGCCCAAGAGTCTACACCCTGCATCATGTGAATATAGAAAGATGTGCTACGAGATGGCTTTTGACCTTATTTCCCGCCACTCATCTTCGCAGGAGAAAAATCAACGAGAAGCTACTGTATCGGAATAAGCGGTTCAGCGCATTGCTGTCACCATTGTGGAGGTGTTCGTTCTTCTGATTACCGTCTGCGAAGCTTATTGCTACGTTCGCCGAAACCATTCTAGAAATATGGTGAACTAGACATCTTGGTTTGTTATACACAATATTGAGGTTTTTCTGCACTCAAAGGGAGGTAGTCGTGAAGCATATTCATCCGATTAATCCAGGAAGTGGCGACGAGGCAGGCGTGAAGCCGATGTCTTTTGACTGCCTCTTGGGCATTACTGACATCTGTACTGTTTATGATAAAGCAGATGGCTGTGGTGCATACGATTACTGCGACTATGACATGGATGGCGGCAGCATCTGCGTTGTAGATCACTGTGGCATTGATCAAACGTAGTCTCTAATTGGATTAAGGTGAGGAGCTGTTATGAAGCATATCCATCCTGTTGGTTCAAATGAACATACTCCCGTTGAGCCTTGTTGTCTTGGAGTTGATATATGCAATTTTTACGACATCGCCGAGTGCCCTGTTGCGGATTGGTGCTATGTCGATAAAGAATCAAGCTGTGTTTTGCCAGCAGATTGGTGCGATCCAGTTGACGAGTAGTTTTTGTGTCTAGGAACTATTTGGTCCAATTCAAAATAAGATGGGGACAAATACCAAAATCTCGTGTCTGGGAGGAGTTATGCCATTATTGCAAGGTCTCGTTGGATTAACCTTTGTACTTGCTTTATATCTGGCACCTTTTTTATTGTTATTCTTCATTATCCGATTCTTTCTTCGGAAAAAATAGGAGTATCACGCAAACATTAGCGTAGCTTTCTTCCAATATGAGCCGAGCATTGGCAAGTGGAATAAGAAGCCCGACCGTTCGTCACATGAAAGTGATCGGACGGGCCTCTCAATTTAACCCGGGCCGCCACCCATAGCGGCTTTCCGGGCGTATTTTCGGTGCAAAGCAATCGTCAGTTTAATCCTATGCGTCGATACCGCATTTCATTTGTTCGGCTCGTATTCTACGGCCTTGTAACCCTCGCACTCTCCGGCAAACGGATTGAACACGAAGGCAGAGATGATGTGTGCGTGGACATCGAGGCTGCTGTAGGCAACATACTGGGGCATGGACCCCCGCTGCGCGTGGCATGCGGCCCGGCATATTCATTGCCGTCCAACCCCGTGTAGTTGCAGCAAAGGGTGGAACCTCAATGCTCAGCTCATGTTGTCCGTGGGACACGAGAATTGTAAGTACACTTTGGTGTGATTCTCACGATGATACTGAGCCACCTGGAATAAGATACGTCGCGACAACACTTCGCTTCACCTCTGTCTCGACAAGACAACGTAGACTAAAGTTTCCTTTAGTAAGAGAATGAGAACTATATCTGAAAGCGTTGCGATGGCGTGAAGGCACCGAGTCCGAACCGACTGAATGCTACGTGCATCTGCATCGCTTTTTTGTTATCTCTGTCAGTTGGGTAGCACTACACTTGTCAGCATTTACCCCGGTACATGCTGCCTAAATCCACTACCCCTTCTACCGCGCCGACCATCTCGTCATCGTGAGAGACAATGATGATCAGCTGGCTTTGCTTGTTGCGCTTAACATAGGCCGCAAGCTCGGCGCGGCTTACAGCGTCTAACCCAGTCGTGGGCTCGTCGAGTACCAAAACTGACGACTTGCGTGAAATCGCCGACCATAAGTACACTCGGCGCAGCTCACCGCCCGAAAGCGCGGAGCAACGTTTCCCGAGCAACTCCTTCACGCTGTTTTCCAGCGAAAGTAGGCCATCTACACCCCGGTGATAGGAAGAAAAGGGCGTGTCGAAATACTCTAACAGCTCTTTCACCGTTTCGTCCGGCGCGAAGCACGACTGTGGGCAGCACGATATCTCTCTCGCACGTATGTAATCCAAGTCGCATTCTTCGATTGGCACGCCGTTGTATTTTACTTTGCCTTTCGATGAGTATAGCCCGAGCATCAAGTAAAGAAGTGACGTCTTGCCTCTTCCGTTTTCCCCAACTATGCAATATGTACCAGGACCGGAAAACTTGAAAGAAAACCCGCCGAGGACCTCTCGGACAGATCCGTCTGGAAGGGCAACCGAGAATTCCAAATCAGATACCGAAATGTCATTTATTTCATCGAGTTTAGCTAAATCGGTCCGATTCCACCCCGATCTCTCCTTTTCTCTCGTCGCGATAGCCGTCCTATCCCATGATGCTTTGGCATCTTGATAGGATTTGAACAATGACATCATACTTTTCAAAGTCTTAAAGAGAACCGCGAAGTATGTACCGATGATAGTGTACTCGCCTATTGACATAGTTCCGTTAATGATTCGTACTCCGGAAACAACAAGTATCACCGCTTGAAACAACGCTGCGAAAAGACCATCGAGCGATGTCAGAGAATATGATAGCTTTCCGGAGCGCAAAACTTTGGGAAAATAGCTCTTAAACCCAGCGTCGAGCGCTTGTTCGCTCTTGCCGTACGAAGATGTCAGTTGAATGTTGAGAATCTGATTAAGCTGCGATGCAATTGCGGCGTAAAAGGCGCTGTCCGCCTCTTTCTTCTCATACGTGACCCTATACAAAAGTTTCCTCAACCCAGTAATTACACAGAAATACACGATGAGGAGAATGATGGAAAACACCGCGAGAGTTGAATCAATTGACCATATGATAAGCAATACGATGGGAATGGCTACAATGGACAGCGGCGCACTGATAAAATTCGCCAAAACGAAGGATGAGACCACGCTGGAGTCGGAAATAATCCGTTGCGTTGTATAGGCTGGATCGATGGTCCGACTCACCAAGTAATCGTCTCTTTCAAAACGCAAGACGGCCTCCCTGAGAAGATCAAAGGAAAGTCTCGTGGTTATGCGAATGGAAAGTGTTCCTGCAAAATAAGTAAAGAGGGTGGAGAAAACTCCTATTGACGCAACCAGGAGCGCGAAGAGTACGGCGTCTCTTTCGCTGCGGTTACCGAGAAGAAAATCTAAGAATTTCCCGTTCACGTATGGCATGGCATAGGAGAGAGCGGTTCCAATCACCGTGATAGCAATGAAGACGAAAGCCCCTTTTGCTCTGATGAACCTCGAGAGAACGCATCGAATCAAGGAAGGCCCCAATCTACCCGCCACAAAACATCAATCACTGATACCTTACACCTCAACACAACAGGAGCGAAGATTTGCCAATGAGACTGCTTTAAGATTGCCTTGGGCCAATACGATCTCAAGCTCTTCCTACAAGAGAGTCGGAATCGGACATCTCCTCCGACGAACCTGGCAATCGGGCGGTTGAAATATCTTTTTCAACCGCCCGATTGCCACAATAGATTTGAGCATCCGCCCACAAACGTCCGCGTTTTATACCCATCAAATCCTTTGCCTTTTGTCGTCTAGACTAGAAAAATCGCTCGAAATAACGCAACCGGCCTGCTCGCTTGAAGAAACCTAAGCCCGTAACGTAGATGTGCAAACTTCCGAAACGCCTTGCGCGGCATAGTGCGTATAAACTTCGTCAACCGCCTCAGAAATATCTGAGTATCGCGCCGGGTCAAAAGCATACGATGTCGCAGCTATACCCTGCACCCATTCGGAACGCGGATTAATTGAATAGCCACACAGCATCATCATACATGCATCTAGACCTGATTTCCCAAGTATCCGACGTATTGATGAGAGCATCGCGGGTCGCCCCCGCACCATCGTCGTCACCCCTATTAGCAGTATTTACCGTTTTTCTCTAAATGCGTATCGCCACCCTTAAGAATACGAAGTGTTTTATCCAGACCCGATTGTCCTCCATCTCAAACGAAGGGATAAGGAATCTCATCCGGAATCGGCAGTAACGGAGGATTCACAACGACAAGCGAAAAACATGAGTCATCTCTCAGAGGGGAGTAAAGGCTCCCCTCAAGCACCCTAGTTTCGTCATCCAAAGAGTTGATGGCAGTGTTTTTCTTACAAAGGTCGACAACAAAAGGGTTGATTTCTACAGATGTTACATCCATGCCACAGTTGGTAAGTATCAGGCCCTGTATTCTGGGGCCAGAACACAAATCGAGAGCCTTCCGTGCGCTCTGCGGTGTAAGGCGCCAATCTCAGCAAATCTGTCCCACAATACTGCGCTGAAGAACAACACGGAACCCCTGAGCCAAACTCCCCTATACCTTATTAAGGCTAAGACAGGCAAGTTCACGCACCCGGCATATTCCAGAATAACATCCTATTGTTTTAGATGCTCTACAAGCATGAACAGCCGCGAATCGGAAAGATCTTCTAGTTTCGCCCCGACTGACCGCCAAGGGCCAAAATGGCCCCTCCATCCCCGGGCGACTGGCTCTGGCGCGCCGAGGAGTGTCCCCAAGTGCCGGCAGAAAAGAAACGTCCCTATCTGCCGGCTAGAGGGCACCGAAGAGGATGGCGTAGGTAGTGGATTCGCCGAGCTTGAGCTCGTCGCCGGGATTGAGTTGGGCGGAACGGCCGGGCTCGACCTGAATGCAGACGCGCGTGGCCCCGTTTACCACCACGGTTCCGTTGGTGGACGACAAGTCCTCGACGTGCCAGATATTTTGAGCATCGCACCAGATATGGGCATGGCGGGCCGAGACATCGTCGCCGACGTCGGTAATATCGCCCTCACCAGTGGCCAGCGCACCAATCTCAACACCCTGCTCACTCGGCTGAATCCAGCGCGGGGCGCTCACGACAAAACTGTTTTGTACGCGCAGCAAGCCCAAGGGGTGCGCCGGAGCGGGTTCGCGTTCGCCCGCGGTCATCGACATGCCAAGCGAACGCGGCGTGGAGGTGCCTCCGCCACAGGTCGCGTGCGCGTAGTCGATGGCATAGTTCACCGAGGACCGCACATCCGCCGAACAACCGACGGCGACAAACAGCACCAGCACGGCCTCGGCGCGCTCGGCGGGCATGAGTTCCGCCGCCTGGGACAGGCGATCGAGCGCGTTGCGATAGAGATTCGTGTCCTGATGGCACTCTTCGAGCGCGCATACCATCGGTTCACCTGCAGGACCGCACACCATATTGATCACAGCCGTGGAGTCCATGGGATTTCGCTGGCGCAGGGCCAGTTGCGACATAATACGCGCAGCCGAGGTACCGTATTCGGCAAAGTAGCGCTGCTGAAGCGTGCCGACCGGCGCGCGAACGATAAAGCGGGAAACCCAAGAGCGATCGGCGGCTCGGCTCTGCGGGCTGCGGCCGTCGGCGAGCGGACGGGACGAAAGCACCAGGCCGCACAGCTCGATATGGCTCAGATGCGCCGCGCGCTTAAAGATGTCAAACATGGCCCCGCATGGGGTGAGCTTAACTTGAGATGCCATGACCTAGGCCTCCTTGGTCGTAGAAATAGAATCGGACGATACTTCGACAGGTCCGCCAAAAGTACGGGCAGCTGCGGCTCCACCGGCAAGCGGAGTCGCCATCTGGGCTTTTGTGCGTCGCGGTGCCGAAACGGGAAGTTCAAAGGCAAAGCCCATCGCAAGCAAAAACCACGTAAGCGTATAGGTTGCAACCAGAGCGGCAACAAGGCCGCCCATCACGGCGCGTTGGGAAAATACGCTACATGCAGCCACAACCAGTACTGGAACCTCGCAGGCAGAAAGCGCAAGCACACCCTGCAGGAACCCCGAGCGCCGATTGCGCGCAAGTGCCCCCGCGGTAACGCCGGCTATGCCTGGCAGCGCCAACGCCAGTGCGGCAATAATACCCGGTAGCGTCCCAGACCACACGAGCGATCCCAAAGTCGCCGTCACGCGAGCGCCCGACGCCAGCAGCGCGGCCGAAACCACGACCACAGCCCAAACCACGCCACAGACGACCGTCGCGCCGACCATCAGCGCGCGACGAACCGCACGGCCAGACGCATCCATGGGGCACGGCGTGAGCGGCTCGCCGCGGAGCGAACGACCGACATTTTGCGCATAGTGGTCACAAAACGCCGAGAGCGCCGGCTCGGGACGATCTTTTTGATGGCTGGACAGACAGGCCATCACCACGTCGAACAGCTGGGCATCGACAAACGCCAGCGCATCGCGTAGCTCTTCGGAATCCGGCTCAAGCCCTAGCTGCTGGGCCTGCTCGGCCGCGGCGAGCGCCACATCGGGCTCACGACGAAGCAGCTGAGTCAAATCACAACCGGGCGCATGGGCACCAATGGGATAGTCGGGCCGCGTGTCCATCTTGAGACGGTAGGGGCTCGCGATGTCGCGCGTCTTTTTGCGCGAACCCGAGGTGCCCGAAGTGCTCGGCGCGGCTTCGTATGGCGCGACGCCGGCAATGAGCTCGTAAACCGTGCTTGCCGCGGCATAGACGTCGATCGCCGGCGACATACGCAAAGCGCGCAGGTCGGGAATATCGTCGGTGAGCATCTCGGGCGGGGCGTAGGCAACCGTCGCGCGACGCAGCGTGGCATAGCGCTCCGTAAACGACGCCTTGCCGCCGGTACCGGCCACGGCCGACGCAGGCTCAAGCGCCAGCGACGAGCCAAAGTCGATCAGGCACAGGTCAAAGGTGCCCTCGGCAAGCTGCCGGTCAAGCGGTAGACGCGCCGTACGCACCATAATATTAGCGGGCGAGATATCGCGATGGACAAAGCCCTCGCCCACCAGGCTCATACGGCAGAGCAGATCGAACAGGTCGCGACCCAGACGCGCCGCCACAAGCGGCGACAGGCGTCCGGCATCATCCACGGCAAGTCGCGAACGCAAGCGGGCAAGCGTCTCGCCCTCGACCCATTCCATGACAATTGCAGGCACACCGTCGACCTCGCCCCAGCCATAGAGACGGGGAAAGCCCTTAAGGCCCGAAAGGGCGCGATGGCATTCATATTCCTCGCGAAATGCCGCTTTGAACTTGGCGACCAGCGCCTCATGGGCGGCATCGTCGTCAAACTCATCGCGCGTCGGCAAGATGAGCTGTTTGAGTGCTACGGCCTCGCCTTGGGCGTTGACGGCACGCGTCACGCGGCCGATACCGCCACGGCGCATGGTGGCATCGTCGGCAAACAGTATCGTAAAACGACGCAGATAGGCAGGCAGTTCGTCCTGACCGAGCGCAATGGCCGGCTCAAACCCGTCGACACGCGCCAGGCGCAGGCCGACCATGGGATCGCGACCGAGCGATTGTGGTGTGGTGGATGCAAGATCGGTCATCATAGGGCAAGCGCCGCCACGTTATTGTTGAAGTTACCGAGCGCGACGTCATCATCGCCGTAATGGCCGACCCATTGACATAGGTTGGTGTAACAGCCCCACAGATTGGCATACTGCTGATACCACTTTGACCGGGGCGAGAATGTCTGACGACCGAACTCGGCTCGAATGACAAACATCTCCCCGACCAGGCTGTCGCACGGCCTGGGATCTCCCGTAGAGTTATAGGTCGAAACCACGTCATTGGCACGAGAAACATAGCCGTCGAGCATGTTGTACTTGGTCACAAGCCAACTGTGAATGCTCTCTTCCTCAGCAGCGGAAAGGCCACCGGAGTTCGCATCGTTGTCAGTGTTGCCGCCCGTCGAGCCGCCGTTTCCAGACCCTCCGGCAGAGGAACCCGATCCAGAACCGCCGCCCGAACTCGACGAATCCGAGCCGGAGCCAGAAGTATCCGAGTTACCGGGCTTTCCGGACTGCTGGGCGTCCTGTTCCTTCTGCTGCTCGACCTTATTCACCGTTGCCGCCACGCTATTGTTGGACAACCGATCGATGATCTTGGTGTTGGTGAGCACGATGGTTTTGCCATTGGCAAGCGTGACTTCGTTGTCCGGGGCCTCGGCGCCGTCCGCGTCGTCGGTGCCAAACACAATATGCGCGACCACACTTGCCCAAGCATATCCAGTCGTGGTGCCCAGATCACTTTTGACCTCATGCCCCACGCGCGGTTCGCGTGCGGCATGTGCCTGCATCATGGACGGCACGGTCATGCCATAGGCAGAAACGCCAGCTATGACCAGCACCAGCGAGCAAGACAGCAGTGCGTACGCCCGCGGCGCCAAGCCCAGTCGGCGTCGCATGCGCACCGCGGCGCCGCGCTTTGTCTGAGTGCCACCGGGCCGCATGCGTTCTCCTCCAACAAAAACACGCCGCTCGGGAGCGGCGCATTCATTCGAATCCATATTTGAGTGTATCAGCGAACCCAAAAGGTTGCGCAACGAATGAGCAAATTAAGGATGCGAGTGGAAGCATCCATGCGATAAGCGGATACAAAGTATCTTTGTTGCACAACAAACTTATAGTCGCACGGGGAAATTATGACTGCCCCGTGCGTCGCCAGGAAAACATACGGCAGGAGCAGGCTCGCCACCTAAATCGTGCGACGGGCCTCAATGGCGCGCCCAAGCGTAAGCTCGTCGGCATACTCCAGGTCGCCGCCCACGGGCAGGCCGCTCGCCAGACGCGACACCTCAACGCCCAGCGGCTTGATAGTGCGGGCCAGGTAGCTCGCCGTGGTCTCGCCCTCAATATTGGGGTTGGTGGCGATGATGACCTCATGGATATCCTCGTGGCCCAAACGCGCCAGCAGCTCGCGGATGTGCAGCTGCTCGGGACCAATCTTGTCCATGGGGCTGATCACGCCGCCCAGAACATGGTACAGGCCATGGTAGCTGCCCGTGCGCTCGATTGCCTGGACGTCGCGCGGCTCGCCCACCACGCAAATGCGAGTAGTGTCGCGCATCGAATCCTGGCAGATGGAGCACTCGTCGGCCGTGGCGTAGTTAAAGCAACGGCTGCAAAAGTGGACCTCCTGCTTAACCTCCAGGATGGCCTCGGCCAGGCGGCGGGCCTCCTCGGCATCGGCCTCGAGCAGGTAATAGGCGATGCGCTGGGCCGACTTGGGACCAATGCCCGGCAGGCGGCCCAGCTCATCGAGCAATTTTTGCAGACTGTGATTCGCACTCATATATATGCGTGTCTTAGAACGGCATGCCCGGGATGTTGAGGCCGCCGGTGATGGCGCCCATCTGCTTGTTGGCGAGCTCGTTGACGCCGCGGACGGCCTCGTTGACGGCAGCCATGATCATGTCCTGCAGCATATCGACGTCCTCGGGATCGAGGGCATCGGGGTCGATGGTGAGGTTGACGAGCTCCATCTCGCCGTTAACGGTCACCTTGACCATGCCGCCGCCGGCAGAGGCGTCGACGGTCTGGGACTTGAGGTTCTCCTGCGCGGCGGCAAGCTGCTCCTGCATCTTGCGAGCCTGCTTCATCATCTGCTGCATGTTCATACCGGCCATGATGGCTCCTTTACGTGCGGCCGCGCGCCGAGCTGCAAGGGCAGCCGGAGCACGGCGGGACTTTCAAACTCAAAAATCGTACCACGGCGCGAAGCCAGAGAGCGGGGCGGACACGCTACCTCAGTCGATATACATGTCCTCTAGCGAAACGAGCCACCCAAGACTATGCAAGGCCGAATTATGCAAGGTTGCATAATATCGCATACTCAATCTAGTAGAGCCGAATCCGGCATTTCATGTGTGCCACTAAATAGCTAAATGCCAAACCGCTACTCGAGGCGGAGCACATGGCGGCAGGGTATAATTTGATTGTCATAGATAGCAATTTGGAGGTGCCCCATGAATGCCCCCGACGCGCTCCAAAACATCCGCTCAAAACACCCCGTTGCATATGTGGTTCTCTATCTCTTTGTCGGCTGGGCATTGCTGGTTGTCATCACCCATGCCATAGCTTTTGGAGCAGAACTGCTGATAGCCAGCTCGGACCAGCCCGTCGTCAAATGGGAAGCGACCGATGAGTGCACCGACGGAACCCGAACCATTTACTACAACAGCCCGTCCCTCTACCAAGAGTTCAAGGTCAAGATAAAGGACTCCAAGATTGTCGATGCCGAACTGGGCTCTTTATTTACAATCGGAGCAACCGTCAACGCCGAGCAAGTCGAGTACACGGACAGCCATGCGACGTATCGTATCGACCTCAGCATCCTAGGCCGACCGTCACGCGCCTGTCTGCTCGAATGCGAGATACGCGGCACCACGCTACACATGTCCGAAATACAGATGCGCCCGGGCAAGGGGTTCTCTTCTTGAGCAGTATACCCGCCTGCACAGCTACTCCACCGGCTTGAAGATGGTGGACTGGCCGAAGACGCTGCGGATGAGGGCTTTGGCCTCGTCCTCGGTCTGCGGGATGCTCGGGGCTGCACCCTGATGGCCGAAGGGGCTGCCTGCACCGGGGTTGGACTCCCAGGGAGCTGCAGGAGCGTCCTCCTCTTTGGGGGCAGTTGCAGCGGACTTGGGCGCGGACGCCGCACCCGGCACGTCGAACGGAGGCAGATCGTCCCCACCAGCATCGGCAGCAAAACCGCCAACCATGGCATCGTCGTAGGGCACCTGCTCGGATTCCCACGGCGCAGACGACGCAGCAGGCTGAGATTTGGGAGCGGCAGAGCGCTCGGGCGCACGGGGCGCGGGCTCAGTCGGGAGCTTACCCCTGGCAGGAGCGCCGGCGGGGTTGTCGGAGCGTAGCCAGGGGGCTTTGCCCAGGTCAGATGACTTGGGCGCGGGCGCGGCAGCGGGCTTGGGCGCGGGAGCCGGAGCAGCCGGTTTGGGCGCCGCGGGCTTAGGCGCCGACAGGGTCGGTGCCGCTACCGGTGCTGCTTTTGGCTGCGTCGCGCTGGCGCTCGAGGATGCAGGGGCCGCCGAGGACACGGGTTGCGGGCCCGCAGATGCCGCAGCCCGTGCAGATGGAGAATGCTCCTCATGTTGAGGAGCCGGCGTGCCACCCCCATCCAGGACATAGTCGACGGTACGACGACCGAAGACCGCGCAGACCGTCGGCAGGACCACCGACTGCGTATCGGCGCGACCGAGCATCTTGATGGCAAAAGTCGAACCCGCGGGGAACGAGACCGTGAGCTTGGAGCCGTCGTCGGCCGTGGCGCGGGCGTTGAGCAAAAGCCCTGCGTAGGAAGCCTGACGCGCCTTGACACGCTCGACAACCTCGGCCCATTTGCGCTGCAGCTCTCCGGCATCCTCGACCGCGGGCGTCTCGGCAGCACCGGCGGCAGCAACCTGGGCGGCGGTGTTGGGCTGGGGCTTAGGTGCCGGAGCGGTGGCAGGCGCGGGGGCCGCAACGGGCTGAGGCGTCGGAGCCGGCGCAGACTGAGGTGCAGACGCTGCAGGCTTGGAAGCCGACACGGACGCAGAACGGGGCGCAGGCTGAGCCGCCGGAGCGGCAGCACCACGGTCCCAAGGCATACCGCCCTGGCGCGCGGACGTATCAGCGGGGGCAGCGGATGCCGCCGGAGCGGCAGCTCGGACGCCCGAAATTAGCGTCGGCTGCTGGGCAGCAGCGGGTACCGATGCTGCAGGCGCGGCGGCCTGAGCAGCAGCCACGCTCGCCGGAACGGCGGCGTTGGCAACCATGGCCTCCAAGCGAGCTACGCGCTCAGCCAAAGCTTCAATCGTCAAATCGGCCTCGGGACGTGCCAGACGCGTGCAGGCAATCTCGAGCACCAGGCGCACGTCGCTCGCGCCCCTCATCTCCAGTGCGGCATCGTCGAGCACCGTCAGCACACGGGCCAGGCGGTCGGCAGGATGCTCGCCAAAGGCAGCGGCCTCGGCAGCAAGCGCCTCGGCCTGCTCGGAGCCGCCCTCAAACAGCTCGGCACGGGCACCGGCAACGCAGGCAACGTACACGTCACGCACATGCGCCACCAGGTCGCGCGTCAGTTCCAGCAGGTCGTTTCCTTCCTCGACCTGTGCACGAATCAGTCCATAGAGCTCGGCAACATCGCGATCGGCAATGGCGCGGGAAAACTCGCCCAGAATCTGGTCCGAAACCTCGCCTAAAAGCGAGCGGGCGTCGTCCGCATGCACAGAACCGTTGCCAAAGACGCTCAGCTGCTCCAGCGTGGACAACGCGTCGCGCATGCCGCCCTTGGCATGACGCGCCACGATAGCCAGCGCCTCGTCGTCGTAATCGAAACCCTCCTGCTCGCACACGTATGCAAGGCGATGCTCAATATCCTCGTTGCCGATGCGATGGAAATCGAAACGCTGGCAGCGCGAGAGGATGGTCTCCAGAATCTTTTGCGGGTCGGTGGTGCACAGCACAAAGATCACGTGTGCCGGCGGCTCCTCAAGCGTCTTGAGCAGCGCGTTGAACGCCGCCGTCGTGAGCATGTGGACCTCGTCGATGATATAGATCTTGTACTTGCCGCGCACCGGGGCAAAGTTGACGGAGTTGATGATTTCCTCGCGCACATTGTCCACGCCGGTACGGCTTGCGGCATCGAGCTCGTAGACATCGGGGTGGTTGCCCTCGGCAATGAGTTCGCACTCCTCGCAAGTACCGTCGGGCATGCAGCCGCTTGCACCCTCGGCGCGCGCCGCCTCGGCATTGCGGCACAGCAGCGCCTTGGCCAGAATGCGCGCCATGGTGGTCTTGCCCGTGCCGCGCGGTCCGCAGAACAGGTAGGCGTGGGACAGACGCCCCTCGGTGATGGCGTGCTCGAGCGTCGAGACGATATGCTGCTGGCCCACCACGGAGTCAAAGGTGAGCGGGCGATACTTTCGGTACAACGATTCCATGGGTGCTCCCCCGGGTATACTGAGTCTTGTTGCCGCGGCGGCCATGCGGTCGCACGGCATACTGCACTCATAATAACCCGTACGGCGAGCCCGCCGCGATAGGAGTCCAAAGAGTATGGCAGACGCAGAGAGCAACCTCATTCCCTCCGAAGCAGCCGACCAGGTCGAGGTCGCGCTCGAGGCGCAGGCAGCAGCCGATGACGGCATCCTGTACCTCAACGAGTATCAGTACGAAAACGATCTGGTCACCGACTTCGCCCGCCTGGTCGCCTCGCCCAGACGCCGCGGCTCCCTGTATGTCGCCGCCGCCATTGCCGCCCTGCTGGGTATTGGCATGCTGGTAGCCGGTGGCAACTGGATCAAGTTTGGCGTCGTCCTCATCGTGTTCGGCGCCTTTTTGGCCTGGTGGAGCAAAAACCTGCACCACACGCTCGCCCGCGACTTTATCGATGCCGTCGAGGCCGACGAGTCCATGGGCGGCCGTTATCGCCGCGTCGCCGCCAACGAAGACGGCCTAATGGTCTGGGGCAAGAGCGGCAAGTCGCAGTTCTTCCCGTTTGACAAGCTCGACCACGTGCTCGACGGCGAGCGCATCTTTGTGGCCATGTTCGCCGACCAAGGCGTGACGATCCCCAAGGACACCTTTGTTCGCGGCGATGCCGAGCAGTTTGGCGCCTTCCTTAAGGCGCGCATCAACAAAAAGCTGCGCATCGAGACCAAACGCAAGAAGATGAAGGCCGAGAAGGCCGCAGCCGAAGCCAAGCAGGGCGACAAGCCCCAGGAGACCAAGGGCAAGCAGCGCAAGCAGAAGAAGAACAAGAAGAAGCGGTAGGCCGGCCGACACCGAAGGCGCCTCGTCCCGCGCCCGATTCCGGGCCGGGGCGCCTGGAATCGGGCGCGCGTACCGCCGATGGACCCGTTTTGCCTAACTCTCGAACTGCTTCACTTCAAACCTTAAGAGCCTTCGCTCCGGCAGATCGGTCATCTTCATCGTGTAAGTCCCGGGAAATGCTTTCTCAAAACGGACGGTCTCGTAACCTTCGAAATAGTCGTTGGTGTTTTGCATCATGAATGGGACGAGCAACTCGTTCTCCGCCCCAACCTGTACAGCAAACGCAGCAGAACCGCCCAGAGCCGGCATTGCCTGCGTTATCAGATCGGTATTGACCACAAAGTCATAGTTTGGCGCAGACTCCGGCACCAAATGCCAAACATACGTTTTGATTCCGCCTTCGACATTGTCCTTATTCCTGACACGCATCTTTACGGCGATAACACACGTGATGTCGGCGTCCTTCAATTTCGTTTTCGTATCCACGATGCCATATTTTGAATAATCATCATGCGCACGCTTGAGATACTCGCGCGGCGTGAGCAGCTCTGCCCCGTCTATACAAAACGAATACCCATCAGTCGCCACATCCTTCGACCCCAGAAACGCCCCATCCATCGAGAGCCATTCGCCCTCCGCATAGTATTTCTCAGGAATGACCGTCCGGTTCCCGTTAACGACGCTCACCCTCATGCCCGCAAGGCCAGTAACAGCACAGCCGAAAAGCGCGAGCATCGACCTTCTCGTCCACAGGGCCTTCTTCATCGCGCTCACGACCTTTCCCGAACGTTCACAACGGCGCCATCGCGCATGCAATAAACTCTATCGGCAAGCTCCGCGAGCACCTCTCCGTCATGGCTGGACAGAATAACCTCGCGACCCGCTGATGCCGCCATCGCCACAACGCGCTTGAGCATTTCCACTCCCGCTTCGTCGAGGGCATTTGTTGGCTCATCGAGAACGAGTAGCTTCGGCTTTTCCATAATTGCCGCAGCTATCCCCAGACGTTGCTTCATCCCAAGCGAATATGCTCGGAACTTCTTTTTTTCGTCTGCATCGAGCCCCACGAGCCGCAGGGCAGAGCGAATGTCCTCGGGGGTGGCAACGCCCTTGATCTGAGCGATGAGCTCCAGATTGTCGTAGCCAGACAGATATCCCAAAAAGGAAGGCGCCTCGATCAACATCCCCAGACTCGGCGGGAACGAGATGTCCGCCCCAAGCCTTTGGCCATCGATAGAGATTTCGCCTTCGGTAGGCTTGATCAATCCGCAGACCGCTCGCATGAGCATGGTCTTGCCCGAACCGTTTATCCCCTGAAGTCCGACCACAGTCCCAGGGTCAACCTCGATGGACACGTTGCGCAGAACATCGTTTTTGCCCATGCGCTTCGATACGTCCCTAACGATCACGCTCATATCTTGTCCCCCTTTTCTATAAGGTCGGCCCTTCGAAACCACAGTCCACCCAACGATAGGCATAACGACATAATCACAATTGAAAACAAGACGCTCGAGCCCGCCGCGATTCCCTCTTTGACAATTCCGCCCCAGCGCAACAGCATTAGGGCGTTGCCTAACAGCACCCAATGCCGCGCAAATGCCGAACAGATCAGGGAGCTCGTTAAAACCACAAACGAGACCGACGACCCAAGCACAAACCCGACCGCTGCCTGCGCAAACGCAAGCGCCTCGAAAGCAAGAAAGAGTCCTACGAAAAACGGCAGCGCATCCGCCTCGCCAGCTTTGAGAAACCACGGCGCCAAATTAGCCAGCTGAAGCGACTCGCCATGAATGACCGCGCTGAACGATGAGCTCACCACCAAGCTCCAAATCACAACAGAGCAAACCACCACGAGCAGCGAAAATGCCGTTACCGCCGCCACCAAGATAAAACGCGAGACCCACCAAAGGATTCTTGCCCGACATCGAACAAGCGCTTGCAAACCAAACCCGTGCAACGATTCGGTCGGATAATCGAGTGTTGTATAGAGAATAAGCAGAATGAGAAAAAGCCATCCTAGCGGAGGCACAAACATGACCCCGGGCCTAGGCTCAAACGGAGCAGATCCGGCAAACACGAGCGCAAGATTATCCGCAAACCCCAAGGTATCCGTCCTGACCCCATACACAGAAGACAATCCGTAGGCGTACACCAAGTTCGCAACGGTCACTGCCGCGATCGCAATATAAGTAATGATGTTCTTCTTCAAAACGGTCCTCAGGTCCGCGGCGACCAGCCTAAACAGCATCAGACCACCTCGCGTCTTTTCCACGCCCCAGAAAAAGCCAACGAAGCAAGGGTCAATAATATGATTTCCGCAAAACCGGCTCGAATGTCTGGCCAGTTATTCAGCGATTCCGACCTGATGCTGTTGAGGATATTGCAGTTAAACCCCACACAAGCCATTACGCCGAAGATCCAGCCATTTGCAAAATGCCACGCAACCATTAGCAGATACGGGACAATTATCGCTTTGATTCTGCTACGAAACAAAATTGAGAAGCCAGTTACAGCCATGGATAAAGTCCCGAGCGTGACAGCATCGAACAGCGTGTATGCGAGCACATATGACAAAGGATGCGAATAAAATAGACCGGAGAAGTAGCTATGCAGGTAAAGTCCTACGTAAGTCGACTCATCGACCCGAGGAAGATACGCAGGAAAAAGCATCGAGACGATCAGGAAATTGACGAGCAGAGGAATGGCAGTCACTGTAAACGCGGAGAGGAAAGCAGACAGCATCTTTACGTTCACGTACGCCTTTCTGGAAACGCGCGTGCATATCTGCATGTCATAACCACTCAAACGCTCAAAGAGACACGACCAAGATCCAGCCAACATTGCAAGCAGGGGCAGTGCATAGAAAAACACCGACGCAGACAGTGGCGCGTTCGCGCTCACAACAATCCAGTTACCGAAGCTGCTTTCACGTGTTTGACCGAGATAATTTTCGGCTTGCACGCCAACGCCGTAACCAAAAGAAAGAAGGTTGTGACGCTCTTTTTCCAAATTTGCCCACGGCTCCAGCGCGGCAGCTATTGCAACTGCGACCGCAATCAAGAGAGCAAGGATAAAAGCTGGACGTCTAATCGTTTTCGACAGTTCGTATCTTGCGAGCTTTTGGTTCATACGTCCTCCTCCCCCTTCCGACCCAGAAAGCCGGAAGGGAGCCATTTCAAACAACTATGCGGGAAGCTTGTGGAAATGCCCGACGCAGTCGGGGCTCCATACACCAATAACAGTGCCGTAGCCAGACTCCGCCCATGCAGTCAGTCGCGCCGCAGATCGCCCGTTCTCACGGACGAGGTTATACATTTCCCACTGTCCCTTGTGATTCGAACGATACGTTCCCTGAGTACAATTCATGCTGCCGCTACCGCTTGTGTTATACGCACCGTCTGTATATAACCGAAGCGGATTTCCCGTATGGCCCTGGATATCCAGATAGAGCGATGAGGAATCATCCTTTTGACGGTAGCCAGTTGCACTCGTCCCGGCACATTGAAAACTAAATGCCTTATCGGCATTGTTCGTACAGGTCGTAATTCCCGTATCGGCGTTTTGAGTAATGCTGGAAACCTGAGAGGTGTCAAACTCCTCTTGTGCAAACGATGCAGCGGGAACCCCTAGGGACAGACCCGCTGCAATCGCCAAGCCGACTCCGATTCGAGCAATAGCGCTCCTTGGCTTAATCATGGCCTTCTCCAATCAAAAGCGGTTAACAATGCGTCGACGCACGGCAACCTTCGCATGAATAGAGAAAGATGTCTGTAAACACCCGCTATTGAGTTAATTGCTCAGGCGTTTACACGTTATCTACCTGCGATAACAATAAAATTAGCTCCGCCTTATTCTTGATCTTCAACTGGCGGTAAGATGCAGACCGCAGCGCTTGCACCGTAGATGCAGCGTAACCGACATCCTCCGCAATGGCCTTTGTCGTTGCCCCCTCTGCCGTCATCAGCAAAATTTGCGACTGAACATCAGAAAGGGAGCGCGACGCAAGCAGGGCCAGCTGGCGCACGTGGGCCGTTTCGGTGGACCCGTTCGCCCGGTACTCCAAGACGGCCTTCTCGTCCTCAACCGAGCGGGCGAGCGCGATGTGCGTAACGAACATGGGCACAGACCAGCAAACAATCACCGTTGCCACGACGACATTGACAGCCGAACTTTGCCCCAACAACGACGCAAGAAACAACGGCTCGAAAACCGTCAGATCCTGCACCATATTGAGCAAGACAACCCAAACAGGAGCCATCGCCCCGAAGCAAAGCATCCATATCCCAAGCATTTTGCACCAAGGACAGCTTCGCAGCACCTTATATGTGAGCAACATCCCCGTCAGCACCGCAAGCCCGTGGATTCGCCCCCTAGTGACCGCATAGATTAAGGCAACCATGCCCATTGACACCAACGGCACGATAGCCCGGGTACGAGCACGCACCTTAAACGGACGCAACTCAACGGCGAGCGAAGCCATAGACGCCACGCCGCAAACCAGGACTGGCACGGCCATCAACGGATCGCGTATGCACCTCCATGCCGCGATATAGATAAAAGACCATTCCACAGCAGATAGCATCGCCCATACGTACGGGCTTCCGAGCCAAATCGCTTCACCTGCTCTATCCAGCGCAGCGCCACGATTCGCTTTTCCACCCGCGTAGCGTAGCGACAGAAGCAGTCCGAGACCCAATGCGTAGCTTAAGAGGGAAAAGGCGACAGCCCGCGAAACACCGGACCCCCAATCGCTATCCGCCATTACCAAGGGGCCAGCCGCAAGGAGGATAAAAAATAATGTGAGCAGGTATCGAAACAGCCGGCGCGTTCGAGCTGATGCCACCATATCGTCAGCATGCCGCTGCGGCAGCTCATGCCCTACAGTATCACCCTCACCCGCAAACAACGCCACGAGCTCGCGTGAACCCGCAACCGACGCCTTCCCGTATGCTCGGTGAAGCGTTGTTCGCACCGTCGATGGCTTCGTATCCGTCTCCCTGGCAATTTCCGCCGGCGTTTTCCCTTTGAGCAGCAGTCGAACAAACTGCTCTTCTCGAGGCGACAGGGCGGGGGAAAACGCCCCCGCATCGAATGGGTCGGACGTGCGGGGGATATCCGAATCGTTGTCCCGTTTCTTCCTGAGCAATGTGTATACGAAGGCGGCAACAGCAATAGCGGACCCCATCGACAGTGATGCAATGACCGCGGCATCGCTTGCAAAGTATGCCACCTCGACAGCCGGAACAAGGCCAATGGGAACTGCCACGAGCACAGAACAGGCAAACACGTCGCCCTGCCCCCGACCAAAGGCGCGGGGACAGCAAAGCAGCGGGACCGCAGCCAACACGAAATAGACCAGAGGAATTAAAAGCACAAGGCCAATTGATGCGGCCGTTACAGGGGGCATCCCCCATGGCTCGGGAACGACTCTCCATGAAACTCGACAGCAGAACAGCAGACAAGACATGACGGCTATTGTTTCTGTAAAAATCGCGTCCTGCGGATGACGAGTTTCTCTTTCGTCAGCCCGCGTCGCCCCCCGCGTCAAAGGAGAGCCCGCCGTATCCCAAATTACATATGAGAGGAGCAACGACCCAGCAAAGCACGAGGCGCATGAAACGCCGCGCAACAGCCAGATAGGCGCAAACACGAATGGAATAGAATCTCCGCGAGCATAGAAGGCCAGGTCGGCCCATTCGGGAACCGTTGCAATAGCAGCAAGGAAAATACCGAAGACGTCAAGGAACCCCGGCCGCCTTATTTCTCTCCCCTTGCGGAGCGCAACACCGTGACCAAACGCCGCGAGGCATGCGCCCAGGATAACGAGCCAGGTCATTGCACCTGACGCCAGGCCGATTGAAGATGAAAACCGGTGATAAGGGGTGACCGCCATTACGACAAGCGCAATGGCGCAGGCAGACGTAGCAGAACGGCGGGAAAAAAGCATATGGCCTCCATAGCGTGTCATTATATCGCTCGAGCCGCTCGTTTATCTCTGTTCTCACACCAGCCAGCATCAATGATTCAGGCGAACTCCAATCCGCGCCAGATCACGGTCCGGCTTTTGTTCGCAGTCCCCACATCAAAGCGGGATGCGGTTTCCTTTTAGACGCCGGTTCGGAAAGCGCATCCCGTTCCAGGGCAATATTCTGGGATGCAGTTTCCGCAGCCCACCCCATTTGGAAGGCGCATCCCATTATTTGGCTGAAAACTGGGGTGCGCTTTCCGAACGAGCCGAAACGGCCCGAATCGATCGGACCACCTCATCCCCGTTTCCTCGCCATCCGCCCGAGCGTGCTACACTAGCAGCATCTATGCCACCGCGAACGGCTCGGCTCCGCGCCCGCCACTCGCAAACGAACTTTAAACGCACGAGGGTTGGCCATGCCGCTTTTCTCGCAACATACCGCCCGGTTCTCGCCGGACGTTCCTTTGGAGGGCACCAGCTCTCGCGAGCTGCTCAAGCGGTACCAGCCGCTCGAGACACTTGCGACCGGCGGTTTTGGCTCCATCGAGATCTGCCGCGACACGCACCTGCGCCGCCGCGTCGCCATTAAGCGCATCCCCCTTATCAACGGCGCCGGCATGCCCGCCAGCGACATCATGGATGTCCTGCGCGAGGCGCACACTGCCGCCATGCTTCAACATCCCAATATCGTGCAGGTCATCGACTTTACGCATGACACCGCCTATGCCTACCTGGTCATGGAGTATGTCGACGGTATGTCGCTGGCCGAGTTTTTGCATCGCGTGGACGGCCACTCGCTCACCTTTGACGAGGCCGCGGCCATTGCCGATGCCCTGGGCCAGGCGCTCACCTTCGCCCATAGCAATGGCGTACTCCACCTGGACATTAAGCCCGCCAACGTGCTCATCGACCACTCGGGCAATGTAAAGCTCACCGACTTTGGCATGGCGCGACTGTCGTCCGCCGGTGGCTTTGGCGGCTCGCGCGGCGGCACCATCGGCTACATGCCGCCCGAGCAGCTCGATATCGAGACCGGCACGGTCGACGAACGCGCCGATGTCTTTGCCCTTGCCTGCGTTATCTATGAGGGCTTGTGCGGCAGCGCTCCCTTTATGGCGGCCACGCCCGCCGACTCGCTCGACCGCATCATCGGCGGCGCCACCTATCCCAGCGAGCTGATACCACACTTTCCCCCGGGAGCCGAGGCCGCGCTCATGAGCGCGCTCTCCCCCATGCCGCAGGACCGCCCCAACAGCATCGAGGCATTTTGCGACCAACTCCTTGCCGGTCTGGGCAGCGTGCGCGAGGGCCGTCGCAGTCTGGAGCAAATGGTTGGCGAGCTTTCGGATGACGAGCAGGAGCTCGACGATATCGAGCCGTCGTACTACGAGGACGACGCCATCGAGGTCGACCCCGCGCTCGGCTGGGCGGGCACGCGCTGGAGCCATGCGCGCGACTACACCATGCACGCTATCTCGGCGCTAACGTGCGGCGCCTTTAGCTTTTTGCTGATGCAGGCGGCCGGGGTCGCGGCGCTTCCCGGCCTGGTCATTGCGGCTATCGCGATCGGAGCGGCGGCTGGCCTGGCCCCCCAGATCGGCTCGGCCATCTCGGCTGTGGGCTTTTTGGTGCTCATGGCCAACGCCACCATGCAGGCGCAGGGCATCCTGTCGATGTTGCCCGTCGCGGTGATCTTTGCCGCCGCCATGTCCGGTTGGTGGATCGCCTGGGGTCGCACCGAGGCTGCCGCGAGCGCCGCGCTCACCTGTGCACTCGCGCTTGGCTGTCTGACTGGCAATACCTTCCTGGCAGCTGGGGTCGCCGCCGGCGTCGCGTCATTTTGGCTCGGCCCGGCAAGCGCCGCCGCGGCAACGGGCATGGGCGTGCTTTTTGCCCGTCTGGCGACGGTCGCGCTTTCAGCCGGAGGCGTGCTGGGGCTCGGTAACGTTGCCGCAGCGCTGGAAGACCCGCTCCTTTGGGCTGCCTTTGTGCTGGTCGCGACAACTGCCGCAGCGTCATCTGCGCTGCTCAATGCCCATGCCAAGCGTGCCGACCAGGGCTCAAACCTTGCCGCAATCGCCGCTATCGCCGTCACCGGCATCGGCTGCGCAGCGGCATCCTGTCTTGCACACCATATGGAAATTGCCAGCCTTGCAGCCGCGGTCGCCGCCAAGGCGGCGGTTGCGGGAACCCTATCCTCTATAATCGTTGGGATATGCCTATATTTGCTCGGATACCAAAGAACCTATACGGAGAGTGATCTTTCGTGAACTTCCTGAACATCTTCGAGGACCACGTGGCCGGCATCTTCGGTGCCACCCGTGCCCCGTTCTCCTTTAAGAAGCTTGCCAAGCAGGCCGCTCGCGACATGGAGGATCAGACTCTGGTGATCAACGGCGTCAACACGGCGCCGGCACTCTATACCATCCTGATCGCCGCCGACGACGATCCCATGCTCGCCCCGTTCTACCCCGAGCTTTCGCGCGAGGTCCGCGAGTTTGTGAAAGCGCAGGCCGAAAAGCGCCGCTATGTCTTTGTCGGCGAGCCCCTCGTGCGCTTTATGATCGATCCGCAGCTGCGCGCCGGCAAGTTCTCGGTCTTTGCCGAGAACGTCGATGCCCCCACGCTCGGCCGCCTGTACGAAGAAGAGCGCGCCTATCAAAACGGCCTGGGCCAGAACAACTCCGCGGCAAGCCGTGCCGCCAGCGCCCCGCGCGCCGGCCAGCAGCAGTTTGCTGCCCCGCAGCAGCAGCGCCCCGCCGCCATGCCCCAGCAGCAGCCGACGCCTCGCGCCGCCGCTCCCGACCCGCTTGCCGTGGCAGACCCCTTCGCGCCTAGCGTCCCCGACCCCGCCGCCGCACCCATCCCGGTGCCGCAGACCGTCTCGCGCGACGCGCTTGCCGGCATGGGCGGAGCCGCCGCGACCGGTGCCGCCGTGGGCCTAGGCGCCGCAGCCGGCATCGCCTCCAACATGGCGAGCACTCGCGCCCCGCAGCGCCCGCTCGCCCAGCTCGTCGACGTCGTGAGCGGCGAGAGCCATAGCATCACCTCCGCACAGGTGACCATCGGTCGCGAGCGCTCAGTTTCTGACATCGCCCTGCGCGACCCCAACGTGTCGCGCCGCCACGCCCAGCTCACCTTTACGGGCTCGGATTGGTCGATCGAGGACCTCAATTCCACCAACGGCACACTCGTCAACAACCGCCGCATTACGCGCTGCCCGCTGCGCAACGGCGATCTGCTGACGTTTGGCCTGAGCACCTTTGAATTTAGGGGATAGTCGCTTATGAACATCGATATCGTCCTTTTTGCAGGCCGCATCGTCCTGGTCGCCCTGCTCTATATCTTCCTGTTCGCCGTCATGAAGACCGGCGTGGGACTTGTGCGCGGACAGCGCCGCGACTCGGCTATCTGGACGATCGATGTGGACAAGGGCCCGCGCGGTATCCGCGGCATCCACGTAGACATGCTCGGCCCCGTCATCGTCGGTCGCTCGCCATCTTCGGACATCTGCATCAACGAACCATTCGTCTCGGCCTCGCATGCGCGCTTTTCGCTGCAGGGCCCGGCGCTCATCATCGAGGACCTCAACTCGCTTAACGGCACGCTCGTCAACGGCCGCCAGCTTGTGGAGCCCGCAACGCTGCGCGAGGGCGACGAAGTCCAGATCGGCGATGTGGTCATGAAGGTGAACCGTCGATGATCGACGAGGAGAACAAGTCCGCGACTATGACCGAGGCACCGGCTGCCGCCACAGCTGCGCCGGCCCACGCCGCTCCGGCGGGCTCCGCACCCGTGGAACCCGAGGACACCGTGTTCTCCCTGCCTCTTTCGCATGTAACGCATGATATTTCGGATCTCGCCGATAACGAGGACGAAGAGGATGCCGTAGCGGCGCCCATCGGCGCACATGCCGCGGAACAGCCCACAGCGCCCGAAGCAACCCCGGCGCCGGCTCACTTTGCAGAGCCCGTCGCCGCGGCAATCAACGAGAGCGCTGCGGTGTTTGCGGCACCCGAACCCGCCGCGCCGGCGTTTCCCATAGCCCCGGCATCCGAGGTTGCGCCCGCGTCTACGCCGGCGCCCGAGGCGGGGCCATCCCCCGAGGACGGCCCTGCACCCAAGGCCCCGCAGCCTGCGCCCGCAAGCGAGTCCGATGCCGTGGCCGAGCCCGCCGCCCAGTCGAAAAGCACACCCGCGCCGTCGCACTTTGCGACGCCCGAGCCTATAGACGTCAGCCCGCAAGACGACGAGTCGATCGCCTGCGCGTCCGAAGAGCCCGGCTCCCCGGACACCGGCGATTCCGAATCAAACGCCGAGACCGACACCGTCTCTCCCGGTGACACAGCCGAGATCGACGTTGCCGCCGTTGAGGCCAAGCTCAAAGACCCCGGCTCGACCATGAGCTTTGAGCCCCTGACCGAGGAGCGCATCGAGACCGACTCGACCTATGATGCCGGCACCACCACGCAACTCATGTGGGGCGCCCGCTCTGACGTTGGCTGCGTACGCCCGCACAATGAGGATTCCTACCTGGTGCAGTCGCCGCTCTTTTGCGTATGCGACGGCATGGGCGGTCACGCCGCCGGCGAGGTAGCCTCTTCCATCGCCGTCGAGACTATTGCCAAGACGGCCCCGCAGTCCGCCGACGCAGCACGCCTGGCCGCAGCCGTCGAGGCAGCCAACGCCGCCGTAATCGAGGCCGCCTTGAATGGCCTGGGCAAGCCCGGCATGGGCTGCACAGCCACTTGCGCCTATATCGAAAACGACACGCTCGCCATCGCCCACGTGGGGGACTCTCGCGCCTACCTGCTCCACGAGGGCACGCTCATCCGCGTGACCCGCGACCACTCCTACGTGGAGGAGCTCGTGGACGCCGGCGAGATTACGGCAGACGAGGCTCGCGTCCACCCCAACCGCTCGGTCATCACCCGTGCGCTGGGCTCGGACCCCGCCATGTATGCCGACCACTTCACCCTGCATATCGAGGAAGGCGACCGCCTGATCCTGTGCTCCGACGGCCTTTCGAGCATGATTCCCGATAGCGATATCGAGAACATCGCCACGCAGTCCTCAACCGCGCAAATCTGCGTCGACAACCTAGTGGACGCGGCGCTTGCCGCCGGCGGCCACGACAACGTGACCGTAGTAGTCGTTGACCTGGTTGACGATGGCGTTATGCGCGAGGCGCAACGCGTGCGTCGCCGCAACATTACTATCGCCGCCATCCTGGCCCTCGTCTTTGTGCTGGCAGCTGGCATCTGGGCCTACACGGGTGTCACCGGCTCGTACTACCTGGGTACCTACCAGGGCAATGTCGCCGTCTGGCGCGGCCTTCCCGGCAAGCCGCTCGGACTCAAGCTCCACTGGCTCGAAAGCGAAACCAGCATCAAGCTGTCCGACCTGCCCGAAGACACGCAAAACCGCCTCAAGGCGGGCATTCCGCAAACAAGTGTCGACGATGCGCAGGACACGATATCCAAGTACCGCCACCAGATCGATGAAGAGCAGACCCGCCAGGTGATCGACGCGCAAACGATTCGCGACAACACCAATCAGGGATCGACCTCCGAATCAGATTCCGAGAAAACCGCCGAACAGTCCGCCGAGGCCGAAGCCTCCGAAAAGAACTAGAAAGGGAGTGCCGCTTATGAGTCGCCGCAACACCGAGCTGCTCTTGCTCATCGCCTCGGCGTTCCCCGTCATCCTGCTGTATGCGATGTACGTGCTCACCGCGGGCGCCGCCATCTCCTTTGAGACGCTCGCGGTGCCGATCGGCCTCTTTGCCGCCTTCGCCGCGGCACATATCGCCGTGCGCATCTTGGCGCCCGGCGCCGACCCCGCCATCCTACCCATCGTATTTATACTTTCGGGCATCGGCATCACGTTCGTGACACGCCTCGCCCCCGCTCTCGCCATCTCACAGCTCATCATCCTGTTTGTCTCGGTGGCGCTCATGGTGGGAACGCTCGCGTTGGTTAAGAACCTCGACGTAGTCATGCGCTACAAGTACACTTTTGGCATTATCGGCATCATTCTGCTGATGCTGCCTATCTTTATCGGCACCACGATCTCGGGCTCCAAGCTGTGGATTCGCATCGCGGGCTTTACCATCCAGCCCGGCGAGTTCGCCAAGGTCTTTATCGTGCTGTTCCTGGCCGGGTACCTGGCCGAGAACCGCGAGCTGCTCTCCATCTCCAACCGCAAGATCCTGGGCTTTAAGATCCCTCGCCTGCGACTGCTGCTGCCGCTGTTTGCCGTGTGGGGTGTGTGCCTGCTCGTCGTCGTCTTCGAACGCGACCTGGGTTCGGCCGTGCTGTTCTACACTATCTTCTTGCTGATGCTCTACGTTGCCACGGGGCGCTTTTCGTATGTCGTTATCGGCCTTGCGCTCTTGGCCGTCGGCGCCGTGGGCGCCTACAAGTTCCTGTCGCACGTTCAGGTGCGCTTCCAAGTTTGGGTCGATCCGTTTAAGGACGCCCAGGGCCAGGGCTACCAGATCGTCCAGTCGCTCTTCTCGCTTGCCGATGGCGGTCTGGTCGGTGTTGGTATCGGCAACGGCATGGCCAACAACATCCCTGTCGTCGAGTCCGACTTTATCTTCTCTGCCATCGGCGAGGAGATGGGCCTTTTGGGCGGCGGCGCCGTGCTCATCCTGTTTATGCTCTTTGCCGTGCGTGGCCTCACCACGGCTGCCCGCGCTAAATCCGACCTCGCCGCCTTTAGCGCCACGGGCCTTACGGCCGCCATCAGCTTCCAGGCCTTTTTGATCGTGGGCGGCGTTACCCGCCTGATCCCGCTGACCGGCGTCACCCTGCCCTTTATGAGCCAGGGCGGTTCCTCGCTGCTGGCAAGCTTTATCATCGTCGCGCTCCTGCTGCGCGCCGGTGACGAAGCGACCGGACGCGAGGCCGAGCTTACCGGCACCGGCACCATGACCGCCATCACCGATGATCAGGTCGCATCCGCCGCCGCCCCGACGGGCACGCGCTTTGCCACCTCGTCTTCCTACGGCAGCGGCAGCCATTCCGTCGGCTCGCGCATGCGCCGTCGCCTGCTCGACACGCCTGAATCCGGTGTGCTCGGCCGCGTTGCGCTCGCCAACCGTCTAACCCGCGCGGTGCTCGCCTTTACGGCGCTGTTCGCCATCCTTATCGGCAACCTCACCTATGTCCAGGTCATTAAGGCCAAGGACTATCAGGACATGCCGACCAACAACCACACCATCGCCCGCTCCAAGTACATCCAGCGCGGTTCCATCATCACGTCCGACGGCGTGACGCTGGCCGAGTCGCTGCAGCAGGAGGACGGCACCTACGTACGCTCCTACCCCAACGGTAACCTGGCAGCGCACGTGGTTGGCTACGTGAGCCAGCAGTATGGCACCACCGCCATCGAGAGCGTCATGAACGACACGCTCACCGGTTCTAAGGACTACTCCAGCTGGAACAACGCCATCGCGTCGCTCGCGGGCCAGACCCAGCCGGGCAACACCGCCAAGCTCACCATCGACTCGCGCATCCAGACGGCGGCCGAGCAGGCACTCAAGGGCTTTAAGGGCGCTGTAGTGGTCATCGACCCGCGTACCGGCGCGGTGCTCGCATGTGCCAGCTCGCCCACCTACGACAACACCAACATCGATGCCCTGCTGCAGGCGGGCGGCGGCGAGGACGGCTCCATGTACAATCGCGCCATGGACGCGCTGTACACGCCGGGCTCCACGTTTAAGGTCGTTACGCTTTCCGCGGCACTCGAGACCGGTACCGCCAGCCTTACCAGCACCTACCAGGCGCCCGGCTCCATGGACATCGGCAACGCACCGGTCACCAACGATGCCAACGAGAGCTACGGCACCATCAGCCTGCAGCAGGCCTTTGCCGTGTCCTCCAACGTCGTCTTTGGCCAGGTGGCAAACGAAGTTGGCGCAAACACGCTCGTGCAGTTTGCCAACGCCTTTGGCTACGGCCAAAAGCTCGGCCAGGACCTGACCTCCGCGGCCTCGGTCATGGCCGACCCGTCGCTCATGACCGAGTGGGAGACCGCCTGGGCCGGCGCCGGCCAGCCTGTCGGCATGGACCACACGCCCGGCCCGCAGACCACCGTCATGCAAAACGCCGTGATTGCCGCCGCCATCGCTAACAGCGGCGTGGTCATGGACCCATACTTTGTAGCCCAGGTACTCGCCCCGGACGGAACCGTGGTCAAGACCACGCAGTCCCGCTCGCTGGGTCAGGCCGTCAGCTCCGCCACGGCCGACCAGGTCAAGCAGGCCATGCTCGCCGTCGTCCAGTCCGGCACCGGCACCGATGCCCAGATCCCCGGCGTCAAGGTCGCCGGAAAGACCGGCTCGGCCGAGACCGGCGGCACCAACGTCAACTCGATGTTCGTTGGCTTTGCGCCTTACGATTCACCCACGGTCGCCATCTCGGTGGCCTTGGAAGATTACGACAAGCATGACGTCAAGGCGGCCAAGATTGCCGGCATCGTCCTGACCGCAGCGCTCGCCGCACAGGGAGCGTGATGCCCATGATCGAATCGGACACCCGAGGCGCGCCGCGACCGAAGAGTTAGCGGCAACGCGCCACACGGCCCCAGCGGCCACATCGTAGGTACTACACACATCGTTGAGCGAATAGTTATGTTAGGAGCAGGAATGGAACAGAGGGTCCTCGGGGGAAGATACCTCCTCAAGGATAAGGTGGGGACAGGCGGCATGGCGACCGTCTACCGTGCACAGGACCAGGTCCTCGACCGCACGGTTGCCGTCAAGATCATGCTGCCGCAGTATGCTGGCGACGCAACCTTCGCCGCACGCTTTAAGCAGGAGGCCCAGGCAGCAGCCGGTCTCTCCTCCCCCTATATCGTGGGCGTCTACGATTGGGGCAAGGACGGCGACACCTATTACATCGTCATGGAGTACCTGCGCGGTACCGACCTTAAGAGCGGCATCAAGAGCCACGGCGCCCTCGACCCCAAGAAGGTCGCCCAGATCGGCTCGCAGATCAGCTCCGCGCTTTCGGTCGCTCACAAGCATGAGATCATCCACCGCGACATTAAGCCGCAGAACATCATGGTGCTGCCCGACGGCAACATCAAGGTGATGGACTTTGGCATCGCGCGCGCCAAGAACAGCCACCTCACGCAAGACAACAACGTGCTGGGAACCGCCCACTACGTCAGCCCCGAGCAGACCCGTGGTCAGGACCTCGGCCCCACCTCGGATATCTACTCGCTGGGCGTCGTGATGTATGAGTGCGCCACCGGCCGCGTTCCCTTTGACGGTGACGACGCTATCTCGGTCGCACTCAAGCAGGTCAACGAGCTGCCTATTCCACCGAGCCAGATCAACTCCGGTGTCGACGCCGACCTTGAGCGCATCATCCTCAAGTGCATGGAGAAGGACCCGGCAAACCGCTTCCAGACCGCCGACGAGCTTCGTCAGGTGCTCAACAGCTACCTGTCGGGCCGTGCCGTCAACATCTCGGAGCCCACGCGCATCATCGGTGCACCCGGTGAACTGGGCGCCACCAAGACTCGCGAGCTTTCCGATCAGACGCGCGCCATGGTACGTCCCGTCTCGGGCGTGAGCGGCCAGAATACCGCCCGTAGCTCGGTTTCGGGCTCCACCGGCTCCTACGAGGTCGAAAAGCCCAAATCCAACAAGAACAAGATCATCGCCGCCGTGGTGGCAGCCGTTGCCGTCATCGGTATCGTGGTGGCCTTTGCCACAGGACTCTTTGGCGGCGAGCAGGTCACCGTGCCCGATGTGCTGGGCAAGGACCAGCAGACTGCCGTCGAGCAGATCAAGGAAGCCGGCCTCGAGGTCGGCACCATCGACCAAAGCTACAACGACGATATCGACGAGGGCAAGGTCGCCGAGCAGACGCCCAACGGCAAAACCAAGAAGGCCAAGGGCACCAAGGTTAACCTGGTAATCTCCAAGGGCCCCAAGCCCTCCGAGAAGGTTGAGGTTCCCCGGCTTGTCGGCCTGACCAAGGACCAGGCAGAAGCCGCGCTGGCAAGCGTTGGCCTGAAGGGCAACGCCTCCGAGGAGGCCAACGAGGCCGATGAGGGCCAGGTCTTTGAGCAGGGCACCGAACCCGGTAAGGAAGTCGAGAAGGGCACGACCATCTCGTACAAGGTCTCCAGCGGTCCTGACACCACCTCCGTCCCCGATCTGACCGACATGACCGAGGCCCAGGCGCGCAACGCCCTCGATATGGCAGGCTTTGGCGTCGACGTGAGCTACCAGGAGAACGATTCGGTTACCGAGGGCACCGTGATTAGCTGGAACCCCAGCGGCAAGCAGAAGCCTGGCGCCACGATTACCGTCGTCATTGCCAAGAAGTCCGGCAAGGCCAGCGTTCCGGGCAACCTGTACGGCAAGAGCATCTCCGCGGCCGTCACCGCGCTCAACAACGCCGGGTTCTACAACATCGCATTCTGCGATCAGAACGGCAACCCCGTGAGTGGCAACGAAAACGCCACCGTCACGGGCGTCTCCCCCACCGGCAAGCAGTCCACCGACAGCACGATTACGCTGACGGTTGCACTTTCTGGCTCGGGTTCGGGTTCAGGCACGAGCACGGGCGACGATTCCGGTACGACCAACTAGTCGCAACCCAACCGCTCATTACGGCTCTCGCCGCAAACATATTCGCTCACAGGCGCCCGCTTGCTCCCCCAGCAAGCGGGCGCTTCATTTTTGACATGGCATGAATCAGAAGAGCCCGGCACCGTAGCGGTACCGGGCTCGATATTCCTCTGGTGCCCCCGGGCGGATTCGAAAACTCCCCCCGCGGGGAAATGAGTGACGCGGGTGTCGACGGTCCGAATCCTGCCCTTAGACCAGAAGAGCCCGGCACCGTAGCGGTACCGGGCTCGATATTCCTCTGGTGCCCCCGGGCGGATTCGAACCGTCGACACCCGCTTTAGGAGATATGATTTAATGCTACCCCCTACTATTCATCAAGCATCATTGAACACCATATAACCGCAGATAAACATAGCAGTTTGTGTCTTTTACCTCCGGTAGCTGCGCCTACGCTTTTACAAACATATTACTAACAGCTTTAGCTAAACTGCACTCAATGAATTGTTGAAAACTATTCAAAGAAACGGAGTGCAAAGATGTCAGAACAGCCACTAATTAGCGGAAGAGGCACGTGTTGGAAAGACAAGAGATCACCTAACACCTATCGCTATTATTTTTCCCTTGGGGTCAAGGACCCTAAGACAGGGCGTTACAAACGATCCCCAACTTATACGGTTCGTTGCAAGACTAAAACAGAAGCTAAGGCTGCAATGCAGGCCAAGCTGGCTGAAATCAACTCCTCTGGCACGATCACTAAAACTAAAAAGCCCACTTTGCTTGCGTCCTACTGCTGGGCCTTTCATGAAAATAGGGACACCGAGCTTGCGCCAACGAGCTATGAAAGAGAAGCGTACGATTGCAGGCATATCGAAGACCTATTCGGCGCGTTTCAGACAATTGAGGGGCTAACTCCCGATCTAATCGAAGAAACATATGCCGAAGCTCGTCGTACGGGAAAATACAAACCATCTGAGCTTGTACGAATCAATGCGAAACTGCGCCAGATTCTGTCGAATGCAGTCGCAAAGAGAATAATTGACCGAAACCCCTGCGCTACCGTTCATGTTCGCAGACCACGCAACAAAAGAGAATCACTGACAATCGAGCAAGTAGCTACCCTATGCACACATCTTCAACACATTGAGCTCACCGCCGAAGCTGTTGGTACGCTAGTACTAGTGTATACGGGTATGCGAAAAGGCGAGATGCTGGGCCTCGAATGGCGCGATTGGGACCCTGCCAATAAAACCTTGAAAATTGACAGGCAGTACACCAACGATCATGAACTGAGGGCACCCAAGTCACAAGAAAGCCAACGCAAAATCCCCGTTGGAGAAACCCTGGCCGAACGTCTTCAATCATGGTCAGCCATACAAAAAGAGCTCCTGGCCTCTCTGGGGCTGTCCCAGACTGGCAGCACTCCCATCATTAGCGATATTGCTGTCGAGCAAGGGGTCCCTACTGTCTGTCACATGAAGAACTACATCTTCAACCATTGGTTTCGCGATTTCGCAGTTAGCTGCAATCTTGGAATCTATGAGCCGAATAATTCGACTGGCGGAAAACTATATAAGGGCATCTGCCCGCATCAGCTCAGGCATTGCGTAAGCACTTTTATGCTGGCGAACGGATCGGACGTTAGAAGCGTGCAAGGTATTCTTGGCCACGCGGACCCCAATATCACGCTCAAAACGTATACAAGCCTCGTTCAACAATCAGAAATAAAAGCAGTTAAAGGCTACGAAGACTTCATCAACGCCTATATACAGAGAAGCGAGAAATAGCATGTTTTTCATTCATCGTTTTATTCATAATATTACGGTACTATAATACCGTTTCCGCAGGTAGATGCTATATTTGATTGACAACTAATGAGTTTTAATACATGCTAAAGCTGTCAGATGGCTACGCATGTAGTCATAGAAACCGGCCCCCCAAGTGCTTATGAACCTGGTAAGTCTTACAAGCACAGGGAGGGCCCTCATTGAAAGGATAGCTCATCATGGCTACTCCAAAGATTAGCACTCAGGCGTCCACACCGACTTTCCCCACTGGTGCCGCTCAGTGCGATCGGTTGCTCCGCGTTAACGATATCCGCGAACTCACTGGCTGGAGCGAAAACACCGCACGCAAATTCATGCGCGAGTCCGGCAAGCTCATCCAAATCCATCGCTCGAATTACATGTTTGAAAGCTCGTTCTACGAACTTTTCAAGCAGCTTGAAGGTCGTACCGCCCACCTTGACTAGGCGGTAAACATGAGCGAGCTACCGTCAATTTCCGACATATTCAACGATGATGTTACCGAGCAACGAAAGATTATAGAGAAAATGGATAAAGCTATTTTTATTTCAGTGCCCGAGTGGGCGTGCTGCGTCACCACCGTCGCTGCCGAGCGTCTCATCCTCGGCCTCGTATGGAAGTTTGGAAAACCTTCCAAAAACAAACGGCCCATGGGCTTTTGCGCTAGAAGCAAATGGATTGAGGATCACTACCACTTGAGCAAGAACACGATATCCCGAGCCTATACTTCTCTAAAGGATAAGGGGTATATTCAAAAAACTGGTGATGGCAGCTGGATGCTTAATTACGCTGCAATCTACCGCGCCGCGATCGAAAACGCTTGGGAGCCCCCGAAATCTTAAGTCCACAGCCCGACTATCGACGTGGGCTTCTGTCAAACAACCGAGTTAAAAACCACTGAGCCAGAATCCGCTTCAATAGAAGAGGATTCTGGCTCAAATGATATCCGACCATTCACGCAGCATGTCTACCGCAATCTGGCAAGAATCGAGGACGGGGAAACCGTCATCGAGGTCGTGAAGGTCGGTAATCGCCAGGCGTCTACAAAAACATGCCGCGGATGTAAAATGAAGCAGGGTCGAACCGAAACAGTTCCCGGACAATTGGCGTCCGGCCAGACACTTCGATTCGACCCTTTCTCATACCTGCATCTATAATACTCCCATAATCATTCTCGACATCTTTAACGCCATCACTCTCCCGCCACCAGCACGTCGTAGGTGCCATTTTCAACGAATCGATATGACCGCCCATTCATGTTCTTTAAGGCACGTGATACCATGAGAACGTGCGGTATTTCTCCAATCGAAAACCTGCGTGAACGTATGACTTGAGACGCTTTTAGAACTCACCAAGCGCAGGACAAACACAACTCAACAGCGGCCGCGTATTTGTTCCCAGCCGTACGGCATGGCGGAGCCATGCCCATTGTTGATTGGAGTGCCGCACGATGACAGACAACCCGAACGACAGAAAAATCAGCGAGACGCCCGGCGTGAAGGACGTCCTCGATGAGGCCGCCGAGCAGATTGAAAAGGCTTGGCGAGAGAAGCTGCTGCGCGAGACCGCCGATCTCAAGACCGAGAACGCGCTGCTCAGGGCCCAGCTCGACAAATTCAACCGCAAGCTCGCCGAGGCGACGGATCGGAATGAAAAAATTGAGGCCGACTGCAATGAGCGGATTGCCTTTATAGAGGAGAAGTTCGAACTCGATACCGCGAGTCTCGAACTCGAGAACGACGAGCTCCACGCCGCGGGCGTCAGGCACCTTTCCCGTGCTAAGGGGCTCGGCAGGCAGGTCGCCCAGCTCCACGCCGAGGCCGTGGCCATGGCCGATGAGATCGAGCGACTGCGCGGCGAGCGTGATGCCGCGCTGAAAGCCCAGGCCGAGCTGAGCGATGCGCTACTGGCCCAGCGCGACCTGATGGCCGAGGTCGCCGCCCTCAAGGACCGCCTCGCCGCCTCCGAGCGGCGGGCGGCCGTGGCCGAGGCCAAGGTCGAGGTCATGACCAAGATGAGGGGCGAGTAGTCCCGCGCCCTTCCTGTCAGGTAACTGATTTCTAGAAACCTTCTAGAGCGCTTCTAGGAGGTCTCTAGAACCGGGCGCAGCATCTTCGATCGGCACGATGTCTCGGTAGATAAGGCGATGCCTGGTGTCGCACCATTTATCGCGATGGTAGTGACCGAAGAACCAGACGCGGTAGCCGAGCCGTCCGTCGAGCTCACCCAGGAAGGTTTGCAGCGGATCCCCGCGGTACTCACGTCCGCGTTCGCGACACAGCCCCTCAGCAAGGGCAGCCGGAGCCTCGTGAGTCACAACGTAGTCGACCCTCCAGCCCACGCGGTCGAGCGAGGAACGGCAGTGTTCCGTCTCCTCCTCACTCGGCATCTCCTCGGGCCACCAGCTCCTCCCCTCCTTGCGATACTGCCTGTCGTTGCTCGCGGCGCCGCCCATGGCAAGGACTGTGAGCCCGTCGATATCGAACACCTCTCCGCGCATCAGGTGCAGCACGTGCGGTCGTGCCTCATGGACGAGCCCGCCGTTCCACTCCCGCACCGGCAGCCCGGCCAGGGCGTGGTGGTTCTCATGGTTGCCGTCTACGAAACACGTGGTCCAGGGCTTCGACTCGAACCAGTCGAGCCAATACCTCTCAGCATTCGAGCCGTCCCAGACAAAGCCGAAGTCGCCGGCCACGATCACCGCGTCATCGCGCGTCAGGGTCCGGCCCAGCGGCCAATTTTTGAATGCAAACCGGCTGGACCCGTACTCGGCCCTGCCGTGCACGTCGCCTGTCACATAGACCGTCATCAGTACGCACCCCACGGCAGGAGTTTGTCCCCGAGCCTCACGATCCGGTCATACAGCACCGTGTGCCGTTCGTCCGGATTGCCGTCTCGGTGAAAATGGCCGTAATACCAGCGCTTGTAGTCCAGGCGGTCCTCGAGCTCGTCGAGGAATCCGGTCAGCCGGTCCACATCGGGGCGTTCCCAGCCTGGGTCCGGGTAGAGCGTCGGCGAGAGCATGCGCGTGGCGCAGGTATGGGTGATGACGCAGTCGACCTTCCAGCCGACCTCGTCGAGCTTTGCCCGCGCGGCATCGAATTCGCGCTCATCCGGGAGCTCCTGAGGCCACCAGCTGGAATACGGCACGCGGTATTCCCTGTCCACGCTCGTGGCACCGCCCATGGTGAAGATTGTCGAGCCGTCGAGCTCGAAGACCTCGCCGCGCGTCAGGCGCCGAATGGGCGAGGTGTCCGACAGGCGCTGCGTCAGCCCGCCATGCCACGGCTCCATGGGGCGCTCCTCCCAGTGATCGAAGCGCTCGTGGTTGCCGTCGACGAACAGTACCGTGTAGGGGCGCGATTCCAGCCAGGCGATGTCGGCGCATTCCTCGGCAGAAAAGCCCCACGGAAAGCCAAAGTCACCGGCAACGATGAGATAGTCGTCGCTGGTAAGACTGTCGCCAAGCTCCCAGTCGCGGAGCTTTTGCATGTCGAGCCCACCGTGGATGTCGCCCGTCACATAGACCGTCATCGGATCGCCTCTTCCCTCTTGTACGCCGCCAGCTCGCGCTCGACCTGCCTGTCGCCGGTCTCGTTGACCCACCAGGGCCATTTCACCCGGCCGCACGGCTCGTCGACACCGGCGAACCATTCCCTCAGCTCATCGAGGCTCACCGGGGAGTGCCCGTTGGCATCGCAACCGACGTCGTAGCGCAGAAGGCCCTGCTTGCGGTTGAACTCGTTGTACGCGCCGCCGCTGCTGTGGATGTGCCCGTGGAGGTGCCACGATCCATGGCTCATGCCCTGCCAGTCGGCCATGGGGTAATGGCTCAGGACGATCTTCTGCCCGTCGATCTTGAGCACGCAGATCGGCGGCTCCACGGTGAAGGCGCCCGCGACCGCCGGCTGGGTCCAGTCCTTGTCGTGGTTTCCCGGGACGAGGTGGATGCGCCTGCAGGCGATCCGCTTGCGCAGCCCGTAGGCGTCCTGGGCGGTCATCTTGAATGAGAAATCCCCCCAGGATGTAGAGCTCGTCGTCCACGGCAACCTTGCCGTTGATGTTGTCGACGATGGCGTCGTTCATCTGCCAAATCGTCTCCCACGGGCGGTCGGTGAACTTCAGCACGTTCTCATGCCCGAAGTGGGTGTCGCTGGTAAACCAGATCATATTTATGTCTCCTTTTATCGCTAAAAAACGTTCTCCTTCGAGGTCAGGAGACGTTTTATGAGCGACATGAGGTGCATATCCCTCATGTTTCAAGCTCCAATCTGCCGGATTTGCCCAACTAAAAGTTTACGCCCACGCGCCCACGCGCGAACGGTCGATAATCAAGGCCCACGCGCGAACAGGATTTGATTTTTGAAATATGGACGAATTCCTCGTCAGGAGGGTAAAATGGTGCCGACGGCAGCCCAAGTTGTAGAGAGCTGGGCAGAGCCGTTGCTTAATGAAGTTGGGTCATCGTCTTAGCGACGGTGGCCTTTCTTTTTGGGCTTCGAACCCTGCTTGAGTGCCTTGGAAAGGCCGACAAGGGCCGTGAGGAGCGAGACCATAGCGGTCAGGAGCTTCACGAGCTCGGTGAAATCGGTCATGGGCATCACCTCCCATCAAATGGAGGGCTCTGCCCGGCACGAGTGCTGCCGACAGCAAGGACGATTCTATCAGAGCGGCTGACTCCCGCCGATCAATTCATACTCCTCACCCTCGCCGAATTGCGAGCATGAAAGAATCGGCACTGGATGGCAGCGCGCTAGGGCACCGACGATAGGCTTTCCAAAACTAGCGAGGCGTGTCTCCGCGCGAGTAGTCAGCGCGGTCGACGACGCGGTCGTCCAGCTGCCTCGACACAGCGCCGCCGCCGTGCGCCTGGCCCGCGGCGCGAACGCGGTCGTCACCGGCATCGGGAACGGCGCCGGCGTAGCGGTTGCGAATCTCCCTTGCGTAACCGCGACGCGCAAGAAGCTCATCGCGAACCGCCGGATCTTCGAGCAGATCGTCATCACACTTCGGTGCGATGAACTTCGGGAACGAGTTGTAGGCGACGCCCTTGCTCGCCTTCGCCTGCTCGACCCACGCCGAATACGCCTTCTTAAGCCGTTGGATGTAAATCTCACAGCGCTTCTCGTATGGAAGGGCTCGCTCTGCTTCCAGCACGTTATTTTTGAAGGCCGCCTCGAGCTGCTTGATCGCGAACCGCCCGTCAAGACGGGTCAGGTTGAAAGTGCACTTCGGGTTGCCGGCCTCCTTGATATCGAGATCCGTCGCATAGACTCGGTTGTTCTTGATGAAAATGTCTACGCCCCATGAGGCAAGTAATTTTTTGAACTGCTCCATATTCTTCGGGTGGTAGTCGTTGATCGCAATATGGATCAGCTCGCGCAGATTGTTTTTATAACTGTACTCTCCCCGATCGACAATCACCTTTTCAATATCGCGCGGCTGTCGATCTCGAATCTTCGAATTCTTCTTTCCCTTTTCGAGCTGGGCGAGATTCCAGTCCTTATCGAGTTCGCGGACCCATGAGGCGCGTTCGTACTTTCCCTTGCGACCGCCGATGTCGCAACGCTTGCCGGTATCAAGGTTTGTCCGGTTGATTGCCATATGGACCGCGAACCGTTTTCCCGCCTTATCGCTTTCCTCATGCAACGCGAGAATCACTTGTTGATGCGGATAGTGCCTCGCAAGCCATTGCTCCGCGTAGGCCAAACATGAATCGGGGGTCATCTTGCCTCCGTTGCATGAGCATTCTTCCGGAAGGAACGCGAGGATCTGGTGTAGCAGGATTACGTTTTTGGCTCCGGCTCTCGACGGCTTGTCGTGGTGGAAAACCTTTCTGGTTCTATCCATTTTCGAAAACCAGCGATCGCTGTATTCGATGTTCCAGCCACCGCGCACAAGCGCATGTTTTCCGTTGATGTATTTACGGACGTTCTTCGCATACCGTTCACTCGAAACGCTCTTCTGCTTAATGACGGTCATTTTGGTCACCGCCGACGAAATATCGCTTCTCGAGCTCGTCGATGAAACGGTCCAGCTTACGCCCAACTTGGTAAACCTTTTCGAGTGTGCGGAAAACAGCTTTCTCGCTGTACGCGGGAAGCCCCTGGGCGTTCACAAAATACATCAGCTGATTGAGATTCGTTCCTTCCTTCAAGAGCTCGTGATAGATCTTGTCGATCGACGCCCGATCGACATCAATTTTCTCGACATTCCCTTTGAGCAGTACGCGACGTGCATACGCACTGACAGTCATATCGAGGGAATCAGCATTGCTTTCAATTATCTTTTTTTCTTCCGGCGAGACCCGGACGTGAATGTCATCGGTTCGGAATTTCTGGTCAGCGATTTCCGAAAAACCAAAATCGATATCGAGATCGTCGGCATTGCACAAAACGAAGCGGATGAGTTCCGCCTCGCTCATCTCATGTCGCTTTGCGATTGCAGTGATGGCTTTCTTCTCGTCATTTGAAAGAGACGCCTTGACGGTGTGTGGGCGGAGCCTGCTCATGATTCCTCCTCGGAAAACGAATCAGCGATCGGAGAGGCCTCCGATCAAAACCTGCTATGCGATTCGCTTTCCTTTTGATGAGGAACGGCTGGCGTCGTTCCAAAAATGAAGAATCGACTTCGCGATTCTTTATCGCGAAGTTTCAACTTCACAACAACCTTATCGCCGTAGCAGGCGATAAGCAAGGTCTGTGGCGTGGTGTTTTTGGGGTCCGGATGGACCCACAAAAACACCACCCACAGTCATCTTGCAATCGCCTGCTACGGCGATTGGGCGGAGCGCAGCGTAGACACGAAATGAGAGGCCTCGTTTCGAGCGAAAGGCTTCGCGGTGTCGTAGTGTCAGCGAAGACCGTGAGCGGAAGCGAATTTTTAACGCGAAGGATGCTGAGTGTTAGAGATTCGCTGTAGCGAGAGCGGAGCGGTAATGCGAATGCGAGGGATGCAGAGTGTTTGCATTACCGCGCAGCGGACTCCGGGCGAGGGCTGGAACAAGTTGATGGAAGACCTTACCGATTTGCGGAAGGTTTTGCCCGAAGCATCCGGCACCGCCGGATTCTTTTGGAACGGCCTCTCGTTTGATTGCTTTCCTATCGTTTGCTCCCAGATTGGGCGTCTAAAAAAGGCGGCCGAACCGGCCGCCCACAAATAAATAAAAATTCACCGAACGGAAGAGGAGAGGAACATATGTCCATCATTCCCAGTGACCGGCAACATCGACGACCCAATGCTGCCCCGTAGCCTTCTGTTCATAATGTCCCTGGTCCTCAGAGGTAGTATACGAATCATTGATATATGCTCCATGGTCTTGACCTTGTTCCCACATTGCGTCACTATGAGCTGACCAAGCGGCTATAGAATCGAAAGATGCACCGCATGCACTACAAATGTAACGTTCATGACGCGTATATACCACATTCGGCACCCAGACCTGGCTGTAATCAGTCTCCCAGTGGCCCTGCTCGGCAACCCACTTCTTCTGGCTACCGCCGTTGGAAGAGGAATTGTTGCTGCCAGAGCCCTGCGAATTGCCGGAATTCTGCTTGGACTGGGAGGAATCGCCCTTGCTGTCCGACTTCGAGGAATCGGAAGACTTGTTATCCTCCTTCTTGGAGTCATCGGACTTCTGGTCCTTGTCGTCGGATTCTTTCTTCTCCTCGGACTTGGTTCCAGAGGTTTGCGTCGCCTTTTCTTCGCTTGGCTTCTTTTTGTCTTTATTCTTTACCGCTGTGGCGGCCCTTTCCGTAGAGCCGCTTCCTTGCTTTGCAACGCTGGCACATCCAAGTTGAGGTGCCGAAAGGCACACCAGAAGCGCAACGATAATAGCCTTTGTTCTCACACCGATCTCCCCGTCCATGAAACCGGGCGTTGGACACTAGCCGATATCCAACGCCCGACTCGCTTTTACATCTGCTCGCGGCGCTTCTTTTGATCGAGGAAGATGCCGGCTGCCACAAGGACGGTACCGCCGATGGCGAACGTCTCGCCGATGAGGCCCGTGCGGTCGCCGGTCTGGGCGAGGCTGCCGGGCTGGGCGGTCTCCGTGCCGGCGAGATGCTTCGGGCTGTATGCCACCTGTTGCTTTGCGGCCTCCTCTGCCTCCTGTCGTGCGATCTCATCGGAAAGCTCCTGCTCCGCCGCGATGCGGTCGGACTTCGCCTGCTCGTAGGCGGCGAGCGCCGCATCATAGCCGGGCTGGAGCTCGTCCACCGCGGCCTGCTTCTCGTCCAGGATGGCCTTGGCGGGCGCGACCTTGGCACGTGCCTCGACTGCTGCGGCGAAAAGCGCGTTGAGGGCGTCATCCGCGTTCGCGTCATGGCCGGAAGCGATCGCCGCGCCGGCGTCGATGGAGTTCAGCTTCGACAGCTTGGCGTCTGCCTGCGCCTTCGCCTGTTCGGCGGCGGAGACCAGGGACTCGGCGGCGACGGCGTCAGCCTTCGCGGCATCGAGTTCGACCTTGGTGTCATTGACGGCCTTTACTGCATCCTGCTCGCGCTGCTGTGACTCTGCGAGCTTCGCGGCAAGATCGGTGAGGATGTCGAGGTTCGACTGTGCGTCATCGAGATCGGTCTGGGAGCCGGTAAGCCTGTCGGCGGCAACGCCGGTGTCGGCCTTTGCGGCATCGACGGCACGCTGGGCATCCGCGAGGGCGCGTGCGGTGGCGTCCGCCTTTTGCTCGGCGGCGGCGAGGACGGTCGCCTTCTCGACCTGATCGGCTGCCGCCGCGTCATGGACGCTCTTTGCTGTATCGAGCGCCTTCTTGGCGTCGGCGACGTCCTGGAAGAACTTCGCGAGATCGGCGTTCGCAACCGTGACGTCCTGCTGCTTGGCCTCGGTGTCCGCCTTGGCGGAATCCAGCTTGGTCTGTGCGGCCGTTACGGCTGCGTTGGCGGCATCAAAGGCGACCTGTTTCTGCTGGACGGTCGACTTTGCCGTATCGACTGCCGCGTTGGCGGCATCGAGGTCCGATTTCGCCGCATTAAGCTCGGTCTGGGCATCCGTGACGCCCTGCTGCTTGGATGCGAGATCAGCCTTTGCGGCATCGACGGCACGCTGGGCATCGGCAACACCCTGCTTTGCGGCATCGACATCTGCCTGTGCGGAATCCGCTGCGTCCTGCTTCTGCTGGACGGTTTCAGCGGCGTCGGTGGCTGCCTGCTGCTTGGCTGCGAGATCGGCCTTGGCTGCGTCGAGTGCGCTCTTGGCGTTCTTCAGGCCGTTGATGTAGGAGGTCAGCTTCTGCTCGTACTCGTCGACGGAGATGGCTCCGGTATTCCAGCCCGAACCGGCCCAACCGCCGTATTGCAGCGTGAGCGAGAACGTCAAACGGGTGTCATCGTTCAGACCGCATCCCATGACAGCATAGTCAGGGTTGATGATGTTCATGTAATGACCGATACGGTAGTAATCGAACTTGTCCTGGTTGGCGTACCAGAAGTCGTAGGCGTCCTTTCCGGAAAGATTCGTCGCACCAAGGGATGCTGCAGTCTTGTCAAACAGATCCTTTTCCTGATAGATCCAGGCCTTGCAGGGGTCGCGATAGCTCCAGGCAAGGTTTTCACCGACATCGAACTGCTGGGCATGCTCTACATTTTTCGTCGAATAGTTTGCATCTGCAATCGCTGCCGCAATGAGCTTATAGCTTACCTCAAGCTCGGAAAGGCCGACGGACTTACGGTAGGCGTTCACGTTCTTCATGACCGTGATGGACGAAAGCATGTTTTCAAGGCCCGTTGCGTCGAGACTGTTTCCGATCTCGGTGTAGTCTTTGTACGTGCAGTTCTGGATGATCTCGATGGCTGAATCGGCACCCATGGCCTTGAAAAAACCGATGGCTCCCTGCTTGAGCTGCGCGTCTGCGAGATCCACCTTCGTTTGTGCCTCGTCGACCTTCTGCTGGGCGTCGGTCACGGCGGCGTCTGCGGTATCCTTTGCGGCCTTGGCGTTCGCGAGCTCTACGTCGGCGGCTGCCTTGGCGGACTCGGCGTCCTTGACAGTCTGCTTCGCGGCGTCCAGCTTGGCGACGGCGTCGGCATTCGCCTGCTTGGCCGCATCGAGGTCGGCGATCGCGGCATCGAGAGCGGACTGGGCGGCGTTCACACCGGATTCGGCATCGGCCGCGGCCTGCTGCTTTACGGAGAGAGCCGTCTGGGCATCATTCAGGTCGGCTTGTGCCGTTGCCGCAGCGGACTGTGCCTGCTCGAGCTCGGACTCGCACTGGGACTGTGCCGCTCGTGCGACAGCGAGGGCTGCCTCTGCGTCCGCGACCTTCTGTTTTGCCGCATCATACTCTGGACCGCTCGCACCGGCCTCCGCTGCGGCGAGGTCTGCTTTCGCCTTCTCGTAGGCGGCGCTGGCGGCTGCGGCCTTCGCATCCGCCGTGTCCTTGTTCTGCTGGGCTGCGGCGAGAACGGAATCGGCGGAATCCTTTGCAGACTGGGCCGCAACCAGCTTGGACTGGGCATCGGCAAGCGTCGCGTTGGCGTTGTCGAGTTCGGCCTGTGCCCTGCTCACGGCATCCGTGGCGTCGCGCACGGCCTGCTCGGCGGCACGGATAGCCTCCGGGGTGGCGCCTACGGCATCGGCCTTGGCTTTATCGAGGGCGTCCTGAGCGTCCTGGGCCGCCTTGATGGCGGACTGGTACGCTTCGTCCTTCTCGGACGCATCTGCCTTGGCGTCTGCGAGACCCGCCTTCGCCTGCTCGAGGTCCTTGCCGGCGGCATCGGCGGCGTCCTTGCCCTCTGCGACCTGACGGGCGTACTCGTCCATTGCCGCTCGGTCGGCGGCCGTACCGGCGCTGACTGCCGAATCGTAGGATGCCTTGGCCTGGTCGCGGGCGGAAGCCGCCTCGTTGTAGGGACCGGCGGCCTCATCGTAGGATGCCTTGGCGGCGTCCTCCTTCGCCTTCGCCTCGTCGACTGCCTTCTGCAGGTCCGCGATGGTCTGTGCGACGGATTTCGTGCCGGTACCGGATGCCGCGCCGGCGTGGGCGGCGATCGGCGACATCACGGCGGGGTGCTGCGTGCCCCCGTCACCGGTCTGGGCGAATGCCGTGAACGGTGAGATGAGGCTCGATCCGGTCATGGCGGCCATGGTCGCCGCGGTGACGGTCAGACGCGCGATCCCCTTCGGAGTGTGAATCTTTTTGTTTGGCAGTGTGGCGAAGTGATCGCCGCCGGCAGCGAAATGCTTTCCCTGAGTCATTGCTATTCCATTCCTTTTCCGTGCCCTATCCGACTGGGCATCAGAGTGCTTTCCAATAGAGATAATTATGCGCCTTAACAGGGATTGTTGTATATAGTCCGTTGGCTTTTATACAACAATCCATGACTCTTTTTGTCATGGATATCTCGCCGCTACAACGATCCTTTGGTCTACGCTGCAAAGAATTAAGATCAAAGTCTGGTTACTCTCAAGTACAATTTGCGAATCGCATCGGCATGGACAGGTCTTACTACGCCTCGATAGAGGTAGGACGAAGAAATGTCAGTCTTTCTAACCTCTGTAAAATTGCTAACGGATTCGACATGACAATCGCTGCACTCATGACTGGTGTGACTGAGAAAACGGATTAGTCCATCAATCAATCAGCGAACGCAGTGAGCGAATCAATCGACGGCACAGCCGGCGGCAAGGTCACGGCACGTGACCGCGCAGCGAGCTTCGCGAGCGAAGGGGGACAGCATCGCTGTCCCTATTCTTTATCGGCGGCGTAGCCGGCGGCAAGGACACGGTACGTGGCCGCGCAGCGAGCTTCGCGAGCGAAGAGGACGGCATCGCCGTCCCTATATCTTTATAGTATATTTCTCTATTAATTGGTTTCACCAAAATGGGTATTGCGCAAGCTTCTGAACAGGCGTTTTTATCAAAAACTCAAAGCAGCCGAATCATCAAAATGGTGAAATTTTTTACCCAAATTGAGGAAGCGCTTCACCAAAATGGAACCGACTAACGGCTGTTGAAAACTTTTTATCCCCAAAATGGTGATTTCCTGTTTTCAGTGGAAAACTCGGTAAGTTAAATTATTTACTTACCAGATTTACAAACAAAAGCAGTTCTTAACCCTAAAACCAGAACAGGTCAGAAGCAAAATTAACTCCTGACCTGCGATTTTTCTGGTGCCCCCGGGCGGATTCGAACCGTCGACACCCGCTTTAGGAGAGCGGTGCTCTATCCCCTGAGCTACGGAGGCATGTTGTATTAGTGTAGCAGATTTACGCCGCTGTAATGCAGCGTATACCCACTCTTCGAAGTTGCGGTGGAACAGCCCTCCGGAAAGTGCGTCCCACTATCCAGGCAAATTCTGGGTCAGACTTTCCCCATGAGACCTCGCTGGGAAACTGTGACCCAGAATTTCGGCTCGAAACGGGACACGGTTTCCCAAACGACCCCGTTCCGGAAACTACATCCCGGAATCGACGCTCGAACTGGGATGCACTTTCCCGATCGAGCCACATGGGAGACTGCGCCCCACTTTGAGGGGGCGCTCTTTAATGACTACTTGCCTTTGTGGAAAAGGTTTTTGATAACGGAGGGGATGCTCTTGGCGCCCTTGGCCGTCACATCGATAAAGTCGGGCGAACGAACGAGCTTGTCCTCGTCAATGTACTTACGCACCGCGCGAAGCGTTTCCTTGTCATTGCGCGTCGAAAACGTAAAGTGGCCATTCTCTTTGGTAAAGATGGCAAAACGCGTAATCTTCTTGGTGCCGCGCAAAACCTCGGCGGCAATATAGTCGACCTCGTCCCACGGGATTTGGATATAATCCTCGGGATTACGCTCGTTATAGTACTCAAACGCCTTATTGCCCACCATCACGTTACCGTGACTGGTAAGCCCCATCAGGCAGGTTGCCGGCGTTGCCAGATCGACCGTGCTGTTCTGAGATTGCGCCATACGCGCCTCGCCCTCCAATAAAAACAATCGGACCGCATCCAGTGTACCCACCGGGTGCGGCCCGTTTCAATGGCTCAAAAGCCCTTGCCTAGCAACTCTCGGTCTTAAGCCGAAGCGTGCTTACATGAAGCCGCAGACGCGACCGATGATGCCGACGGCGAAGAGAGCCAGGATGATGACGATCGGGCTGACCTTCTTCTTGAGGAGCTTGCAGACCAGAAGGGTCAGGCACACGGCGGCAAGGCCGGGGATGAGCTGATCGAGGTTGGCCTGAAGCGTGGTGACCTTCACCGGGTCGAGTGCGTTGGCACCGACAGAGCTGTACATCGTCAATGCCTGCTTGATGCCCTCAGAACCGGCGGGCAGGTTGGCCCAGTCGATATAGGCGCCAGCGGACTGCGTGACCTTGGAGACGACCGGGGTGAAGGAGATGGACACCCAGCGCTCGACCAGGGCGCCGATGATGAACATACCCAGGATGGAAGCACCCTCGGTGACCTTGCCCATCAGACCGCCGGAGAGGTCCTTGGCGATGGAGGAGCCGACCTTGTAGCCAAACTCCTGCGTGTACCACAGGAAGGCGTAACGGATGATGTTCCACGCGAAGAAGAACAGCAGCGGACCGGCGATGCTGCCGGACAGGGCCAGGGAAGCGCCCAGTGCACCCAGAATCGGGCGAAGGGTGAACCAGAAGGCGGGGTCGCCGACGCCGGCGAGCGGGCCCATCATACCGACCTTGACGCCCTGAATGGCGACGTCGTCAATCGGAGCACCGTTGGCGCGCTCCTCCTCGAGGGCGAGGGTAACGCCAATGACGGGGGCGGAAACATAGGGGTGGGTGTTATAGAACTCCAGGTGGCGCTTAAGAGCGGCAATCTGGTCATCCTTGCTGGTGTAGAGCTTCTTGATCGCAGGGATCATTGCGAAGCACCAGCCGCCGTTCTGCATACGCTCGTAGTTCCACGAGCCCTGAAGGAACTGATGACGGAAGCAAACCTTCTTACGGTCAGCCTTGGTGAGCTGAATCTTGTTCTCTGCCATATGTATCACTCCCCTCCTACTCGTAATCGTTCAGAATGTCGCCGAGCGGGTCACCGGAGCCACCGCCCATGCCGCCACCCTGCTTGGCCAGATCCTTAAGGCCAAGGTAGATGAGGGCAAGGGAGATGCCGATGAGGCCAAGGGCGATCAGCGTGAGCTGAGGGATGGCAGCAAGGACAAAGCCGAGGATGAAGAACGGCCAGGTCTCCTTGGTGGCCATCATGTTGATGACCATGGCGTAACCGACGGAAGCGACCATGCCGCCGCCGACAGCCATGCCGCCGGACAGCCAATCGGGCATAGCGTTAAGCGCGTTGGTAACGGCCTCGGCCGGGATGATGCACAGAAGTACTGCCGGGATGGCGATACGAACACCCTGCATGAGGATGCCGGCGTACTGCCAACGCTCGATGCCGGCGAAGTCGCCCTTCTCGGCGCAGGCGTCCATGGCGTGAACCATAGCGGTAGCCAGGGTACGGCAGATCATGGTCAGGAACAGACCAGCGACCGACAGCGGGACGGCGACGGCGATGGCGGCGGTAACGGCCTTGGCCGAATCGGTGGCGCCGCCGTTGAGGGCGAGCACCATGATGATCGAAGAAGCGACCGAGGCCAGAGCGGCGTCAGGCGCGACGGCGGCGCCGACGTTAGCCCAGCCAAGGGCCATCATCTGGAGCGAACCGCCCAGGAGGATGCCCTCCTGAAGGTGACCGGTTACGAGACCGATAAGCGTGCATGCCACGAGCGGCTGATGGAACTGGAACTCATCCAGAATGCCTTCCATACCGGCAAGCAACGCGACAATCGCAACAAGCAGAATAGTGATTGCAGACATGTATCGGACCCTCCTTTACTATGCTTGAGCGGCCAGTTCGGCCTTAGCTTTCTTCAACATGGCGTCGAGATCCTCGGAGGAATCCGAAGGAACCTTGCGGACCTCGAACTTGACGCCCTTGGCCTTGAGAGCCTCGATGGTCTTGACATCGTCATCGCCCATAGCGACAGCGTTAGTGACGACGACCTTGCCCTTGGAGTGGGCCATGGAACCGATGTTGGCTTCCTTGATGTCGACGCCGGCCTCGATGGCCCTGAGCAGATCCTGCGGGTTCTCGAACAGCAGCATCGCCTTGGTGTCGCCAAAGCGCGTGTCCTTGACGACCTCGGCCATCTTCTTGATAGGCACGACGTTGGCGTGGACTCCCGGAGGGGCAGCCTGCTCGATCATGGTCTTGCGGAGCTCGTCGTGAGCAACGCCGTCGGAGACCACGATGATGCGGTTGGGGTTGATCTGCTTGGTCCACGTGGTGGCCACCTGACCATGCAGCAGGCGCGTGTCGATACGGACGTGGGCGATCTTGATGTGCCCGTCGCCGATCACCGTTCCCGGAGGAATGGCACCCGCAGGAGCAGCGGCGGCCGCAGCCGGCTTCTTCTCCTCGGGCTCCAGAGACTCGGGCTTGACGCGCACGCCGGCCTTAGCCTCAGTCACGAGATGTTTTGCGATCGCATGTGCAGTGTTCTTTGCGTCAAAGCGCTGCGAATATGCCTCGATGAGCATAGGCAGGTTGACACCGGTGACGATAGCCCAGGAATCGTGGCCCTCGATGAGCCCGCTGATCTGGTTGAACGGCGTGCCGCCCCACAGATCAACGAGGAAGAGCACCTGCTCCTGGTCCTCGAAGGAAGCGATTGCCTCCTCGACCTTGGCACGGAAGTCGTCGGGGCCCATGCTCGGCTCGAGCGAGACCACGGCAACAGACGGCTGATCGCCAAAGACCATCGAGCCCGTCTGCTTGATTCCAGCCGCCAAGTCACCATGGCTAGCAAGAACAATACTTACCATCACATAACCTCCTTTTTGTCTACGTAATTCCTACACGACAGTTATGGAGTATAGCTGCAAATACAGCAGAATTGTTTGAAAAACTGCAAAAGGTAGCATTATTTGTTTAAACGTCTTGTTTTGTTACAAGTTGATTACATTCCAGTATTTTGGCTGATTTGCTGCTGAGGATTGATAGCTGATCTATTTACATGACCGAATTGAGCACGCTGTTCATTATTGCCGGTTTTAAACAGACACAAATGTGCTCGCGTTGAGGCTATTTCGTTTAAACAGATGGTGCTTGACTAATGGTAAGAAATATGCTCTAGCAAAGTAGTCGTTAGGGACGTTCTTTAATGACTAGTCGTTTAAGAACGTCCCCAACGACTAAGTTAGGCGATGTGGAGGGGGTTGGCGGCGTCGACGGCATCGGGGGCATCGGATAGGCCGTCGGGGGCAGCGTCTGTCGGGTCCTCGTCGGGGGTCTCGATCTGCTTGATCATGACCTCCTGGCCCTGCAGCAGATAGGTCTCGCCGCTACCGCAATGGGGGCAGGTCTTGCCGTGCTCGACCGTCGCGTAGTCGCAGCCGCACGCCTCGCAATGCGTCACGGCCTCGACAGGCTCCACAATAAGCTCCGCGCCCTGCGTGATAGGCTTTTTATCTGCCGCCCAGCGCCAAGCATCAAGCAGCAGATCGGGAACGACGCCCGAGACCTCGCCCAGGAGCAGCGTCACGCTCGAAACGCGACTCACGCCATTGGCGCGCGCCACATTCTCGACATCGCGAATGATGTGATAGACGATTCCTAATTCATGCACTTTTTCTTCCGCCGTTCTAACGAACGGCGGTCGACTTGACGCTGCGCGAGCCCCAGACGGACGATCTGCCTTTCAATCGTCGGGCATGGGCAAAAGCCCTATGCCCTCCTCTTTCAAGGCACCTCGCCACGCCTGGGACTCGCTCGCTGTCCAACCGTTCTCTACGCCGTTCTCTTGTTTGTTGCGTTTTTTATTTCTTCCCAAATTTGATTTTGATCGCACGCTTCAAAGCGTACTTGACGAGGCTGGGGAGCTTTTGCTCGTATTTGACCATCGTGGAGCACTCGGGGCGGTCGCGATCCAGATGGATGGCGTCAAACGCGCACTTGGTGGTGCACAGGCCGCAGCCGATGCACTTGTTGGGGTCGACGATCGAGGCACCGCAGCCCAAGCAGCGAGCGGTCTCGGCGCGCACCTGCTCCTCGGTAAAGGTCTCGACGTACTCGCTAAAGGGCGCAGCCTTCTCGCGCTCGCGGTCGACACGTGCCACCTCGCGGCTTGCGTTGTCATAGCTCTCAATCACAACATCGTCGCGGTCAAGCGCGGTGTAGCGGCGCTGGTTGCGGCCGATGGTGAGCGTGGAGCCCGGCTGCACAAAGCGATGGATGGACACGGCGGCCTCGTGACCGGCGGCGATGGCGTCGATAGCAAAGCTGGGACCGGTGTAGACGTCGCCGCCCACAAAGATGTCGGGCTCGGCGGTCTGGTACGTCTGCGGATCGGCAAGGGCACCCTGGCTGCGGCCGAGCTCCACCTTGGAGCCAGCCAGCAGGTCGCCCCACACAATGGACTGGCCAATCGACATGACGACACGGTCGGCATCGACACGGCGCAAGTCGTTCTCGTCATACTCGGGCGCAAAACGGCCCTCGTCGTCAAAGACACGCGTGCAGCGCTTAAAGGTGATACCGCACACACGACCGGCCTCGTCCAGGTGAATCTCCTTGGGGCCCCAGCCGCAGCTAATGTGCGCGCCGTCCTCAATGGCCTCGCGACGCTCCTCCTCGCTGGCAGGCATCTTGACCTCGCTCTCCAGGCAGAACATCTCAACGTGCTCGGAACCCAGACGGCAGGCGTTGCGCGCGACATCGATGGCCACGTTGCCGCCGCCCACCACGATGGTGCGCCCGGGCAGCGCGTCGATCTTGCCGCTGTTGACCTCGCGCAAAAAGTCGACGGCCACGGTCACGTCCTCGGCATCCTCGCCCGGAATACCGGCAAGGCGGCCACCCTGGCAGCCAATGGCCACGTAAAAGGCTTTAAAGCCCTGCGCGCGAAGCTCGTCGAGCGTCACATCGCGACCGACCTCCACGCCATAGCGGAACTCGGCGCCCATCAGGCGAATGACCTCGACCTCGGCCTCGATAACGTCCTTCTGCAGCTTAAAGCTGGGAATGCCGTAGGTGAGCATGCCGCCCGGGCGCTCGTTTTTCTCGAACACGACGGGCTTGTAGCCCTTCTCGGCCAGATAGAAGGCGCAGGACAGACCGGCCGGACCGGCGCCGATGATGGCGATCTTCTGGTCGAAGCCGCCGGCACGCGTCGGGGTCACCACAGGTGGGACATAGCGAGTCGCGGCATCCAGATCGCGCTGGGCGATAAACTTCTTGACCTCGTCGATGGCCACGGCCTCGTCCACGCGACCGCGGGTGCAGGCATCCTCACAGCGGCGGTTGCACACACGGCCGCAGATAGCGGGCAACGGGTTCTCGCGCTTGATGAGCGCCAACGCCTCGTCATAGCGGCCCTGCGCCGCGAGCTTCAAATAGCCCTGAACGGCAACGTGCGCGGGGCAGGCCGTCTTGCAGGGAGCGGTGCCGGACTCATGCGTCTCGATACGGTTGTCGTTGCGGTAGTTGGGCGACCACTTGGTGTGGTCCCACTTGGTGGCATCGGGCAGCTCCTGGCGCGGATACTCGGGCACCTGTCCGCCAGCCTTTTTGCTACAGAGCTTCTGGCCCAGTTTGGCGGCGCCGGCCGGACACACCTCAACGCAGCGACCGCAGGCCACGCACTTGTCCTTCTCGACCTTGGCGACGTAGGCCGAGCGCGACAGGTTGGGCGTGTTGAACAGCTGCGAAGTGCGCAGGGCGTAGCACACGTTGACGTTGCAGTTGCAGATGGCGAAGATTTTGTTCTCACCGTCGATGTTGGTGATCTGGTGCACAAAGCCGTTGTCCTCGGCCTGGCGCAGGATGTCGTAGACCTCCTCGCGCGTCACATAATGGCCGCGGTCGGTCTCGACCACGTAGTCGGCCATATCGCCCACGGCGATGCACCAATCGGCCGGGTCGTCGGCGCAGCCCTCTCCCATCACGCGACGGCTCGCGCGGCAGCTGCAGGTGCTAGCGGCATACTTACCTTCGTATTTGTCGAGCCAATGCTCGATATGCTCGATCGGCACCGAGGTGCTCGCGGCATCGATGGCCTTCTCGACCGGAATGACATGCATGCCGATGCCGGCACCGCCGGGCGGCACCATCGGCGTGGCCTTGGACAGCGGTCCCTTGGACGCCTGCTCAAAGAACTTGGCATAGACCGGATGCTCCTCGAGCTGGCTCACGCGCATGTTGAGGAACTCGGCGGAACCCGGCACCAGCATGGGCAGCACCCACTGCTTGGCGCGCTCGGGGTTTTCCCAGTTGTACTCGAGCAGACCCGTGTAGCTCATGTCGTCGAGCATTTTTTCGATATCGGCCTCGGGCATGCCGGTGAGCTTGACCATCTCGGGCAGCGTATAGGGACGGCGCATCTTCATCTTGCAGAGTACCTCGGCCTGCTCGTCGGTTGCGGCCTCGGCAAACGACCAGTACTCGTAGCCCAGCAGCTCGTCGCGATGCAGCAGACGGTTGGTGCAGTGCTCGCACAGCTTGACGATGGCCTCGCGCGGATGCTCCGGCAGCGGCGGCACGAACTCCGAACCGATGTCAGGCTCGGTGTAGCTAATTCCCGGTCCGTTGAGAATCATGGTTGTCCCTTCTCTTGCCGCAGCCCGACGAGGCCGCGGCGCCCCTCTTTTTTGCAGGCCGGACATGCCCCCATGCCGTTCACCCGCCATTAGTTGACATTGTGTCAAAAATAGTATTGACGAACCGTCAACAATATTCAAGACTGTTAGGCGAACGGTCAGGCAAAAGAGGATGGAAGGCGGCAAAACATGGGCGGCAAAACAGCAGATACCTCTGTGGTCGATGCCGTCCCCGCATCCGATAGTGCGGCAAAGCGCCTGACGGGCGACGAACGCCGTCGCGAGATCCTCGATGCCGTGCGCACCGTAAGCTCCGAGCTGGGCGTGTCCCACCTATCGGTATCGGCCGTGACCAAGCGAGCCGGCTGCACGCGTTCATTGTTCTACCACTACTTTGCCGATATGGACGCCGCCGTCACCGCTGTTATGGACGAGGCGATCGACGGCTTTATCTCCGAGCTCGAGCAGTGGAACGCCGGCCGCACCGTCGGCGATATCGAGGGCGCGCTCGACACCGTCGCCCCGCTCTTTAAGCGTCTGGTCGCCAGCGGCCACGAACTGCCGAGTACGCTCACCTCAAGCAGTGGCGCGCTCTACGGCGGCTTTTTGCACAACGTGGTTCAGCGCGTGGCTCAGTACATCTGCGACACCACCGTGGTGGATTTTGTCGCCCATCATGAGCTGCGCATCGACCATGTCTACGAGACGTTCTACACCCTCATCATGGGACTGTTGATGTATATCCGCACGCACCCCGATGTGCCCGACGAGACAGTCAAGGAAATCATCGCCTCGACACTCCACATCGAGGGCTATACCGCCAAGTATCCGGAGCGCAAGCCCCAGAACTGACGACATTTGGCCAAACTGCCCGCGATCGGAAGAGGGGCCGCGGGCGTGTGAAAGGAGAGCAGCATGCTGTTCGATGTTTGGGGTAGCGATACCCTTATCCACTGGGCCGGCTGGGCCATGGTCTTTATTGGCCTGATCGTGCTCAACGAGGTCGGCCGCCGCACCAAGCTGGGCGCGGCAATCATCTTTGGCGTGGCTCCGCTGGCCATGACCATCTACTGCGTCGCCATCGCCATTGGCGTCTCACAGGGTGCCGAGTGGGCGCTCACCAACCCCACCCATGTGTACCAGAACAGCTGGTTCCACTACGCCAAGGTATACGCGGCACTGGCCGGTTGCTGGGGCTTCATTGCCATTAAGTATCAGTGGGGCAAGATCGGCAAGGCACACTGGTTCCGCGCGTGGCCGTTTGTGATCGTCGCCATCAACATCATGATCGCCGTCGTGTCCGACTTTGAGAGCGCCTATCACTTCTTTGTCCTGGGCCAGTCCACTTGGGTCACCTCCGAAGGTGCTACGCAGCTGGCCGGCTGGAACAACGTGTTCAACGGCATCGCCGGTATCATCAACATCTTCTGCATGACCGGTTGGTGGAGCGTCTACGCCTCCGAGGACAAGACCGACATGCTGTGGCCCGATATGACCTGGGTCTACATCATCGCCTACGATATCTGGAACTTCTGCTACACCTACAACTGCCTGCCCACCCACTCCTGGTTCTGCGGCTTTGCGCTGCTGCTGGCGCCCACCGTCGCCGCCTTTATCTGGAACAAGGGCGGCTGGATTCAGAACCGCGCCTTTACGCTGGCCATTTGGTGCATGTTTGCCCAGGTGTTCCCGTTCTTCCAGGAGGAGTCCATCTTTGTGACCCACTCCACGCTCGACCCCGGCGCCGCTACCGCGGTCTCAATCGCCGCACTGGTCGCCAACGTCGCCGCAATCATCTACGTCGCCTACCGTGCCAAGAAGCTCGGCCGCAACCCCTACAAGCAGGATGTCTTTGAGGGCACCAGCGATTGGGAGAAGGCTACCGCCCGCCGCGCCAAGGTGGATTACGCACACGCCGAGTAACATGCCCGGCGCAAACGCCGCTTGAATGTGAAGCAGCATAGCCGGCTCCGCGCAACTCAACGCATTGCAGAGCCCCCGGAATGTGATTCGTCCGCGTTCCGGGGGCCTTTTGCTGCCGCGAGGATGCGGCCGAACGATGCGCTCAGGTTAAAACGGATCTTATATTTCGTATGCGCTTTATATGGCTCCATTTTTGGGTACAGTGTTGAGCCGATATTGCATTGGGGGATATATGAGCGATGAGACGTATGGCCGCGAGGATGCGGCCCAGGATGCGGAAGCATGTGCCGAAGCCCTGGAGAGCCTTGACCGGATCGCGCTAGACGAGCTCTCGTTTAGCGATTCGGTCGTCGACGCGCAAGACGAGGTGCACGAAGACACTGAGGACGAAGGCGGCGACGCCAAAGACGCTCCTGACGAAGCCGAAGAGGACGATAGCGAGGCCGACGACCAGCCCGAATCCGACACGGGCGAGGAAACCGTCTTGCTCGACAGCTTACCGGCCGAAGATTCGCTGACTCGCGAGCTTCCTGGCCTGGGTTCCGCACCAGCCGTGGATGAGACCATCGCCATGGGCGATATTCCCCTGCCGTCCGTTCCCTCGGCACACGAAGCCGAGGTCCGCCATCGCAAGATGTCGCCCAAGCGCCGCAATCTGATGGTCGCCGGTGTCGTGGCCGTCGCGCTCGTCGCCGGCGGTGCAGGCTATGCTGCCTGGAACGGATATCAGCAAGAGCAGGCTGCCGCTGTCGCCGCCAATGCCCACACGATGATGTCGGTGCAGATTGGCGTGCATGCCGCGGGCCTCGACTGTTCCACCAGCTCTAAGATTCCCGTACAGGTGAGCGGTCAGGACGCTGATGGCTCATCCGTGAGCGAAACGCTCTATGTTGACGAGCACGGCCGCGGCATCAAACTGCTGCCCGGCGATTACACGCTCTCCATCGCTGCCTCTCCCATCGCGGCCGACGGCACCATCTATACCGTCCCGACCACCAAGGCGCAGGTCACGATCAAGAGCGACGGACAGGACCTAAGCAGCCAGGCCGCCTTTAAGCTCAAGGTGCCTTCGGCCGACACGGTGACTGACGACCAGATCGATGCCGCCGCCAAATATGCCGAGGAGGGAGGCGCGAGCTCCGCCGCCACCGCCAAGGTGCTCCAGCAGGCGGCAACCGCGCGGCGCGGCGCCGCCGTCAATGCCGTGAGCGCGCAAAAGGCACAGGCGGCCCGTGATGCCGACGCCCGCCACAAGGCAACCGACCTCTACCAGCTCGATATCCCCGTCGAGTGGTACGGCAAGGTCGAGACTTGGCAAAATGGCAGCACGCTATGCATCTATCTTGCCGGCGACAGCGATACACCGATTGTGACGCTCGTCGCAGTGCGCGAGGGCGAGAGCTTTACGCCCGATGAGGGCGATACGGTTTTGGGTGCGGCCAACCTAGGCAACGGTTATACCGTCTACGCCAGCGGTCCCGTCTATCCGTACGTGGTGCCCCAGACCATCAACGGACGGACGCAGAATCCCGTGTCGACCTACCCTATGGACTCGGCCATTGAGCTTGTCGAGCTCACGACCGGCAACCGCTACACCTATAGCCAGATCAAGAACGTACTGGTCGGCAAAGACGGCAAGGCCGACGCTGCGACCAAACTCGAGACCGACTACCTCGCCCAGATTCTCCTGCCGAGCATCAAGGCCCAGGACTAGCGGACCATGACACCTGAGTCCTGGCCTCGCAAATCCATAGACGATTAGGAAAGGAGCCACTTCCATGCGGGCACAGCATGTACCACGCCGTGTTTGCATGGAATATCGGCCTGCTCATCCATGGTAACGATTACCGACTCGCCAAGATCAAACTGGGCCATCGCGGCATCGAGCGCGGCAATTTCGCGCTCGCGCGTTTTCTCGCTTGTCATATCCACACTTACCTGAATCAGGCCGTAAGCCTGCATGAGCAGTGCATCCCCAGCCACAAAGTCCACCTCATGGCTTTTATTCTTATCTTTAATCAGCAGGCGGCAAACCGAACCGGGCCGCACGGCGGGGGTCCTTCTTCTGAGCGCATTGAACACCGCGGTCTCGAGCCTCTGACCATGATCCAATGCCGATGCGGGGGAGAACGCTCCGAACATCGCAGGATCGACGGCGTAGACCTTAGACGCAGACCGCGTATTATTTGCAAGCGAACGCGTGAACTCCGGCACCGAAAACAGCAGGTAGGCGTCCTCGTAATACTCAAGTAAGTCGCTGAGCGTATTTCGACTGACGGATATCTGTCTGCTCTTGAACTCGTTGTACACTTTGTTCACTGACAGCTCTCGTCCCGAAGATGCCATGCACCGCGCCAGAAACAGCGAGGCCAAACGGGGGTTCTTGACGTCGTAACGTTCAACGACGTCCATGGCGACCGTTCGCGACGCATATTCCTGTAGCAGCTGAATCGCGTCTGCGGGCGTCTGCTCAAGTGTCGCGATGAATCCCCCTCGCTCGAGATATCCGATCAGATGATGTCGAAGCAGTGCTGCATCGCTCGATGAAAAGGGTGCATCCGGCTCAGGAACGCTCCCCGTCTTATATCGGACGTATTCCGAAAAACTCAACGGAAAAAGCTCTCGCACAAGAGAACGGCCCCTGAACTCGCTCTTAAGTTCTGAGGACAGCATCTTAGAAGAAGATCCCGTCACGTAAACGGTCGCCTTCTCCGTATCGACCACGCGTCGCAGAAACGCACCCCATTCGGGTATTTCCTGGATCTCGTCAAAGAAAAGGTAGGCGCCCTCGCCTCGAGCAGCAGGATATAGTGCATAGAATGTATCGAGCACGTCCGCTAGTAGCGATGGCTCATACGGACGCAAGCGCTCATCCTCAAAATTGAAATATAGCATCCGGTCAAGCTCGACGCCTTGGCCCTGAAGCCGCCGTATCTCCTGATACAGGCGATACGTCTTTCCACAACGACGGGCGCCCACAATCACATATACGATGTTGTCGCGCTTTGGCTCCTGCGGGTTGCCCAGATCAAGGTCGCGCTCAAAGACCTGCGGAATCCCCTGTTGCTCAAAGTCCTTTATTTTTTGAGCCACCAAGTCGTTGAATGCCATAATTCTCCAATCTTGCTCTCCTGCTAATCAAGATTATAACGATTCTTGATTAGCAGGAGAGCAAGATTATGCGTATCTTGATTAATGGATAAGCAAGTTTTCTATTAGTGGCCCCTCCCGGAGGATATCGAGCGGCCGAGGGGGGCAGGCATGAACGCCTCTAGCCGAAAACAAAGTAGCTAAAAAAGCCCCGTCCCAAATGAGCTACTTAACGCCAGGGGTCGGCTTCGAAGAGGGGCTCGCGCTCGGGGCGACGATCGCTATAAGGATCGTAGCCGTCGTCATCCTCGTTCTCGGCACGGATGTAGGGGTCGCGCGGCTTGGGCACAGGCTTGGGTGCAGGCTTGGGTGCGGCCGGCGCGGCGTTGGCGACCGGCGCATTCGTCTTGTTCTTGTCTATCATCTGCATATCTCCTTGCCATGCAATCGTGTTCAACATTATCGATTGTCGCACGAAAAAGGGCGGCGGACCCAATTGGATCCGCCGCCCTTGGCGTTTAGAGACGGCTGGCAGATTTTAAGGCATGTCCCATAAATCTACTCGGCGTCGGGGACCTCGTAGGTAGCAGACGGCGTGTTGTCGCACACGACGGTAAAGCCGCCGTCCTTGTCGGCATCGACCGTCACCTGATCGCCCTCGCGCACCGTACCGTCGATGATGGCGGCGGCGATGGCGTCCACGACCTCGCGCTGGACCAGGCGCTTGAGCGGACGGGCACCGAACACGGGGTCCAGGCCACCCACGGCGAGCATCTGCTTGGCCGCCGGGGTGATGGCAAGCGTCATGCGCTCCTTGGCCAGACGCGCGCGGACGTCGGCAAGCTGGATGTCGACGATCTTCTCGATCTGCGCCATGCCGAGCGGATGGAACACCACGATATCGTCGATACGGTTGAGGAACTCGGGGCGGAAGGTCTGAGCCATGGCGGCGTCGACCTGATGGCGCATCTCCTCCTCGTCCTTACCGGACAGATCGGCGATGGCCTTGGAGCCCACGTTAGACGTCATGATGATGATCGTGTTCTTGAAGGACACCTGGCGACCCTGGCCATCGGTCAGACGGCCGTCATCAAGCACCTGCAGCAGCACGTTAAAGACATCCGGATGAGCCTTCTCCATCTCGTCGAGCAAAATCACGGAGTACGGACGACGGCGCACGGCCTCGGTAAGCTGGCCGCCCTCGTCGTAACCCACGTATCCCGGAGGCGCACCGATCAGACGTTGGACGCTGAACTTCTCCATGTACTCGGACATGTCGATACGCACGAGCGCACGCTCGTCATCGAACAGGCACTCGGCAAGCGCCTTGGCGAGCTCGGTCTTGCCCACGCCGGTGGGGCCCAGGAAGAAGAAGCTGCCGATGGGCTTGTCCGGATCGGAGAGGCCCGCACGGCTGCGACGCACGGCCGCGGCGACAGCGGAGACCGCCTCGTCCTGGCCGATGACGCGCTTATGCAGCTCGCCCTCCAAGCCCTTCAGCTTGTCGAGCTCGCCCTGCATCATCTTGGAGACGGGCACGCCGGTCCAAGCGCTCACGACCTCAGCGATCTCATCGGAGGTCACCTGCTCGTTGAGGCCCTCGCCGTCCTGCTGCTTTTGCGCCTCGAGCGCAGCCTCGGAATCCTGAATCTGCTGCTGCAGGCCCGGAATCACGGAGTAGCGCAGCTCGGACGCACGGCCCAGGTCGCCGTTGCGCGTCGCACGCTCCTCTTCGCTCTTGGCCTCGTCGAGCTGTCCCTTGAGCTCCTGCACGTGGTCGATGGCGTTCTTCTGGTTGAGCCAGCCGGCCTTTTGCACGTTGAGCTTTTCTTGGACCTCGGCAATCTCTTGGCGCAGGGCCTCCAGACGCTCCTTGGAGGCGTCGTCGGTCTCCTTCATGAGCGCCTGCTCCTCGATCTGCAGCTGGGTGAGCTGACGCGTGGTGGCATCGATCTCGACCGGCATGCTGTCGAGCTCCATGCGCAGGCGGCTTGCCGCCTCATCAACCAGGTCGATGGCCTTATCGGGCAGGAAGCGGTCGGCGATGTAGCGATCGGAGAGGTCGGCGGCCGCCACGAGCGCGCTATCGGTGATATGCACGCCGTGGAAGATCTCGTACTTCTCCTTGAGGCCACGCAGGATCGAGATGGTGTCCTCGACGGTGGGCTCGGAGACCATCACGGTCTGGAAACGACGGGCGAGTGCCGCGTCCTTCTCGATGTACTTGCGATACTCGTCGAGCGTAGTCGCGCCGATTGCGTGCAAGTCGCCACGGGCAAGCGCCGGCTTCAGGATGTTGCCGGCGTCCATGGAGCCCTCGGTGGCACCCGCGCCCACGATGGTGTGGAGCTCATCGATGAACAGGATGACCTTGCCTTCGGACTTTTGGACTTCCTTGAGCACGGCCTTCAAGCGGTCCTCGAACTCGCCGCGGTACTTGGCGCCGGCGACCAGCGCGCTCATGTCGAGCTCGATGAGGTCGCGGTCGCGCAGGGTGCTCGGTACGTCGCCGGCCACGATTCGCTGAGCAATGCCCTCGACGATGGCCGTCTTGCCGACGCCCGGCTCGCCGATAAGCACGGGGTTGTTCTTGGTGCGGCGGGACAGAACCTGAATAGTACGACGGATCTCGTCGGTACGGCCGATGACCGGGTCGAGCTTGCCGGCGCGAGCCAGATCGCAGATGTTGCGACCGTACTGCTCCAACGCCTCAAACTGCGTCTTGTCCTCGGCAGACGTCACGCGGTCATCGCCGCGCAGTTCCTCGTAGACTTGCTCGATGCGCTCCTTGGTCACGCCGGCGCCACGCAGCACGCGACCCGCCTCACCCTTGTCCTCGGCAAGTGCCATCAGCAGATGCTCGGTCACCACAAAGCTGTCGCCCATCTTGGTGGCCTTTTTCTCGGCCTTCTCGATCACGCGAACGAGCTCGTTGGACAGGCCCATCTGCTGACCCTCGCCCGACACCTTGGGCGCATGGTCGATGGCATCTTGTGTGGAGCGTGCGAGCTGAGCCGGGTCGGCACCGATGCGCTCGATGATCACGGAGATATTGCGCTCGCCGGCACCGAGCAGGGCAGACAGCAGGTGGATCGGCTCCACCGCGCCGGCCTGTGCATCGGCAGCCGTGCTCATGGCGGTCTGCAGCGCCTCGCGCGACGTCATTGCTAGCTTATCGATTCTCATGGAATCACCTCTCTTGGGGCGGCCGCCCTACGGGGCGGCTTCACGTTGTTCGAGAAGTATTGTTGCCAGCTTTACGCGATCTTATACACAAATCTAAGTCTCTATATATAAGATTTTCTGAGTGAATTACGGATAGGGTACTGAGATGTCAGCCCGCCGCTGCCCAGGCGCGCTACCGTCTCGATCTGTAACATCTAGCAGCCATTTTTGATCCTAGATGTTACAGATCGAGACAGACCGAAAACCACCACAAAGAGGACAGGCACCTTTGTGGTGGTCGCGGTCTCTACTCCTTCGCCGAACCCGTACTTCCCGATTCGACGGTCCAGGGCATCTCATCCTCGAACAGCCATGTACGGGCAGACCCACTATCGCGTGCAGTCTGCGGGTCAGGCAAGCAGGTCTGTTTATAGGCATCTTGGATACACTGACCCATAAAATCGTTGAGCTCGGTCTGGTCGCCCTCCATGACATAGGCGACATCGCCGTCCATGATGTAGATGCCCGGACCCTCATTGCCCTCGTAGCCCGGATCGTACGAGACATCACATAACTTTGCGCCGTTTGCAGTGTCCAGCTCGATGGACGAGTGGCATCCGCCAACCATGTCGTTCGCTTTTGCCCGATAGGACGCATATCCGTACCAACGCTTAAATGTTTTGCCCTTGAGTAGCTCGGACGCCCTATCGATCAGGCTTGTATCCGTGGTATAGCGCATGGCCCCAAGCTGAATACGCGGATAATTGCTAATACCCAGCACAGCCGGCTGCTCATCAAAATCAACGGTAATGGTCTCGGGCTTGTCGTCGCCGGTCAGAAGTTCGACAGATTGAGTCACAGGCTTGACCACCGGCTCCGTCACCGCAGCAGGTAGAAATGCCATACCGACAGCGCCCGCGCCAACCACAGCGATCGCAAGCGCCAAGACAATCAATCCAATACGGGCAGAACGGCTCACGGCAAAACACCCCACAATGCAAACCTTCGCCACCTGCACTAATGATACCGCCAGCTAACACTATTACCAAAAGAAGCCGCGCGCTCCTCACCACCACAAAGGGGACAGGCACCTTTGTGGTGGTTTTCGACGCTAACGGTCGACCATCTCGCGCAATGAGATTAAACTTGAATTGCTCTCTGAACATATCCATTTCTGCCTATCCTCAACAGATCTTTGTCTCGAGGAGCGCATATGAAGCCGCCTCATTCCACCGGTCGCAACGTCATCGCCATTCTCGCCATACCCATCGTGATGCTCTTCCTTATCGTCATCACGCCCTTTTCCCTTGGTATCACCTCGCCCTTCGATTTATGCGGAATGGTCGACGCCGGCTCGCGTGCCACCTCGCTCTCCTTTATCTGTCGCGGCGTGTTTTACGAAGATGGAATTCCCACCGGAAGTTGGCAGTCAAAGTTGCCACTGCTCGGTCAGATCGACGGATGCTCCCCCTATTTCTGCCTTGGACCTCAGACGCTAAACTATCTAATCGACGACCAGCCACTCGACTTCATCACCCTCGCCTACGACTACGCACCAAACACCGATGAGCGCCACATGAACCAAGTCCTCGACAAGATGCTTGGACAGTGCGGGCTCACCGAGGAGGCCGGTCGAACCATCTATAGCAACCAGAAATTAAAGCGAACAGAACTCCGCCGTGTCGGAAAAATCAAAGGGCGAAACGGGGCCGCCTACTGGGATGCCTGGGCAACACGCGACAAGGGCGAATTCGGACACAGCACCTATATGGTCACTGTCTACACCAAAGACGGAATTAAGGACAATGTTGACGATTTCGCGTCATCCAAACTCGGCATCCCCAAAACAACCAAACCCGCCAGCCCAGATGAAATTCTGTAGAGCCGCCCATTAACATGCCGCTCAACGATCACAACAGCATCGAGCTCGTCCCCACCACCACAAAGGTGCCTGCCCCCTTTGTGGTGGTTTTCAACAAAAAGAAGCCGCCCCGATAACAGAGGCGGCATCAAGCAAGTCTATTTATTAGCGTCCCTCAAGACCCAACGAGAACGCAGAAATGTAGCCCGGGGCTTACCCTTTCCCGAACGCGGCCCTCGCGAAGCGCGTGAGCGGGCGGGAAAGGGTAAGCCCCGGGCGGACAATTAAGTGCGCTACTCGGCAGCGGCCTTGAACTTGTTGTAGTTGATCAGGCAGCCGGCCTTGACGATGGCACGCTCCTCTGCCGTCATATCGGCAATGTAGAGCTCAATCTGATCGACCGCACCATCGGCGCGCACCACGTAGGCGGCGATGTCCTTCAGGTCGCCATCGAGCGCGGCACGGATACCCGGCACAAAGACGTAATCGCCCACCTCAAAGTTGGGCTCGGCCTCCATCTGGAAGGGCACCATGCCCCAGTTCATCACGTTGGAGCGATAGCGCTTGGTGGCGTACTCGTGGACGATGTTGGCCAGGCCGCCAATTACGCGCTGGCAGCTCGCGGCCTGCTCGCGGGCGCTGCCGTCGCCAGGCTTCTTGGCGTAAATCATGGAACCGAACTCGGTCGCCTTGGCATCGGCCGCGACACCCGCGCCGGCCAGCGCCTCAAACACACCGGCAAGCTCGGCATCGAACGCCGCCAGGTCGCCCGCGGACTCGCCGGCAACGCGACGCTTCTCCACAGCGTCGACCTCCTTGGAGCGACCCACGTAGGCCGGGTCGCGGCGGCTCAGCGTAAACTCAGCCAGGCCCAGCGGGTTGGAGCGGAAGGAGCTCGTCTCGCCCGAGGGAATGAGCTCGTCGGTCGTGGTGACCGGGTCCATGATCTTGGAGCAAACCTTGAGCAGGATGTCGTCGCCGAGCGGCTCCATCGCGGGCCACGGCTTGATGTTGGGGCCTTCGACCAGCTCGTCGGCAGGCTCCGCCTTGCCAAAGCCCCAGTACACGCGCTTCTTGTACGGCGCGTCGTCAAAGGTGTACTCGCAGGCCTCGTCCCAAGTGTCCTCGGGCAGGTCGGTCGCCGGCGTCAGGACGCCGCCGTTGGCAGCCGTTGCCGCAATGGAGCGGGCGTCCATCAGGGCCACGGCGCTCAGCTGGCCATTACCCGGCTTGGAACCCTCGCGGTTGGGGAAGTTGCGCGTGGTGTGACGGATCGAAAGGCCGTTGTTGGCGGGCGTGTCGCCGGCGCCGAAGCACGGGCCGCAGAATGCCGTGCGCACGATTGCGCCGGCCTCCATGAGGTCGTAGATGTAGCCGCGGCGTGTAAGTTCGAGCGCCACGGGCTGGCTCGTGGGATAGACCGACAGCGAGAACTCGCCGCAGCCGGTATTGGCGCCCTTGAGCACGCGGGCAGCCTGGACCACGGAGTCATAGTTGCCGCCCGAGCAGCCGGCGATAACGCCCTGCTGCACGTGCAGCTTGCCGTCGACGATCTTGTCGAGCAGGCTAAAGTGCGTCTTGCCCTCGCCGATCTTGGCGGCCTCGAGCTCCACCTCGTGCAGGATGTCCTCGAGGTTCTCGTTGAGCTCGTCGATCTCAAAGCCGTTGGAAGGATGGAACGGCAGTGCGATCATGGGCTTGATGCTCGACAGGTCGACCTCGACGCAACCGTCGTAGTAGGCGACATCGGCGGGCTTGAGCTCGCGATAGTCGTCGCCGCGGCCGTGCATGGTCAAAAACGCGTGCGTGTCCTCGTCGGTGGCCCAGATGCTCGACAGGCAGGTGGTCTCGGTGGTCATGACGTCAACGCCGTTGCGGTAGTCGGTCGTCATGCTCGCGATGCCCGGGCCCACAAACTCCATGACATTGTTCTTGACGTAGCCCTTGGCAAAGACGGCGCGAATGATGGCGAGCGCCACGTCGTGCGGGCCGACGCCGGGGCGCGGGGCGCCCGTGAGGTAGATGGCCACGACGCCGGGATAGGCGACATCGTAGGTGTCGCGCAGCAGCTGCTTTGCCAACTCGCCGCCGCCCTCGCCCACGGCTATGGTACCCAGGGCACCATAGCGGGTGTGCGAGTCGGAACCCAGGATCATCTTGCCGCAACCGGCGAAGTTCTCGCGCATAAAGGAGTGGATGACGGCGATGTGCGGCGGAACGAAGATGCCGCCGTACTTCTTGGCTGCGGAAAGGCCAAAGACGTGGTCGTCCTCATTGATGGTGCCGCCCACGGCGCACAGCGAGTTATGGCAGTTGGTGAGCACGTAAGGCAGCGGGAACTGCTCCATGCCCGAAGCGCGCGCCGTCTGGATGATGCCGACAAAGGTGATGTCGTGGCTCGCCATGGCATCGAAGCGAATCTTGAGTGCCTCGGGGTCGCCCGACGTATTGTGTGCCTGGAGGATCGAATACGCGATGGTGCCGCGCTTGGCATCCTCGGGTGTCTGCGTAATACCGCGCTCGGCAGCCTCGGCCGCAGGCACAACCTCGCTGCCGCCGCGCAGGTAGATGCCGTCCTCGTACAGCTTGACCATACTGTCTCCCACTCTGCCCAAAAGATTTGGGCGCATAGCATACATTCGTTCAATATCGTGCCATAGAACGGTTGCGAGTGGGTTACGAATCTCTGCGTTCACTTTATCTCAGTAAAGCAGAGGACGAGTTAGGTCCTGGGGAGGCAGACTTAGACGCTCAAATGACGAGAGTGGATAATCTCCCACTTTGAGCCTGCAAACAGGCAAAAAACGGGAGATTATCCACTCTCATTCTGCAGGTACTCATTTAAGTCTGTCCCCAATGAGTGCCTACAGGTCGCCGCCCGTGCCCAGCAGTTTGCGCATGACTTGCTCGGGGTTGACCGAGCCGTCGCGCGGGGCCAGGGCGGTGATCTTCTTCTGCATCTTATACTCGTGCAGCTCGTCCTCGAGCTGGCGCACGCGGGCGCGGAGCTTTTCGTTCTCGCGCTCGCGCTCCTCGGCACGCTCCTTCATATCGAGGATGCGCACCACGCCGGCAAGGTTGATGCCCTCGTCAGTCAGCTGGTTGATGAGCTCCAGGCGCTCGATATCGGCACGCGAATACAGACGCGTGTTGCCGCCCGAGCGCTGGGGGTTCACCAAGCCCTTGGACTCGTAGACGCGCAGAGTCTGCGGGTGCATGCCGGTCAGCTCGGCCGCCACGCTGATCATGTACAGCGGTTTGTTCCTATTGTCCTCGGCCATGCTACCTGACCCCTTTCCGTCTCGTTATCGTCCATCATAAGCCCGCGGGCGTGGGCGTGCGCCGCGACCGCCCTAGTACGTCGCCTTGTAACGATTGACCTTCTCGCGATAGTCGCGCGTGTCGGCCTCGCGCAGCTTGGTCATGGCATCGCGTTCATCGTCGGACAGGTTCGTGGGGACCTGCACCTTGATCTCGACGAGCAGCGCGCCTGTGCGGCCACGGTGCTTAACGTCGGGCGCACCCATCTCCTTAAAGCGGAACTTCTTGCCCGTCTGGGTGCCAGCGGGCACCTTCAGACGAACCGTCGCGCCGCCGGGCGTGGGCACATCCACCGTGCAGCCGAGCGCCGCCTCGTAGACCGAGACCGGTACCTCCATGGTCACGTCGGCGCCTTTGCGCTTGAACAGCGGGTGCTCCTCCACATGCGTGGTCACGACCAGGTCGCCGCGCTCGCCACCCGCAACGCCATACTCGCCGCGACGCTTGTAGCGTAGCTTGCCGCCATCGACCGCGCCCGCGGGCACCGAGACCGTGATGGTCTGCTGCTCGCCTGTCGAGGGAATGCGATAGGTGACCTTGTGCGTCACGCCGCGAAACGCGTCCTCGGCCGTCACATCGACGGTCAGCGATAGGTCGCCGCCCTTGCGAGCGCGGCTGCGACCCGCGCCGGCACCGGCAGCGCCCGCAGCCCCGGCAAAGCCCGAGCCCCAATCGCTACCCCAGGCGCCATTGCCGCTGAAGATGCTGTCGAAGATATCGCCCCAGCCGCTGGCGCCCGCGCCGGCACCGTAGCCGCCGCCATACGCGCCGCCCGCGCCCGGCATGCCGCCGAACATGAGCATCTGGTCGTACTCTTTGCGCTTCTTCTCGTCCGAAAGCGTCTCGTAGGCCTCGCTGATCTCCTTAAACTTGGCCTCGTCGCCGCCGGCATCGGGGTGATATTTTTGCGCGAGCTTGCGAAACGCGCTCTTGATCTCTTTGTCGGAGGCGCTCTTGGATACGCCCAGGATGTCATAGAAGGTTTTGCCTGCAGCCATCGTAGCTCCTCTCCTGTTTCATCCGCCGCCCAGCAGACGGCGGCTCATGCTTTCATATGGCACTTGGCCAGAAAGGGCCCCGGGTGTTGCCCCGGGGCCCTTCTCAATTACTCCTCGGTGCTCTCGGCCGTATCGGCCGTAGCATCCTCGGGCGCCGCTTCGGGCTCCGGTGCGGGGCGCTTCTCGCCACCGTAGGTCACCGTCACCATCGCGGAGCGCAGGATGCGGTCCGCCATGCGGTAGCCCTTCTGGTACACGTCGTTGACGGTCTCGTCGTACTGCGATGCGTCCTCGACGCGACCCACAGCCTGGTGCTCGAGCGGATCGAACGCCTCGCCCTTGGGGTCGATGGGCTCAACGCCCTCGTGCGCAAACACATCGAGCAGCTTGGCATGTACCGCATCAACGCCATCGACGAACTGCTTAAAGTCGTCGGAAAGCTCCTGGCTACGGGCATGGTCGATTGCACGCTCGATATCGTCAACCACCGGCAACAGCGCGGTGACAAGCTTCTCGGTCGCGCGCTCGCGCTCGGCGATACGCTCGTTGGCAGTGCGGCGACGGAAGTTCTCCCAGTCGGCCTGCAGACGGGCGGTACGCTCGGTGGCGTCCTTTGCCTTGTCCTCGGCGGCCTTCTGGGCCTCTGCCGCAGCATCGAGCTCGCTGCGCACGTCGGCAAGCTCCTTTTGGGCCTGCTCGAACTTGAGCTTAAAGTCGTTGTCGGCGGCTTCCTCACCGGCGCGGATAGCGGCTTCCACCATCTCGTCCTCGGTCATCGTCGCCTCCTTGTTGGAATCCTCTACCTGGTTCTCGGCAGCCTCGGCGGCCGGGGCCTCGTTGGCCTCGGTATCGTCGACGGCCTCTACGGGAATCTTCACGTCCTTCTCCTCAGAGTCAACGGGGGCGGCGCCAGCGGCAGCCGCCTCCGTGCGAGCTTTACGGGCGGACATGATTACTTGTCCTCGTCGTCCACAACCTCGTAGTCGGCGTCGACCACGTCATCGTCGGCAGGCTGGGCGCCGGCGGCACCGTCGGTCTGCTGCTGAGCGTCGGCGTAGACAACCTGGGCCAGCTCGTAGGCCACGGACTGCAGGGACTCGCCAGCGGCCTTGATGGCCTCGACGTCAGAGCCCTCGAGCGCCTTCTTGGCGTCGGCGATAGCGGTCTCGGCCTTGGACTTCACATCGGCGGAAACCTTGTCGCCCAGCTCGTTGAGGGTCTGCTCGGTGGAGTAGCACAGGCTGTCGGTCTGGTTGCGGACCTCGACCTCCTCCTTCTGCTTCTTGTCCTCCTCGGCATGGGCCTCGGCGTCCTTGACCATGCGATCGACTTCGTCGTCGGAAAGCGCGGTGGAGCCGGAAATGGTGATCTGCTGCTCCTTGCCGGTGCCCTTGTCCTTAGCAGAGACCTTGACGATGCCGTTGGCGTCGATGTCGAAGGTGACCTCGATCTGCGGCACACCGCGGCGGGCAGCCGGGATACCGGTCAGCTGGAACTTACCGAGCGACTTGTTATCGCGGGCAAGCTCGCGCTCGCCCTGGAGCACGTTGATCTCGACGCTGGTCTGGTTGTCGGCAGCGGTGGAGTAGACCTCGGTCTTGGAGGTCGGGATCGTGGTGTTGCGGTCGATCATCTTGGTCATGATGCCGCCCATGGTCTCGACGCCCAGCGACAGCGGGGTAACGTCGAGCAGCAGGATGCCCTCGACGTCGCCGGTGAGCACGCCGCCCTGGACGGCAGCGCCGTCGGCAACGACCTCGTCGGGGTTCACGGACATGTTGGGCTGCTTGCCGGTCATGGTCTTGACGAGCTCCTGGACGGCGGGCATACGGGTGGAGCCGCCGACGAGGATGACCTCGGTCAAATCGGAGAGCTTAAGCTTGGCGTCACGCAGGGCGTTGGTGACAGGCTGCTTGCAGCGCTCGAGCAGGTCGCGGGTGATCTTCTCGAACTCGGCGCGGGTCAGCGTGTAGTTGAGGTGCAGCGGGCCGGACTGGTTCATGGTAATGAACGGCAGGTTGATGGTGGTCTGCTGGGCGGCGGAGAGCTCCTTCTTGGCGTTCTCGGCGGCCTCCTTCAGACGCTGCAGGGCCATGGGGTCCTGACGCAGGTCGACGCCGTTCTCCTGCTGGAACTTGTCGGCCATCCAGTCGATGACGCGCTGATCCCAGTCGTCGCCGCCCAGGTGGTTGTCGCCCGAGGTGGACAGAACCTCAAACACGCCGTCGGCGAGGTCGAGGATGGAGACGTCGAAGGTGCCGCCGCCCAGGTCGAAGACCAGAATGCGCTGGTCGGTGCCCTGCTTGTCCAGGCCATAGGCCAGAGCAGCAGCGGTCGGCTCGTTGACGATACGCTTGACGTTGAGGCCGGCGATCTTACCGGCATCCTTGGTGGCCTGACGCTGGGCGTCGTTGAAGTAGGCCGGGACGGTGATGACGGCGTCGGTGACGGTCTCGCCCAGATACTTCTCGGCGTCGGCCTTCATCTTTGCGAGCGTCATGGCGCTCACCTGCTCGGCGGTGTAGTCCTTGCCCTCGATGTCGACGACGGCACGGCCGCCCTGGCCCTCCTTGACCTCATACGGCACGGTCTTGATCTCGGAGGTGCACTCGGAGTACTTGCGGCCCATGAAGCGCTTGATGGAGAACACGGTGTTCTTGGGGTTGGTGACAGCCTGGTTCTTAGCGGCCTTACCCACAACGCGGTCGCCGTCGGCACGGAAGCCCACGACGGACGGGGTGGTGCGGTCGCCCTCGGCGTTCACGATAATGGTCGGAGAACCGCCCTCGAGAACGGCCATGGCGGAGTTAGTAGTACCAAGGTCGATACCAAGAATCTTACTCATTAGAAATTCCCTCTCTCTTTTGCGTTCGCGTCGCCTCGACGGTCTGTCGCGCGGCGCTTCGGCTTGTCTTTCAGGATGTAGTGTATCCCCTTATGGGCTGGAATATACAAAATCTAAGTCAATTCATATAAGATTTCTTATTGCTGAGAGTTTAGGTTCTTAAATGCGCAGGTAGATGCGCTGATTGAGTTCTCGGCAGATCTATTGAGATCTATGTAGAGTTGACTGAGGTGTGAGCCTGAAGCCGTACGGGGGGCCTTGGAGCGACCCCGGGGGAAGCGCGACCCAGTCTGAGCGTAAATTCCGGGACGCAGTTTCCGCCGGGCGGTCCAACCGGAAACCGTGTCCCGTTTTGGACGTGGATTACGGGATGCGGTTTCCGCAAACACGCTCAATCGCCCTATATTTCAAGTCACCTGTAGCTAACATTTGCGCAGCTCAACGGCCTCACCTGCATGTTTTTTAGTAAGCCGTGGCATACTCGGCGAACGGTATGAAGATGCCGGTCAGAGGGTATTGCAAACGGTCGCTCCCGTGGTATGTTTTTGCCCGAATCAAACCGACGCGCATCGCCTGTAGCGTCGGTCAACAGAGAGGAAACTACCATGGCTCATCCCGTAATTGATGCCGACGAGTGCATCGCTTGTGGCGTTTGCGTCGACTCCTGCCCCGCTGGCGTTCTGGAGCTCCAGGACGTCGCCACCGTCGCTGACGAGGACTCCTGCGTCGCCTGTGGCGCTTGCCAGGACGCTTGCCCCGCTGGCGCGATCACCGAGATCGTCGAGGAGTAACAACTCCCGCACTTGCACACTCAAAAGTACACCGTGCACAAAAAAGGAGGCCTCCGCATCGCCGCGGAGGCCTCCTTTTTTGTGCGGATAACCAATTAGGCACCATCGCAGGTTGAGCTCACGTCAGCGAAAACGTCCCTAAGCGAGCAAGGTGACGTGAAAGAGGAGGGAAGCGTACTTTGGTACGCGACCGACGATTGAACGTCAGATTGCCGCTTAGGGACGTTTGCAGCATCGGCTACGACAGATCGTCCTCGTAGGGCATCAGGTCTGCCAAATAGCCTTTCTCCTTGAGTATGGCCTCGATCTCGTCGAGGGTTTGCTCATCCTCTGCCGCAATGCGGTGGAAGTGATAGCCGCTCGTCACCGTTAGTAGTGGAAAGCTCTTGCCGCTCTCGATATCGTGCAGGTAGCGCTCAACATCGCGACGATTGCGAATGTCCAGGTCGGCCGTGATCTTACCGTACACGCGGTGATTGACGATCACGTTGAGCACGGCGCCGCCGGCGTCGACGATACTCGTGAGCTCATCGCCTGCCTGCTCCACGCTGTGGCGAACCTTGACCAAGCGCGTGGGCACGGCGGGGCTGCTGGGGGCCTCCTGCAGCACGTAGCCGCGGTTGGTTGCCACGACATCGTGCCCATCGGCGCGCAACAGGGCAATATCCTGAACCACGACCTGGCGGCTCACGCCAACCTCGCGGGCAAGTGCGCTGCCCGAAACGGGCTCCCTGGCTCCCTCGAGCACGCCCATGATGGCACGACGGCGCTCGCGGGCGTTCATTATTTACCGTCCAGCAGACGCAGGTGCTTAAGCGAGAGGTCGAGGATCGGGGCGGAGTGTGTCAGCGCGCCCGAGCTAATAAAGTCGACGCCCAGATCGGCCAGGGCGCGAATATTGCTGGCGTCCACATTGCCCGAACACTCAGTCTTGGCGCGACCGGCGATAAGCTCGATAGCGGCGGCCATGTCGTCGTGGGTCATGTTGTCGAACATGATGATGTCGGCGCCGGCTTCCACGGCCTCGCGCACCATGTCCAGGTTCTCGCACTCGATCTCGACCGTCGTGGTAAACGATGCATGGGCGCGCGCCATCTCAATCGCGCGCGCCACGCCACCGGCGGCGTCGATGTGGTTGTCCTTGAGCATGACGGCCGTCGACAGGTTGTAGCGATGGTTGCTGCCGCCGCCGATCTCAACCGCCGCCTTCTCGAAAACGCGCATGCCCGGCGTGGTCTTGCGTGTGTCGACAAGCACGGTCTTGGTACCCTCGAGCGCCGCTGCCATTCTGTGCGTATAGGTAGCGATACCGCTCATGCGCTGCAGGTAGTTGAGCGCCACGCGCTCGCCCGAAAGCAGCACGCGCGCATCGCCGCGCACCTGGCCCACGTGGTCGCCGGCGTGCACCTCGTCACCGTCGGCAACATCAAACAGCACCGAGCTCTGCGAATCCAGCAGCTCAAAGGTGCGGGCGAACACATCCAAGCCCGCGATGATGCCATCGGCCTTGGCGATGAGCTCCACCGTGGCGGGGCGCGCCGTGGGGCACACGCTCGCCGTGCTCACGTCCTCAAACGTAATGTCCTCGCGTAGAGCCTGCAGAATCAGATCATCGACGACGAGCTTCATGGTAATGGGATTCATGGTCTACTCCTCCACGGCCTGCGTGCCGGCGGCACGGGCCAAATCATCGATTGCCAGGGAGTCGGCGCTCAGGGCGCGATGACGCCCGTCGAGCGCGGGCTCGCCCGCCTGCTCCACGGCGAGCGACTCGCCGGTGCGCATGTACCACGCGGCGCGACGACCCCAGACCAGCGCCTCGAGCAGGCTGTTGGAAGCCAGGCGATTCTTGCCGTGCACGCCGTTGCAGGCCGTCTCACCGGCTGCGTAGAGCTCGGGCATCGAGGTGCGGCCGTCCTTGTCGACCCACACGCCGCCCATAAAGTAGTGCTGCGTAGGCGTAACGGGGATGGGCTCGTCCAAGATGTCGCGGCCGTCCTCCAAGCAGCGTGCGCGAATGTTGGCAAAGTGCCCGGTCACTACATCGCGCTCGACGGGGGCAAAGCTCAGCCACTCGTGCTCGGTACCGTCCCGCTTCATCTGCTCGCGAATAGCGGCAGCGACCACATCGCGCGGCTGAAGCTCGTCGGTAAAGCGCTCACCGGCGGCGTTGAGCAAAATCGCGCCCTCGCCGCGGCAGCTCTCGCTGATCAGGAAGGTGCGGCCTGGCTGCGGCGAGAACAGTCCCGTGGGGTGGATCTGCACGTAGTCCAGGTGCTCCATCTTAATGCCATGCTCCTGAGCGATGTAGCAGGCATCGCCCGTGAGCTGCGGATAGTTGGTCGAGTGGTCGTATATGCCGCCGATGCCGCCCGTTGCCCACAGCGTGTGGCGGGCATGGATCTTAAACGGCTCGCCGGCATGCGCGCCCTCGGCGGCATTTATCAGCTCGTCGGCGGGGCGGACCGAGTTGTCCTCGTCCACGGGAACGGCGACGACACCGGCACACACCGTGGCGCCGTCACGCTCGCCCGTCAGGATGTCGGTCATGGCCACGTGCTCCAAAATCTGCACGTTATCCAGTTTGCGAACGGCCTGAAGCAGCTTGGTCGTGATCTCCTTGCCCGTAATGTCGGCATGGAAGGCAATGCGGGGGCGGCTGTGCGCACCCTCGCGGGTAAAGTCGAGGCTGCCGTCGGCCTTGCGCTCAAAGTCCACGCCCATCGCCAGCAGGTCGTTGATGACCGAGCGGCTCGAGCGGATCATGATGTCGACGCTCTCGCGGCGGTTCTCGTAGTGGCCGGCGTGCATGGTGTCCTCAAAGAAGGCATCGTAGTCCGAGCCCTCGGGCAGCACGCAAATGCCGCCCTGCGCGAGCATCGAATCGCACTCGTCGACAGCGCCCTTGGAGAGCATGATCACGCGCGTGCTCGTCGGCAGATTGAGGGCCGCGTACAGGCCCGCCACGCCGCAACCGGCAATGACAACGTCGCACTCCATGTCGGGGTATTGTTTGGTTTCCACAGGAATCCTCTCCCTTGTTATGTGACATAAGGGACTGTCCCTCATGTCACATTGGCTTAGCGCGCCGCGTACTCGAGCATGCGGTCGAGCGTAAGTTTGGCCTGGTCGGCGGCCTCGTCCGACACGCCGATCTGCACCTCGCCCTCGCCCGTCTCCAGGCAGCGCACGAGTTTTTCGAGCGTGATGAGATCCATGTTGACGCAGGTGGGCTGCACCGCGGGGAAGTAGAACTTTTTGCCGGTGCCCTCGCAGCGGCGCTCGAGCTCGTAGAGCACGCCGCGGACCGTCACGATAATGAACTCGCTCGCGTCGGACTCCTCGGCGTACTTGATGATGCCGGCGGTGGAGCCGATGTAGTCGGCCTCGGCCAAGACGTCGGCCTTGCACTCAGGATGCGCCAGCACGAGCGCGTCGGGGTGGGCCTCCGTCGCGTCAACGATCTGCTCGACGGTGATGATGTGATGGCGCGGGCAGTAGCCGTTGTTGAGGATGACGTGCTTTTGGGGCACCTGCTCGGCTACGAAGCGGCCCAGGTTCTGGTCGGGAATGAACAAGATGTGCTGCTGCGGCAGCTCGGAGACGATCTTGACGGCGTTTGAGCTGGTAACGCACACGTCACTCCAGCTCTTGATCTCGACCGTGGAGTTGACGTAGCAGACCACGGCCAGGTCGTCGCCGTACTCGGCGCGCGCCGCATCGACCGTCTCGCGCTTGACCATGTGCGCCATGGGACAGTCCGCGCCCGGCTCGGGCAGCAGCACGGTCTTGGTGGGATTGAGCAGCTTGGCGCTCTCGCCCATAAACTCCACGCCGCACAGCACGATGGTCTGCTGCGGCAGGCTCTTGGCAAGCTTTGCCAGGTAGAAGCTGTCGCCGACGTAATCGGCCACAGCCTGAACCTCGGGCGCCACGTAATAGTGCGCCAGGATCACCGCGTCGCGTTGGGTTTTAAGTTGCTGAATGGCCTCGACGAGCTCTGCGGGCACCAGTGCCGCGCGCTCCGTTGCCGTCGTTGCCGATGCTAGGCCGGCCGCGATATCGCGTGCAAGCTCCGACGCATCCATGTTCGCGCTCTGTGCCATCAAGGCCCCTCTCTTTTGGCGAATCTTGGGGCTTTAGTATGACACCTAGGTTTACAGCTGACAAGACAGCTGTAAACCTAGGTGTAAAGTTGAAATAAAGATTCAATCTTGGGGCGGATCCATTTTCGAACTGGCAAGCTGAGGATAGCCGAAAATGGACCCGCCCCAAGATTCGAGCGGCCCGTTTTGTCCTGGGCCAAGGGGCGGTGGTCAAAAAAGGCCAAATATGAGTACTGTCACCAAATTAGTAGCAGCGATTTTCCGGTCCAGAGCAGCAAAATCGCCTTGTTTGGAGCCCGATCACGACTCTGAAGGACGAAAATCGATGCACTTTTGGCCGCTGGCACCGATTTTGGAGGCCATTTGGCTGCCACTAAACTGGTAACAGTACTCATATTTGGCCTTTTTTGACCACCGGGTTTCCGGCAAACCCCAAAAGCGGGTCCGGATACCGCGATCCCGACCCCCGGGGGGTAGCGAGCACAAAAGAGGTGTAATAAGCAAGAGAGGGCCAACGCCAACAAAACGCA